>CAYLZO010000001.1:0-27236 GCA_964387775.1 uncultured Anaerolineaceae bacterium
GGATGGCAGTGTCGGTCGGCGGCGGGGTCGGCGTGGGCGTGTGGGTGGCGGTAAAGAGCGGGCGCGCGGTCTTTGTCGGGGTCGGCGTGATCCGCGCCGATTCGCCGCCCACGGCGCAACCCAACAACGCGGCTGCCAGCAGAGCCGCCAGGATAGCCAAAACGAGCACTCTGTTTATCACGAATTCAATTTTCTCCAAGCAACAATACCCAATATCTAATCCCTAATCCCCGATCTCCAGCACCGCCGCACCCTTGACCTCGCTGTCCTTGAGGCGCCGTAGCACCTCGTTGGCCTCCTCCAGCGGGTAGACCTCGACGTCGGTGTGGATCGGGATCTCGGCGGCCAGCGGCAGGAATTCCTCGGCGTCCCGGCGGGTGAGGTTGGTCACGCTGCGCATCGTCTTTTCGCCGTAGAGCAGGTCGTAGGGCAGTTCGGGGATGGGGCTCATGTGGATGGCGTTGATGGCCAGCGTGCCGCCCTTGCGCAGGACGCGGAGCACTTCGGGCACCAGCCAGCCGGCCGGGGCAAAGGTGACGGCGCTGTCGAGCTTGGCCGGCGGCGTGTCCTGGGCCTCGCCGACCCAGGCGGCGCCCAGGTCGCGGGCGTGCTGCTTGTGCTCCTCGCTCCGGGTAAAGACGTACACCTCGCAGTCCCAATGGCGGGCCATCTGGATGGTCACGTGGGCCGAGGCGCCAAAGCCGTAGAGGCCCAATCGCTGTGGTCGGTCTCTGACCGTGCCACAGCCCGGCTCAATCTCGCTCAGCCGCAGCGAGCGGTAGCCGATGATGCCCGCGCAGAGCAGGGGCGCCGCCTGCTCGTCGGGAAAGCCCTCGGGGAGCGGGTAGGTAAAGTCGGCGACCGAGACCACGTACTCGGCAAAGCCGCCGTCCACGTGCTGGCCGGTGAAACGCGCGTTTTCGCACAGGTTCTCCAGGCTCTGCCGGCAGAACTCGCAGGTCTGGTCGGCAGAGTAGAGCCAGGGCACGCCCACCCGGTCGCCGGGCGAGAAGCGGGTCACGCCTTCGCCCAGGGCGTCCACCGTGCCGACGATCTGGTGGCCGGGCACGACGGGCAGCTTGGGGGTGGCGATCTCGCCCTCGACGAGGTGCAGGTCGGTGTGGCACACGCCGCAGGCCCGCACCTTGAGCCGGACCTGGCCTGGACCGGGCTCCGGCTGGGGCAGGTCGGTCAATTCTAATGGTTTCTCTTCGACGGGTTTCGGCTCCCGCAGCACCATCGCCTTCATACGTCCCCCTTTGGGTCTCGTCACTGGGCGTCGGCTATTCTACCCCACTTTGGGAGGGCTGTCAACGAGTTGCGGACGGAAGGTAAAGTCGCCAAGCAGGAGAAAAATGGGCCTGAGCGGGGAGATTTCTGTCCAGGACCTCCCTTCAACGTCTAGATTACAGGCCCTGGCCTGTGCTGAGCAGATAGGCGGCCAGAATCAGCAGCCCAATGCCCGCCAACATGATGAGCAGGGCGGTGGGCAACTCGGCACATCCCTTTCGGCGGTTCTCCCTGGCATTTTGCATGATGGCGTCAGCCTTGGGCTTTTCGGAGGTCGGGCTTCTCATTTTGGACAGGGCAGCCCGCCGCCGGGTGTTGCCTTCCAGCAACAGGGCCGTGATCGCGGATCCCAGGATCAGGCCCAGGCCGAGGTAACATCCTGTAGATTCCATCGTGTCTCCTTGCTCTGACCAGTGACCAGACGGACATCTGTTCGATTTCCATTCTACCATCACAGCCCAGGCGTGTCAACCGGGCTGCAGCGTTTCTGGCCGGTGAGGACCGCTGCTGTAAGCAGGTAAACGCCTTGGTAAAATCCCCCGGCTGTGTTATACTCGTCCCATGAGCGACAAACTTGCCACTGTAGTTTTGAAGCGGGGCCGGGAGAAACCGGTCCGCAACCGCCACCCCTGGGTCTTTTCGGGGGCCATCCACCGCGTCGAGGGCCGTGCCGAGGACGGCGACCTGGTGCGCGTGGCCGACAGCCGGAGGCGCTACCTGGCGACCGGCTATTGGAACGACCACTCGCAGATCACCGTCCGGCTGCTCACCTGGGACGCCGGCGAGGAGCTAGACGTCGGCTTTTGGCGGCGCCGGTTGGCGCAGTCCATCCACGGGCGGCGTCGCCTGGCCGCCGACGCCGCCACCGACGCCTACCGCCTGGTCTACGCCGAAGCCGACGGCCTGCCGGGCCTGATCGTGGACCGCTACGGCGACTGGCTTGTGGTCCAGTGCCTGGCGCTGGGCATGGCCCGCCGCCGCGACGAGATCGTGTCCCTGCTGGCCGACTCCGAATTGTGGGCCGAGCAAGGGCTCGCGCCGCCGCTGGGCCTCTACGCCCGGGACGACGCCCACGTCCGGCGCAAAGAGGGTCTATCGCTGGAGACGGGCACCGTGTGGGGAAAAGCCCCGCCCGAAAGGATAGAGATCGTCGAGCAGGGCCATCGCTTCCTGGTGGACGTGCGGCAGGGGCACAAGACCGGCTTTTACCTCGACCAGCGGGAGAATCGGCTGCGGGCGGCGGGCCGCTGTGCCGGCGCCGACGTTCTGAACGCCTTTGCCTACACCGGCGGCTTTGGGGTCTATGCCGGGCGGGCCGGCGCGGGCTCGGTCGTCAACGTCGATACCTCCGCCGAGGCTCTGGCCCTGGCCGAGGAGAACCTGGTCCTCAACGGCTGTCCGGCCCAGGAAATGGTCGTCGGCGACGTGTTCCAGGTGCTGCGCGACTATCGCGACGAAGGCCGCACCTTTGACGTCGCCATCCTCGATCCGCCCCAGTTCGCAACCTCCCAGGCCCAGGTCCGCGACGCCACGCGGGGGTACAAGGACGTAAACCTGCTGGCCATGCAGTTGTTGCGGCCGGGCGGCTCGCTGATCACCTTCTCCTGCTCGGGCCGGGTGAGCGCCGACCTCTTTCAGAAGGTCGTCTTTGGCGCCAGCGTGGACGCCAGGCGCGACGTACAGATCCTGGAGCGTTTGGCCCAGGGTCCCGACCATCCTGTCCTCCTCACCTTTCCCGAATCGGAGTATCTCAAGGGGTTTCTCTGCCGGGTTTGGTGAGGGCCAATCCCCACTATCGGCTCACTTGCTCACCCGAAATCGACACGCCCCGTCACCGAGGGCGATGCAGGCCGTCTCTTCGACCAGGTGCTTCTGGTCTGTGGCCCACTCCATCATCTCGGCGATGATGGAGGCTGGGATGTAGCACACGGGTTTGGTCACCGGCCGGTTCTGCCTCTCGGAGCGGCGGGCGATCTCGGCGCAATAGTGACAATCCTCGATGGATAGCACAAAGGCGTCGCCCTGGTCTTCGAGGCGATAGGTGGCGCCGTACATCTCTTCCCCCTGGTCCACGAGTTTGTCCAGGACGATCTGCATCCGCTTGGCAGTGGGCAGCAGCTTGAGGGCCATGCCGCTGACGGCGAACTGGGCCGGTCGCTGCTTACGGATCTCGGCCGCGCCCAGCCGCCCGCCCCGGAGAAAGATGGGCTTGGCCCCCCGCGCGCCAAAGATCTCATAGATGTTGGCCAGCAGCTCCGAATACTGGCTGACCGTAATGCTGGGGCTGTCGTCCATGGGGGGCATGTGATCGGCGTACTCGGACAGGTTTGCCTGCCTGAGGAGCATAATCAAGCTCCGGCGGCCCATCATCTCTTCCACCTGGCTGAAGAGGATGTTGAGCAGCATCGAGGGTATCCGTTTCTCTGTCATGAACGTCTCCTTTTCCTCCCTGATCCGTTGTTTGTTGATTATACCACAGATCGGCGCGAATGTCCTAGCCGAATACCAAAATTCGACCAGCTATGGTATAATCTCGTCGGATGGGAAAGCATCATCGCTTGGAGCCCCGTCCCCGGGGCGACGTCCCCGACAGGGGTGCTGCGAGCAAAGTGGATATTTCTTGAGGTTCGCCGATTCAGGGAGGAGGTGCCGATGAAGCGTCTACAGGAGCTGGTTCCAGTGCTTCTGTCAAAGCCGACGCCAAAAGTGCTCGTGGATTTGCAGGGGGCCTTGCTGGCGTTCGATGGGGAGGTGCCGGTGGCGTCTCGGGCTCTGGAGATCGCCGGGCGCTTTCACGGCTATCTGAGCGAGTTGCAGAGCAAGATCGCGGCCCGCGACTACAGCGAACTGGCCTCACAGTTGGACATCGGCGCGGTGGGCTCGGTGGCCCTGGAAAACCTGGTGGCCAGTGAGGGCAAGCACTTCTGGCAAAGCCTGCTTCTGGGCGGCCTGGGCGAATCGCTGATGGTTGCCGCCAGCCGCCAGTACGTCAAGGGCTGGGAGGTCGAGACCGGGTTGGTGCACAGCCAGGCAGCCTGGTACCTGGCCGAGACCCTGTGGCACGCCTCGGCCGAGATGCAGTCCGACCCTTCGCCACGCCCACAGGGCACAGGACAGGACCTGGCCCCGGAGGATCGCTGGCAGGCCATCCAGACCCTGCTGGCCCCGGCCTACGATCCCGACGTGCCCGCGCCCGACAAGGCCGCGCTGCTGGGCCGCGTCTTCCAGATGTTGCTGTTGATCTACCTGGCGCGGCTGATAGGAGCAGATGCGAAGAATTAGCGGATGGACAGGAGGTACCTGATGCCCAGTCCTTTCCCCGGCATGGACCCTTACCTGGAGGCGCCGGCCCTCTGGCCGGGCGTGCACCAGCGGCTCATCACCTACATCGCCGACGCCCTCCAGCCCGAGTTGCGGCCCCGTTACCACGCCCGCATCGGCGAGCGGCTCTACGTGGTCCAGACCGCCCACACCCTCTACCCCGACGTGACCCTGGTCGAGCGGCCCGTCCGCGAGACGCTGGTCATAGACCGGCCCCAGATGGACTTTGTCGCCCAGGACGAGCCGGACGAGCGGGACGAGCCCGTCCGCGTCGCCGTTGAGCCGACCGAGGTGCGCGAGCCCTACGTCGAGATCGTGCACACCGACGGCGGCGAGGTGGTCACCGTCATCGAGGTGCTCAGCCCGGCCAACAAGGCGCCCGGCGAGGGCCACCAACTCTACCGCCGCAAGCAGCAGGAGGTCCTGGGCAGCGACGCCCACCTGGTCGAGATCGACCTGCTGTCGGAGGGGCTGCCCACCGTCACCGTGCCCGAGGTTCTGCGGGCCGGCATCGAGCCGCACCGCTACCTGGTCTGCGTCAACCGCGCCTCCAACCGCTTCGAGTTCGAGCTCTATCCCGTCCCCCTGCCGCGTCGCCTGCCCCGCGTCGGCGTGCCGCTCCTTCAGCCCGACGACGACGTGGTGCTGAACCTGCCGGCCATCTTTGACGTGTGCTACGACAACGGCGGCTACGCCGATTTCGTGGACTATGGCCGGCCGCCCCTCGTCCCGCTGACGGACGAGGAGGCAGCCTGGATGGACCAGCTTTTTGAGGAAGAGACAGACACCGATGCCAACACAGAAGAATGACCTGCGTTACGACGCCGTCGTCTTTGACGTCGGCGGCACGCTTCTTGGATTTCACGAACGGGGGCCGTTCCAGGAATTCCTGGCCGAGGCCGGCCTCCCCGGCGACGACGACGATGCCCGCGAGTTTCATCATCGCCTCATCTCGGTCATCGTCGCCAATCGCGACGGCGCCCAGGGACTGGGGGCCAGCGAGGCCGAGCTGCGCGATTGGTGGCGGGGCAATTTCGGCCAGACCTGGCCCGACCGCCCCGACCTGGCCGAGGAGATGCTACGCTGGCTCTTTGGGGGCCGCTTCGACCGGCTCTACGACGACGTGCTGCCGGCCTTGGAGGCGCTACGCGCTCTGGGCCTGCCCCTGGGCGTGCTTTCCAACTTTGGCGCCAATCTCTGCGAGGTGCTGGAGCGCTTTGACCTGCTCCGCTTCTTCGAGTTCGTCGTCATCTCGGCCGAGGTGGGGCTGGCCAAGCCCGATCCCCGCATCTTTGAGATCGTCGTCGAAAAGGCGGGCGTGCCCCGTCAGCGGCTGCTCTACGTGGGCGACCACGTCGGCGACGACATCGAGGGGGCGACCGGCGCTGGCCTCGACGCGGTACTCATCGACCGGGGCGACCGCCAGCCCGAGGCTCTCTGCCCCCGCATCCACAGCCTGCGGGAGCTGACCCGCTACGTCCGGTCGCCCGTGCGCCCGGCGCGGGCCATCGTCTTTGACATGGACGGGGTAGTGCTCGACTCGATGCCCGCCCACCTGCGCACCTGGCAGCAGGCCCTGGCGCCGCTTGGCATCGAGCTGGCGGCCGACGACCTCTATCCGCTGGAGGGCATGCCCACCGAGCGCACGGCCCAACGGCTGACGGAAAAGCTCCTGGGCCAGCCCTGCTCCGAGGACGAGGCCCGGCGCCTGGCCGAAGCGAAACGGGCCTACTTTCGCCAGACCTTCGAGCCCAAGCTGGTGCCCGGCGTCGGCCCGCTGCTCTACGACCTGCAGGGGCGCGGCTACCGGCTGGGGCTCGTCACCGGCAGCGCCCGCCGCGTGGTGGACGAGAGCCTGGCCCCCACCGGCGTCGCCGGCCTCTTCGACGCCGGCGTCGCCGGCGACGAGGTGATGCACGGCAAGCCCGACCCTGAGCCCTACCGCCTCGCCGCCGAGCGCCTGGGCCTGTCGCCCGCCGAGTGCCTGGCCGTGGAGAACGCGCCGCTGGGCATCCGCTCGGCCAGGGCGGCGGGGATGGCCTGCGTGGCCTTGCAGACGACCCTCCCTGCCGCCCGGCTGGCTGAGGCCGGCGCCGACCCGGTCTTTGCCGACGCCGGAGCCTTGCGCGCCTGGCTGTTGGCCTCCTAGCCCAAAAGATAGTCCCACGACCCCGACTCTGGTCAGAGTCGGGGTTCTTTTTTGGAACCTTTTGGGGCGAGCCAGCGTCTACGAGTCGTGTCTGCAGAACGGCCCGGCCGTAGCCCAGACTTCGAAGCCGGCCGCTGGCTACAACACGGCGGAGACGATCACGGTCGTCGGCCGCGGCTCGGTCCGCATCGAGCCCGACATCGCCCGGGTGAGTGTCGGCGTCGAGACGATGGCCGAGACCATCGCCGAGGCGGTCGAGGAAAACGAGGCCCAGATGGACAGCATCCTGGCCGCGCTGGAAGAGGCCGGCATTGCCGAGAAGGACATCCAGACGATGAACTATAGCATCTACCTGGAGCGCTACCCGGAGCCGATGCCCCGCTCGGTCGAAGGGGAAAACGAGGAGCCCCAGCCCCAGTATCGGGTCTCGAACGTGGTCAACGTCACCGTGCGCGATCTGGACACGGTGGGCGACGTGCTGGACGCCGTCATCGAGGCGGGCGCCAACAACATCTGGGGCGTGAGCTTTGGCCTGGATGACCGCGAGGCGGCCCAGGCCGACGCCCGGGCCGACGCCATCGACGACGCCCTGGCCCGCGCCGAGGCCCTGGCCGAGCTGAACGGGGTCGAACTCGGTCCCGTCATGTCGGTCAGTGAGGTCGTGGGCAACGGTGGCTTCCCCATGGCCATAGAGGTGGAGGAGCGGGCCGTTTCGGGCGGCGGCTCGATCAGCCCCGGCGAGCTGGAGATCGGCTATCAGGTGCAGGTGACCTACTTTATCGAGCGGTAGAGCAGGCTTGAAGCTTGCCCCACGAGCCTCCCGCAGGTCTGCGGGAGGCTCGTTTGCGTCAGCGGAACTCGATCTCCACCGGATCGGACGTCACCTCGACCTTGGGCACCCGCTCGATCAGGTCCTGGACGCGCTTTCGCTCGCGGACGTAGGTGTGACCCAGCCACTCGCGGGGGTCCTGGGCGGTGGTGTCCACGCGAAGCCGGAAGCGATAGGTGCCCGGCTCCTCCGGCTTGAACCAGGCGAGCTCCTGGATGGGGATAAAGTCTTTGCCCGCCTGCGGGTCAAAGCTCTCGCCGGGGTCGAGGCGCACGAAATCGTCGGGCTGGAGCCCCCGGCCATAGTCCATGCCCTCGGGGAAGGGCCGCTTGGCCGGTCCGGATGGCCCCTCGATTTCGACCTCGTAGCGCGGATAGCGCAGCCCCTCGGAGCCGGGCAGCACGCCCACCATCCAGACCGGTTTGTCCGACACGTTGGTGACGCACACCGACAGCTCTGGCGGCTCGTCCAGGGGCTGCTGCGTGCCCCGGGGCGCGCTCAACTCGACCTTGATCGGTTCGTCCGCCATTCTTCCTCCCCACTCACTTGCCTTTTATGGCGTTGATCTGGCCTTCCAGGTCGTTGATGACCGATTGCTTGACTTCCATCCGCTTGAAGTAGCGGGCCGTCTTTTCCAGCACCGGCTCGGCCTCCCCCTCCTGGTCCATCTGGCGGTAGACGTCGTAGAGCAGGTCCACGGCGCGGCCGTGGGTGATGTTGTCCAGGCCCGACTTTTGCGTCTTGCGCAGCAGGGTGCTGGCCCGGGTCAGCTCCCGGGCCGCGTCCTCCAGCTTGGGCGGCTGCACCTCGCCAGTGACGAGGTTTTTGAACTCGCGGGCCTGGCCCTTGCCAAAGCAGTAGTGGATGTAGCGCGCCAGGTGGGTCGTCGGAAGGCGCTCGGTCACCTCGCGGAGCTGGTCGTTGGCCCGGTCCAGGTGGTTGGCGCCCTGCATATAGAGCACGTGGCCCTGGTCGCGGCCAAAGGTGTAGAGGGCCATGTCTTCCTCTTCCGGCGTCTGGGGAAAGGCCACGCGGATGCGCAGCGCGTTGGAGCGCAGCCGCAGCCCGCCGGCGCCATAGACGGCCCAGATCTGGTATTCGCCCGGCTCCTCCAGGTAGAAGCCATCCTTGCCGTAGGCGACAAAGACACTCTCGTAGAGGCTCTCGCCGGGGGGCAGCTCCGCCGTTTTGGGCTCGCCGCAGAGTCTAAAGAGGGGCTCGTAGGCCCGCACGCGGCCCTTGGGGTCCCGGATGTAGAGCTCCAGCAGGCCGAACTCGGGGTTGAGCATGTCGGGCACAATGACCGGGGCCTCGGTCTGGTTCTTCAACTTGATCTCGACCGTCGTCGGCTCGGCGAACTCGAAAAGGTAGCGCTCGGGCCGGGTGCGGGTGTAGAGGCCCAGGGGGGCTTTCTCCTGCTGCTCGACCGAGGCGGCTGTCGGCGCGGCGACGTCGTGGCCCAGGACGCCAAAGGGCGCCCCGCCGGGGATGACCTCCATCAGGGCGTGATGGCGCAGGTGGCGCAGCTCCTCGGCGTCGAACTCGAAGCGACATTTGGCCCAGAACTGTTGGGTGCCGTTCCAGCCGGGCGGCAGGTTGTAGCCGTGGGGATAGCGCCAGGGGTAGTTCATCCACGACAGGGAATCGGGCCGGTCTTTGTCGAAAGAGTGGAGCAGGTTCAGGGCGTGGCCCAGCTCGTGGACGCAGGTGCGCAGGTAGTTGCGGTCGAACTCGGCCTGGGACAGCCCGCCCCACACCTTTTGCATGGTCGAGTAGAAGGCGGTGGCGCCCTGGCGGGGGAAGGGATCGTCCGGGTCGCGGTATTGGCTGTCGTACATGATGCCCGTCACGTAGTGGTTGGGATAGAGCTTGAAATGGGTGCCGACCAACAGGTAGAGCTTCCACTGCGGCTCGTCGCGCCACTGGGAAAAGTGGTGGGTCATGGCGTTGTGCAGCTCGTCCTCGTCCCACTTGAGGTCGGCGCCGGCGTGGGTGGCCTCGAACACCTCCTCGTCAGAGAGGAGGCGCACGTCAATGCCCGCCCGCTGGTAGGCGCGGGTGACGTCCAGGTCGAGTGCGGGCAGGTCGGCCGGGCGGTTGGAGACGCTCAGGGTGTTGAAGGGTTGGGGCAGCGTGGTCCCGGCGATGCGGTCGATCTCGAGCTCGATGGTGCGCTGGAAGGGTGAGGTCCGGTCACACAGGAATGTGGTCCGGTAGTTGCCCCAGTGGATGATCTGGACCAGGGCGGGCTCGGGCGACTCGTGGGCCGTCCGCAAGGGAATGGTGACGTGCAGGATTCTGCGGGTGATCAACTCGCCGCTGGCGGCGGCCAGCTCCAGGTTGTGGTAGGTGGTCATGGTGCCGGCGACGACGACCTGCTCGGCCTCCCACCGGACGTGAGGGTGTTCGACGGCAAAGGAGGAGCGGTACTCCCACTCCCCGTCGCCGACGTCCCGGAAAAAGTCGCCGCTGACCAGGTTCAGCGGCCGGTAAAGGCCCTCCAGGCCGGGCTCCTGGAGGTCCACGCGCAGGTCCAGCCTTTGCCCGCTCCGCTCTCCGACGTAGGCGCCGCTTACGGCGCGGTGCGCCGGCCCGCTGGGCTGGGGTTGATCGGTGGCTGGCAGGTCAAATAGTATCTCGTCCATAGCTAGATCCCTCCTCTGTCTGTTAGACCCAGTATACCTGATTTTTATGAAAAAATCAACGGCAAAATCGGTGGATTGGAGGGCAATCGCATTCGGAGAGAACCACGAGGGACTTGGGCCCTCGTGCACTAGCCGGCGTAATACTCTTTCTTCAAGACGGCCACGTGGGGCAGGTTGCGATACTTTTCGTCGAAATCCAGGCCATAGCCCAGCACAAACTTGTCGGGGATGTCAAAGCCGACGTAATCGAGGGGCACCTCGATGACTCGCCGCTCGGGCTTGTTGAGCAGGGTGCAGATCCGCAGGCTGGCCGGCTTGCGCGCCCAGAAGAGGCGCAGCAAATAGTCCATCGTCCGGCCGCTATCCACAATGTCCTCGACGATGAGCACGTCGCGCCCGGCGATGTCGCCCTTGAGGTCCATGACGAGGCGCACGGCACCCGTGCTGTCCCGCTGGCCGACGCCGTAGCTCGAGATGGCCAGAAAATCGATCTCGTGGGGGATCGTGATCTGGCGCATCAGGTCGGTCAGAAAGGCCACCCCGCCCTTGAGCACGCAGACCAGGACGATATCTTGGCCCGCATAATCGGCCGAGATAACGCGTCCCAGCTCGGCCACCCGGCGCTGGACCATCTCTTTGTCAATCAGAATGTGGTCTATGAATTCTTGGGTCACGTTTCGCTCCTCCGGGCGGTGATTGGAGGGAAGCGGGAAAAGCCCCCCACTCCACCCTGGTTCTTCATGCCTCGATCTTGGGAAGTGGTAACACGGCAAGTGATAATGTGGGGGACGTCCCCCACATTATCACTTACGACGTAACCACTACCCGATCTTGGTCATCGGCGCCATGCTGGCCAGCAGCCGCTTGAGGCCCACACCGGCAAAGGCGACCATCACCTGCTCGTCAGCGCCGACGGCCTTGCTCTCGATGACGACGCCCCGGCCAAAGGCGTCGTGGACCACTTCGTCGCCGGTCTCGAACTGGAGGGCAGCCGATTCCGGCTTCGTCTGTTTCAGGGATGCTGGTTTCGAACGCCGCGCCGGCGAGAAGGACGTGACCTTGCCCGGCGACCGGCCCAGAAAGCGGCCGGCACCCAGGTCCAGGCTCTGCTGGCGGGCCTGGGGTTTGTCGTCCTGGCCCTGGACCAGGTGCTCGGGAACGTCGGCCAGAAAGCGGGAGGGCTCGCGGACCTCGCTCTCGCCGTAGAGGGTGCGGCGGAAGGTGTGCAGCAGGTAGAGGCGCTCCTTGGCCCGGGTCACGCCCACGTAGCATAGCCGCCGCTCCTCCTCCATCTGCTCCGCGTCGTCCATGGAGCGGCTGTGGGGAAAGAGCTTTTCCTCCATGCCGGTGATAAACACCACCGGGAATTCGAGGCCCTTGGCCGCGTGGAGGGTCAGCAGCGTCGGCGCGTCCACCTCTGCATCCAGGTTGTCCACGTCGGAGACGAGGGCCACCTCCTCCAGGAAGGTGGTCAGCGCCACATCGGGCGACAGGCCGGCGTAGTCGCGGGCCACGGTGCGCAGCTCCAGGATGTTCTCCCAGCGTGCCTGCCCCTCGTCGGTGCCGTCCTGGACGTGGGACGTGTAGCCCGTGCGCTCCAGCAAGAGGGCGAGCAGCTCCAGCAAATTCAGCTCCTGCCGGGCCTGGCTGAGTTCCTCCATCATCGTCGCAAAGTCGAGCAGGACCCGCGTCGCCCGGGTGCTGAAGGGATGCTGCACGGTCGCCTCGCCCGTCTCGGCCTCCATCAACATCTGGAGCGCGGCATAGACCGGCACGCCCAGCTCCTCCGCCCAGCGCATCAGCGTCTCCTCGGTCTTGCGCCCGATGCCGCGCGTCGGCACGTTGAGGATGCGCGCCAGGCCCACGCCGTCGTAGGGGTTGTGAATGAGGCGCAGATAGGCCATCACGTCCTTGATCTCTTTGCGCTCGTAAAAGCGGGTCGCGCCGACCAGCTTGTAGGGCATGCCCCGCCGCACAAAGGCATCTTCGATGGGCCGCGACTGGGCGTTGGTCCGGTACATGACGGCGCAATCGCCGGCCCGGGCCGCGCCCCGGGCCACCAGCCGCTGGATCTCGCTGACGATGAGGTCGCCTTCCTCCTGCTCGTCGTAGGCCTCGCGGACGACGACCTGCGGGCCGCCGCCCTTTTCGGTGTAGAGCCGCTTGGGATGGCGGTGCACGTTGCGGGCGATGACGGCGTTGGCCACGTCCAGGATCGTCTGCGTAGAGCGATAGTTGCGCTCCAGCATAATGACCCGGGCCTCCGGATAGTCCTCGCGGAAGCGGGCCACGTTGCGATAGTCGGCGCCGCGAAAGCGATAGATCGACTGGTCCTCGTCGCCCACGACAAAGAGGTTGGCCCGCTCGCCGGCCAGCAGCTTGACCAGCTCGTACTGGGCCATGTTGGTGTCCTGCCACTCGTCGACCAGGACAAAGGGGTAGCGATGCCGGTACTTGGCCAGGACGTCGGCGTGCTGGCGAAACATCTCTACACTTTTCATCAAAAGATCGTCGAAATCGAGGGCGTTGCTTTCCTCCAGCAGAGCCTGGTAGCGCTCGTAGACCCGCCGGGCGACCTCGTCGCGGTAGGTCACGATCTGCATTTCCGCCGGCGCCGCCAGCTCGTTCTTGGCCCACGAGATGCGGCGCAGCATCGCCCGCGGCCGGTAGAGCTTTTCGTCGAGGTCCAGGTCGCGGATGGCCTGCTTGGCCAGGCTGACCTGGTCGCCGGTGTCGTAAATCACGTACTGGGGCGAGACGCCGGCCGCCTCGGCCTCGCGGCGCAGGATGCGGGCGCAGATGGCGTGGAAGGTGCCGATGCTCAGTTTACGGAACTCCTCGCCCAGCAGGCGGTAGAGGCGCTCTTTCATCTCGCGGGCGGCCTTGTTCGTAAAGGTGACAGCCACGATCTGCCAGGGGGGCACGCCGTAGGCCTTGACCAGGTAGGCCACCCGGTGGGTCAGGACCCGCGTTTTGCCACTGCCCGGCCCGGCCAGCACCAGCACCGGCCCTTCGACCGCCTCCACAGCCTCGCGTTGGGCCGGATTCAGTCCGGCCAGAATGTCGGTGGTGTCTGTCATGCTCGTCTTCCTCCTGGATGCGGCCCTATTGTAGCATTCTTTGGACAAAGGGGCCAATATCGAATACCCAGTCTCCAGCAGCCAATTGACGAAGGCGGGAACTTGGGCTATAATAAGCGCGCAGGAAAACCATGAACAAAACGACCGGGAGAGAGGAGCGAGACAGCCTGGCCCCCAAGGTGGTGGCCATCGGCGGTGGCACGGGGCTATCGACGTTGTTGCGCGGTCTCAAGGCCCACACCCCCCACCTGACCGCCATTGTTACCGTGGCCGACGACGGCGGCTCGTCGGGCCGCTTGCGCCGTGAACTCGGCGTGCTGCCCCCGGGCGATTTTCGCAATTGCATCGCCGCCCTGGCCGACGACGAAGCGCTCATCACCCAACTCTTTCAATACCGCTTTGCCACGGGAAACGGCCTGAAGGGCCACAGCTTGGGCAACCTGTTCATCACCGCCCTGGCGGCCGTGACCGGCAGCTTTGAGCAAGCCCTGGCCGAGGCCGGGCAGGTGCTGGCCGTACGGGGGCGAATCCTGCCCTCAACGCTGGACGACGTCGCCCTGGTCGCCGACCTCGGGCCGCCGGCCCACCTGGAGCGCATCCAGGGGGAATCTTCCATCCCCAAGGCGGGCCTTCCCATCGAGCGCGTGTTCTTGCGGCCAGACAGGGTGCGGGCCTATCCCGCCGCCGTGCGCGCCATCCTGGAAGCCGACCTCGTCGTCGCCGGGCCGGGGAGTTTGTTCACCAGCGTCCTGCCCAACCTGCTCGTAGCGGACATCCGTCGGGCGGTGGGCGCCTCGCCGGCCCTCAAGCTCTACGTGTGCAACGTCGCCACCCAGCCGGGCGAGACCGACGGCTTTGACGTGGGCCAGCACGTCGCCGTGCTGCAACGTCACGTGGGGCGCGGCTTGTTTCCCTACGTCCTGGCCAACGGCCAGCCTGTGTCGGACCAGGCCCGGCCCGATCTAGAGATGGTCCCGCTCCGCTATCCCGAGAATGGAGGGTACCGGGTACACGCTGCCGACATCGTCGATCCTGGGGCTCCGTGGCGGCACGATGCCCGGAAGCTGGCGCACGAGATTATGCGCTTTTACGAGAGCTTTTACAAGCGCCATCAGTAGCGGCCAGGGGACAAGTGTAAATGGGGAGAACGTCCCCCACATTCGCACTTGCCAGACGACCGCTACCCGTCATCGAATGGACGAAACCGAATGAGGAGGTGAGAACTATGAAGACCGCCGCCGACGTGATGACCAAACACGTAGTGAGCATCGAGCCCGATGCCACCGTAGCCGAGGCCATTGACAAGATGAAACAGTGGAATGTCTCCAGCCTTTTGGCCCAGCGCCCCAGTGCCACCGACACCTGGGGGTTCATGAGCCAAACCGACGTTATTGAAAAGGTGGTGGCTCAGGGCCTCGATCCGGCCCAAGTCCACGTCTACGAGATCATGACCAAGCCGGTGATCACGGTGCCCCCCAACTGTAGCTTATCCGATTGTGCAGCCCTGATGGCCCGTGCCGACATCCGCCGCGTCCTCGTCTTTGATGGCCAGGACATCGTAGGCATCGTCAGCAGTAGCGACATCTTTAACGTTGCATGAACCAGAATCAGCCAGGGTTCTTCCCTGCGAAACTAAAGGAGGTTGACTGATGAAGATTAGAGTAGGAATCAATGGATTTGGCCGGATCGGACGGCAGGTGTTTCGGGCGATCTGGGAGCGCTTTCCCGAGGACTTGGAGGTCGTCGCCGTCAACGATCTTACGGACAATCAGACGTTGGCCAATTTACTCAAGTACGACTCGAACTATGGCCGCTTCCCGGCCCAGATCGAGATCGAAGAGGGCAGTTTCCGGGTCGCCGGCAAGGAAGTCAAGACCTTTGCCCAGTACGACCCCAGCCAGATCCCCTGGGGCGACCTGGGCGTGAGCGTCGTGGTCGAGGCCACCGGCGTCTTTCGCGATGGCGAGCAGGCAGCCATGCACCGCGAGGTGGCCGGCGCCCAGAAGGTCATCATCACCGCGCCAGCCAAGCCGGCCGACAGCGTGGACTGGACGGTGGTCATTGGCGTCAACGAAAAAGAGTACCAGCGCGACAAGCACCACATTATCTCCAACGCCTCGTGCACGACCAACTGCCTGGCCCCCGTGGCCAAGGTCGTTCACGAGACCTTTGGCGTCAAGCGCGGCCTGATGACGACGGTCCACGCCTACACCAACGACCAGCGCATCCTCGACCTGCCCCACAAGGACCCCCGGCGCGCCCGGGCGGCGGCCCTGAACATCATCCCGACCACCACCGGCGCGGCCAAGGCCGTGGCCCTGGTCATGCCCGAGCTCAAGGGCAAGTTCGACGGCTTTGCCCTGCGCGTGCCCACGCCGACGGTGTCCATCGTCGATTTTACGGCCGAGCTGGAGCAGGAAGTGACCGCCGACGAGGTCAACGATGCCTTCCGCACCGCCGCCGACGGGGAACTGGACGGCATCCTGGGCTACAGCGAGGACCCCCTGGTCTCGATGGACCTCAAGGGCGACGAACGCTCGGCCATCGTGGACGGGCCGCTGACCAACGTCATGGAGGGCAACCTGGTCAAGGTGGTGGCCTGGTACGACAACGAGTGGGGCTACTCCTGCCGCGTAGCCGACCTGGCAAACTTTTTGGCGACGCAGGCCAAGGTCTCCCTCGATCAGGCATAGTGGACGAACTTCGGTCTGAACGGACAAGGGCGTCAGTCAGGACGGGAGGAAAGTATGACCGTTAGCGTGGCGATCAATGGTTTTGGCCGGATCGGCCGGCAGGTCTTGAAGATTATCCACCAGCGGTACCGGGACGAGCTGCGGATCACGCACATCGGCGTGAGCAACCCGCACGCGACCGAGAACCGGGCGCTCCTGCTCAAGTACGACTCGAACTATGGCGTCTTTGACGCCGAGGTCGAGGCCGACGTGCGGCACGGCAGCAACGCCATCGTCGTGGATGGGCAGGAGATGCACATCCTGGGCCGCAATCCCTACGGCCCCGTGCCCGAATGGGGCCGCCTGGGTGTAGACCTGGTCATCGAGGCATCGGGGCACTTTAAGGGGCGGTCGCACCTGCACCTGACGGGTGGCGCCCGGCGCGTCATCGTCACCGCGCCCGATCCCAAGGCCGATCTGACCGTAGTGGTGGGCATCAACCACACCGACTATGATCCGACGCAGCACCGCGTGGTGTCCAACGCGTCGTGCACGACCAACGGCCTGGCCCCCGTGGCCAAGGTGCTGAACGACGAGTTTGGCATCAAGGAAGGGCTGATGACGACGATCCACGCCTACACCGGCAGCCAGCCCATCCTGGACCACGTGGGCAGCGACCCCCGCCGCTCCCGGTCGGCGGCGACCAATATCGTGCCGACCAGCACCGGGGCGGCCAAGGCCGTCGCCGAGGTCATCCCCGAGTTAAAGGGCAAGCTCAACGGCTGCGCCTACCGGGTCCCGATCCCAACGGTGTCCATCGCCGAGCTGACGGCCAGTGTGGAGCGGCCGGCCGGGGCGGAAACCATCAACGCCGCTTTTGAAAAGGCCGCCGCCGAGCTCCCGCTGAAGGACGTCCTGGGCTACTCGCCCCTGCCGCTGGTGTCCACCGATTTCCAGGGCACCACCTACTCGTCGGTGCTCGACGCGCTCTCGACGATGGTGATCAACGACATGGTCAAGATCGCGGCCTGGTACGACAACGAGTGGGGCTACGCCTGTCGCGTGGCCGAGCTGGCGCACTATTTGGTGCAGCAGGGATTCTGAGTCGGAGACAGGTCCAATCTTCAAGGTTGGACCTGTCTTGTCGAGGGGATGAACCATGAACAAAATGACCATCCGTGACGTGGACGTGCAGGGCAAGCGAGTCCTGGTCCGCGTAGACTTTAACGTGCCGCTGGCGGGGGAAGCCCCAGATCGCACGGTGACCGACGACGCCCGCATCCAGGCCGCCCTGCCGACCATCGAGCATTTGCTCGACAACGGGGCGGCGGTGATCCTCATGTCGCACCTGGGCCGGCCCGGGGGGCAGGTGGACGAGGCGCTGAAAATGGACCCCATCGCCGACCGGCTGGCCGAGCTGCTGGGCCGGCCGGTGACCAAGCTGGACGACTGCGTCGGCCCCGAGGTCGAGGAGGCCGTCGAGGCCGCCGAGCCGGGCGACGTGATCCTGCTGGAGAACACCCGCTTTCACCCCGAGGAGAAAAAGAACGACTCCGAGTTCGCGAAGCGATTGGCCTCGCTGGCCGATCTGTACGTCAACGACGCCTTTGGCTCGGCCCACCGGGCCCACGCCTCGACGGAGGGCGTAGCCAAGCACCTGCCGGCCGTGGGCGGATTCCTGATGGAAAAAGAGATCGAGTTCCTGGGCAAGGCCCTGGCGTCTCCCGAGCATCCCTTCCTCGCCATCCTGGGCGGGGCCAAGATCTCGGACAAGATCGGCGTCATCGAGAACCTGCTGGACCAGGTGGATGGGCTGCTCGTCGGCGGCGGCATGGCCAACACGTTCCTGAAAGCCGAGGGCTACGACGTGGCCGAGTCGCTGGTGGAAGACGAGAGCCTGGACACCGCCCGGGCGCTGCTGGAGCGGGGCGGCGACGAGCTGGTCCTGCCCGTGGACGCCGTCGTCGCCGACAAGTTCGACGCCGAGGCCCACTCCCAGGTGGTGGCCGTGGGCAACGTGCCGCCCGGCTGGCGCATCCTCGACGTCGGGCCGCGCACGCTGGAGCTGTTCGGCGACGAGTTGGCCGGGGCGCGCACCGTCGTCTGGAACGGGCCCATGGGCGTGTTCGAGTTCCCCAAGTTCGCGAAGGGCACCGAGGCCGTGGCCCGCATGCTGGCCAACCTGCCCGAAGCGACGACCATCATCGGCGGCGGCGATTCGGCCGCGGCCGTGCGGCAGACCGGCCTGGACGACGAGATGAGCCACATCTCGACCGGCGGCGGCGCCAGCCTGGAGTTCCTGGAGGGCAAGACGCTGCCCGGCGTGGCGGCACTCGACGACAAGTAATCACACCTCTGGTTTCATCAGAAACCCGCCTCCGGCAACCGCTGGTTGCTCCCAGAGACGGAGCGATTTTCGACACGCAATTGGAGGTCGGCGAGGTGAACGCCGACTTTCCGATGGCCATGCTGCCCGCCGAGCAAGGCGGCGTCGGCGGGGCCATCGTGCAGGGCGAGGGCTACGTGCCCAGCAAGGAGGGCGTCCTCGTCTGGCTCAACGGCGGCGAGGACCTGAACGTGGTCCTGGAGCGGGTGCCCGAGGCCGGCGGCGAAATTTCGTCGTCCAAGAGGAGTCTCGGCGAGCACGGCTTTGCGGCCATGTTCCTCGACACCGAGGGCAACCGGATCGGCCTCCACTCGCCGAGTTAGGGACGCCCCCCGTGGACCAAGCCCGAATCTTTCAAATCAATCTCTCCGAGGTGAGAGAATTCCTTCGGCCCTTTTGGGGCCTTTTTTGGGGCCTTTTGATGGCCGCCGTGCTGGTTCGCGACGACGAATGAGTCTCTAACGGTTCCGTCCCGTGCTCCTATGAAGGAGGCAACATGATTCAAAAAACCTCAGGGGGTCGCCTCGTAAGCTGGCTGTGGCTGGTCCTGCTGGTCGGGGTGCTGGCCCTGGCCGCCTGCAATGCACCCGCCCGCGTGCCCCAAACCCGGGAGGAGGTGCCGCGCATCGCCCCGGCAGAGCTGAAGGGCCGGCTCGATAGCGGTGAGGAGGTCCTCGTCGTGGACGCCCGGTCGGCGCGCGAGTTCCAGCAGCAGCACATCCCCGGCGCCATCTCGGTGCCGTACAACGAGGTGGAGGCACGGCTGGGCGAGCTGCCCCGCGACCAGGAGATCGTCCTCTACTGCACCTGACCGGCCGAGCAAACCAGCGCCGGTGCGGCGCTGATCTTGTACGAAAACGGTTACGAGGACGTCTCGGCTCTGCTCGGCGGGCTGGCCGCCTGGCAGCAGGCGGGGTATCCCATCGAGCCGTAATGACAAAGTGCGTCAACATCGGCAGAGAAAAGTACGATTTCGAAACTGAAATACTCGGTGCCTCCGTGTCTCTGTGGTTCGCCTTGGGTTTTGCGGCAGACTAAAGACTTGACTTTTCGCGCCGGAACCGGGATAATAAGGGCATTGAGCTTGCCCTTTTGCTCTGGCGTTGCACGCCTGGCGGGCCACGCTGACTGGAGACAACGACGATGAAACTACAATTCTTTGGCGCCGTCCGGACCGTGACCGGGTCGATGCACCTGCTGGAGGTGAACGGCTCGCGCATCCTGCTCGAATGCGGACTCTATCAGGGCCGGCGGCAGGAGAGTTTTGAGCGGAACCGAAACCTGCCCTTCGACGCTGCGTCCATCGACACCCTGGTCCTGTCCCACGCCCACATCGACCACTCGGGCAATATCCCCTCGCTGGTCAAGAACGGCTTCTCGGGCAACGTCTATGCCACGGCTGCCACTCGCGACCTCTGCTCGGCCATGCTGCGCGACTCGGGCCACATCCACGAGGAAGACGCCAAGTACGTCAACAAGAAGCGGGCGCGGCGCGGCGAGCCCCCCATCGAGCCCCTCTACACCATCGAAGACGCCACCGAGAGCCTGCGCTATTTCGTCAGCGTCGGCTACGACCGGTCGCTGCCCATCGCCCCCGGCGTGACCCTCACCTTCCGCGACGCGGGACACATCCTCGGCTCGGCCATCGTCGTGCTCGACGTGGAGGAGGAGGGGGAGAAAAAGCGCCTGGTCTTTACCGGCGACCTGGGCCGCGTGGGGATGCCCATCCTCCAAGATCCGGTGCCCGTGGAGGGCGCCGACTTTCTCATCATCGAGAGCACCTACGGCGACCGCCGCCACGACCCCATCGAGACGACGGACGAGGAGTTGGAAGCCGTCGTGACCGAGACGTACCGGCGGGGCGGCAAGGTCATCGTGCCCGCCTTTGCCGTGGGCCGCACCCAGGAGCTGGTCTACGCCCTGCACCGGCTGACCGAAAACCGGGACATCCCCCCAATGCCCATCTTTGTCGACAGCCCCCTGGCCGTCAACGTCACCGAGATCTTTCGCCTCCATCCCGAATGCTACGACGAGGAAGTGCAAGCCTTCCTGGCAGAGAGCGGCCACCGCGACCCCTTTGGCTTCCACCGGCTCGATTACATCCGCAGCGTAGAGCGCTCCAAGGAGCTGAACTTTTTGCGCGAGCCGGCGGTCATCATCAGCGCCTCGGGCATGGCCGAGGCGGGCCGCATCCTGCATCACTTGAAGAACAACATCGAGGACGAGCGCAACACGGTGCTCATCGTCGGCTGGCAGGCGCCCCACACCCTGGGCCGGCGGCTGGTCGAGCGCCAGTCGGTGGTCAAGGTCTTTGGCGAGGAGTACCGCCTCAATGCCCAGGTGGAGACGATCAACGGCTTTAGCGCCCACGCCGACCGCGACGCGCTGCTGGACTATGCCCGGCAGCTCGGGGCCGGTCGCCTCGAGTCGGCATTCGTCGTCCACGGTGAGGAGGCTGCCAGCCTGGCCCTGGCCGATGGGCTGCAGGGTATCGGCGCCAGGCAAGCCATCGTGCCCCAGCTCGGCGAAGCCTTCGAGTTGTAAACGGCGCTTGGTAGTGGTAACACGTAACCACTGCCCGGCGCTTCAGGCCGTTCAGAGGCCCTGGGCCAAGAGGGACGCAATCCCCAGGAAAAAGAAGAAGCCCAGCGTGTCGGTCACGGCGATGACAAAAGCTGCCGAAGCCACAGCCGGGTCTATGCGCATTAGTTTGAGTCCCAGAGGCACCAAGACCCCCGCCAGGGCAGCGGCCAGGAAATTAAGGATCATCGCCAGGACCACGGCCGCGGCAACGATTTCTTCACCTTTCCACAGATAGATCACAGCGCCAGCTCCAACTCCAATAATGGCGCCATTGATCAGAGCCGCGGCAGCCTCCTTGGTCAACGCACGCAGTCCATTCCGCTCGTCCACCTGGCCCATCGCCAAACCCCGGACGATGACGGTGGCCGTCTGGCTGCCGGCATTGCCCCCGCCGCCTGAGACGAGGGGTAAGAAGATGGCCAGGACGACCATGCCCGCGATCACGTCTTCAAAAGCGCTTACCACCGTGCTCGCTATGAAGAGGGTGAACATATAGATCGCCAGCCAGGGCAGCCGCTTCAGGATCATGGCCCGCAGGGGGCCAAAAACCTGCTCTTCGCCGCTGATGCCCACCATGCGGTACATGTCCTCGGTGGCCTCGTCCTCGGCCACCTCGATGAGGTCGTCGGCAGTGATGACGCCCACCAGCCGCCCCAGGGCGTCCACGACCGGCAGCGCCAGGAATCCGTAACGGGATAGGATGCGGGCACAGTCCTCCTGGTCGGCACCGACCGGCACCGAGACGACGTTGGGGTCCATCATCGCCTCGACCGTCGTCTCTGGCAGGGCGACGGCCAGGTCTCGCAAGCTGACGACGCCGAGCAGTACCCCCTGCCGGTTCAGGACAAAGAGGTAGTAGGCGCTATCGGCGCGGGGTCCCACCCACCGCAATTCCTCCAGGGCGCGTTGGGCCGTCCAGTCCCGGCGCAGGGTGACGACGGCGGGCGTCATCAGCCCGCCGGCCGTATCATCCGGGTATTGGAGCAGGGGGATGACCTCGTCCGGCTCTTCCATCTCGCGCAGCGCTTCGGCGGCGAGGGTCGGCGAGATGTCGCCCAGGACGTCGGCCGCCTCGTCGGCTTCCATCTCGTCGAGGATGTCGGCCAGGTCGATCAGGGGCAGGAGTTCGGCCAGGTCTGCGGCGTCCCGGTCCTCCATCTCTTCGAGGACGTCGGCCGAGTCGGCCGGGGCCAGTTGGGAGAGGAGCGTGATTTGGTCAGCATCGCTCAACCCTTCGACCAGGTCCGCCTGGTCGGCGGGTTGCAGCGACTCGATGATGGCGACGGCGCGGGCCAGGTCGTCTTGCTCCAGGGCCGTGCGCAACTGCACCAGGATATCGTCGAGGGCGATAGCTTCCATGGCTACCTCCAAGGATCGGGCTCCCCTGGAGGCATCGGTTGTGGGCTGAGGATCTGCCTCCGGGGGGCTAGGCTATTCGGTTGGCAAAAGTTCGACGGGACCAGGCCGTCCGACTATTCGATGCAGGCCCGTCTTC
This sequence comes from uncultured Anaerolineaceae bacterium, assembly GCA_964387775.1. GTDB lineage: Bacteria > Chloroflexota > Anaerolineae > JAAYZQ01 > JAAYZQ01 > CAYLZO01. The sequence goes on from CAYLZO010000001.1 coordinate 22,451, forward strand.
TGATTCTTTTTCTCTCATGACCTCACAAAGCTAGACGTCACAGACACCGCTCGATGGTGGATGATTATACCTGTCCCCAAGTTGCCTGTCAAATCGACGCCACGGGTTTCAGCGATTCTCATTTGGGAACCAGACCTTGCTCCTCCGGGCCATACCGGATCACTGCCTCGGCGATCAGGAGCGCCACCCGGAGACGGAACGACCAGCGGCGCGGATCGGCGCTCATCTCCGCTTCCCAGGCCGCGTAGCCGCCGGCGGCCTCGATCTCGGGGCCAAAGCGGTCGGCGGTTTCGAACTCGAGCCCCTCACAGGCTCGGTAGCCCACCTTGAACCCCGCCCGCTGAAGCAAGAGCAGGGGCCACTCGCCGTCCACGCCCACGGTCATCTCCTGCGAGTTCGCCAGCAGCGTCTCGGCCGCCCGCCGCGACAGCCCCCGCGAGCCGGCGCCCACGTCCCAGGCCAGGCCGGTGGCGAGGGCAAAGACGCGGTTGAACAGCGGCTCCGTCTCGGCCTGGTAGGGCGGGTAGGTCGCCCAGGCCCGCTGGGTGCGGCCCAGTACCAGCAGATCGTGTTCCGTCACCTCGGCGGTGACAGCCTCCAACTCGCCAGGATAGTGGGCCACCCAGTGGAGCGCCCGATCAAAGTCGCACATCTGGAGGTGTGGGGTGCCTGCCTCCAGGCCGTGGCGGATCGTCTCGCGCCGCACCGCCCCGATGGTCTCGATGCCAGCCGGCGGGTCCTCGTCCACTCGCAAGGCGACGCCCTGTTCGCGCAGCACGCCCAGCACTGCCGGATGGGTGTTCTGCGAGCAGAAGGCGCTCAACGACGCGTAGCGGGCGGCGAGCCGGGGCAGTTGGGCCTGGCCGAGCGAAATCAGCCGCCGGTCCGGCTGGTGAACGGTCAGAACCAGGCCAACGCCGGGATTCTCGGCCATCTTGATTCCGCTATTTCAGGACCAGCGGCAGGTAGACGAGGTGCACGGCGCCCGGTTCAAAGACGGCGACTTGCTGGACCACCGGCTCTGCCGTACCGCAGGCGTTGCCGACGGTGAGGGTGACGCCAAAGGTGCCGCTCAGCCCAAAGGTGTGGGTCACGGGGTTGCCCAGCGACACACTGCCGTCGTCGCCAAAGGTCCAGGTGTAGGTGAAGGGCGTCTCTCCGCCTGCCACGCTGGCCGTAAAGGCCGTCTCGACGCCGACGGTGACGCCCGGCGGCCAGCTCAAGTCCACGCCCGTCGGCCGACAGTCGTAGGTCTGGGCCGCCGTTGCCACCTGGAGCGGATTATCGTAGTAGCCCCGGTAGGTCGCGCCGACGTTGGGCTGGGCCGGATCAAGGACAAAGACCGTCAGCTTCAAGCTGACCTCACCCGAGGGGGCGTCCACGCGAAAGCCGGCGTCGCCGAAGGATTTCAGGTCGCCGGTGTCATCCGGGTCCTCAGCCCCGTTATCCTCGTAATAGTTGCTCAAGGTCCCGCCCCCCAGGGCCACGTCCGCGACCTGCACCAGGCTCCCCTGCCCGCCGCTGACCTGCTTCCAGACGTTGACCGGCGTGGCGGCGACCGCGTCGGCCGCGCCGTCAACGGCCACGCCGCCCGGCGTATTGTCGTCGTAGTAGGTCGCCGGCGCCATCCCGCTGGCCGAGGGGTCCAGCCAATCCATGGAAAAGCGGACCCAGTTGATGTCCACGCTGGTGCAGGGCTCGGGCGGCGGGAAGCTGTCCACGTCGGTCACCACGCCGGTCTGAAAGAGAGAGTGGTAGGACCAGGCGCTGTTCTCGGCATCCCCCCCGCCGACGCGCACCGGGCCGTCCACGTCGGGCGTCACGTCCGACTGCTGGGGCAGATCCTCTTCGGTGAGCGTCAGAGTGATGGGCGGGAAGGGTGGCACGTAGCACGTAGCATTGATCCGGATCTTGGACCGGTCGAGGGCGTCCACGCCGCTGCCGTTGAGTTCGAGCGAATCGAGGCCGGGGTGGACCGCCGGGGCAAAGCCCAGGACGTAGGTTCCGGCCACGATGCGCTCGTTCGCCCCGTCCCAGTCCACGTAATCGGGATGGGTCGGCGCCAGCGTCGCCGAGCGATAGACGTAAACCCATCCCTGCTCGGCCGGATTCAGCGGATTGGACACTTTGATCTCGTACCGCGGATGGTTCTCCGAGTCAGCGTCGGCGATCCACGTGGAGGGGCCTACCTGGCTGCCCAGGTCCATGGCCATGAACACTACTTCGTCGTTGGCGTCGAGCAGGCCATCCTCAACGGTATATACCTCGTCGAATTGGAGCGGAATCTGCTGCCAGGCGCTGCCCGCGTAGGCGTAGGCAAACAGCTCGTCGCCCGGGATCCCATCGAACTGGGGCAGTTGATCGCCGGTCAGCACCACCGGCTCCCAGGTGCGCGTCCAGGCGTCCACCGCCTGCGGCTCGTCGCCGCTGACGGTCATAACCAGCCCCAGGCACACTATCAAGGCGAACACCACGATCAGCCCGGCCGTGCGAGCCCAATCACGTCCCATTTGGACCTCCTTCTGCGTGTCGAGATTCGGTTCTCCTGTCTTTATCCCAGCCGCGCCCGCCGATACTGCCACGGCCACTCCAGGTCGTAGCCCAGGACGCGGGCCGCGTGCAGCGGCCAATAGGGATGCCTGAGCAGCTCGCGGCCCAGGGCCACCAGGTCGGCCCGGCCGTTGCGCACGATGGCGTCGGCTTGGGCCGGGGCGGTGATGAGGCCCACGGCCGCCGTGGCAATGCCCGCCTCGCGCCGGATCTTTTCGGCAAAGGGCACCTGAAAGCCCGGCCCCGGATCCGGCGGGCCAACCGGCAGCGTGCCCCCCGAGGAGCAGTCGATCAAGTCCACGCCCCGGGCCTTGAGCTCGCGGGCGACGGCCACCTGGTCGTCGACGGTCAGGCCCCGGGGCGCCAGATCCCCCTGCGCCCAGTCGGTGGCCGAGATGCGGACCAGCAAGGGCTTGCCCGCCGGCCACACTTCACGCACCGCATCGACGACGCGCAGCAGGAAGCGCATCCGGTTCTCCACCGAGCCGCCGTACTCGTCGGTACGGGTGTTCGACAGGGGCGACAGAAACTGGTGGTTCAGATAGCCGTGGGCGGCGTGAACCTCGACCACGTCGAACCCGGCGGCCTCGGCCCGCCCGGCGGCCGCCCGCCAGGAGGCCACGATTCCCTCGATTTCGTCGGGGTTGAGCTCGTCGGGGATCTGCCAGGCGTCGTCGAAGGGGATGGGGCTGGGCGCGACGGGCGTCTCGGAGCCGTAGCCCCGGTCGCGGCTCCACGCCTTGCGGCCGGCGTGGGCCAGTTGCACGCCGATAGCCGCGCCCTCGGCCTGGACCAGCCGCACGATGCGGGCCAGGGGCTCGACCTGGGCGTCGTCCCACAGGCCCAGGTCGTTGGCGCTGATGCGACCCCGGGCCTCGACGGCGGTGGCCTCGGTGAGGAGCAGGCCCGCGCCACCGATGGCCCGCGTCGTATAGTGGGCCAGGTGCCAATCGGTGGCCAGGCCATCCTCGGCCGCGGAGTACATGCACATCGGCGACAGGGTGATGCGGTTGCGAAGGACTATGCCGCGCAGCGTCAGCGGCGAAAAGAGGTGAGGCATCGAATTTTCTCCCCTACCCCGGCTCAATCGGTGAACAGAGGTTCGTACTCACCGGCGCGGGCCAGCAACCTGTCGCGCTCCACCTCGCTCATCGGCTCAAAACGCTCCGCCGCGTCGAGGATGGGGGGCAGGAGACGGTGGTCACCGGCGCTGATGACACCGCTGATGGGAAAGGTCAGGTTAAAGCGCAGGCACCGCTCGATCATCTCCGGGTCGTCAAAGGGCTCGTACCAGGTGTGATAGTCCGGCTCTCGCTCGCCCCACGGCCCCTTGGCCCACGTCTTGATGATCATCGTGCCCACGTCCCGCTCGGTGGCCATCTGGAGCAGGGTGTTCAGGTCGCTCCGATAGTCCCCGTCGGCCCACATCTTGAAGTTCAGGGTGAAAAGCAGCGTGTCAAAGTCAAAGCGTTTCAAGGCCTCGATCTGGACCGCCGCGGCCTGCAATCCGTGGGACGTGATGCCGAGGTAACGGGTCAGGCCCTCGCTGCGGGCCTCGACCAGGGCCTCCAGCGAGCCGTCGGGCGCAAAGCAGGCATCCAGCTCCTCGCGGTTCGTCACGGCGTGGAGCTGGAGGAGGTCGAAGCGGTCCACCCGCAGCCGCTCCAGCGAGCGGCGCAACTCGGCGCGAGCCTCGTTCCGGCGGCGAAGCTGGGTCTTGCAACCCAGGAAGAAACGGTCGCGGTGGGTCTCCAGCCACGGCCCCAGCCGCACCTCGGCATCGTGATACGAGGGCGCCACATCGATGTGGTTCACGCCGTGCTCCAGCACCAACTCCATCACCTCGTCGGCTTTTTCCTGGCCGATCTGGCCCACGGCAAAGGCGCCAAAAATGACGACGGTGCTCATGTGCTCGGTCCGTCCGAATCTCCGCGTTTCCATGTGTCCGCTCCCTTCCCGTTGTAGGTGATGCTATATTATAGCCTGTCAAGGGCCTGCGCGGCAAATTCGGCCCGGTCCTCGGGCCGAACCGCTGCCAAAGAGCGAAAGCCGGGCCGGGTTCTTGACAAGCGGTTGCCCCTGGCCTATGATCTGGGCACTCAGCAAAAGTGCAAGGGAGGGTCAAATGCCCAAACCGATAACCATCATCGGCACGCTGGACACCAAGGGCCACGAGGTCGGCTACCTGCGCGACCTGGTCCGGGCCCGGGGGCGCGAGACGTGGATCATCGACCCC
>CAYLZO010000001.1:27246-48667 GCA_964387775.1 uncultured Anaerolineaceae bacterium
GCGTGCTGGGCCAGCCGGCCATCGCCGCCGATTTCCCCCGGCGGGTGGTGGCCCGGGCCGGCGGCTCGGAGCTGGCCGACCTCGTGGCCGCCGGCGACAAGGGCCGGGCCATCCAGGCGATGATCGACGGCACGCGGGCCATCGTCGTGCGGCTCTACGCCGAGGGCAAGCTGGGCGGCGTGCTGGCGGCCTGTGGCTCAGCGATCACACCACCGCCCGATTCGGCGGCCGGCCCCACGCCGACCGTCACCGTCCCGGCACCCCTGCCCGCCGTGATTTCGATAGCCGGCCAATTCGACGAGCGGGATCTGGCCCTCCTCGACGAGCAGATTGCGGCCTTTGAGGCCACCAACCCGGATGTCTGGGTGGAGGTCCTTCGCGCAAAGAGGGACGCTGCCCAGCGTCGGCAGGAGTGGGCTGCCCAACTTGGCGACGGAGACACCGACCTGGACATCTATCTGCTCAATACCACCTGGCTGGCCGAGTTTGCCGCCCAGGACTGGCTCCTGCCCCTCGATGGGCATGTCACCGCTCATGGCCTCGATCTGGCCGACTTTTTCCCGCCCACCATCCAGGCCAGCCGCATAGACGGGCAGTTGATGGCCCTGCCCTGGACCGCCGATAGCGGGCTGCTCTATTATCGCCGGGACATGCTGGACGCGCACGGCCACGATCGCAGACAGGAGCCTATGCCGAGCTTTCCAGCACCATCTATCGCCAGGTGCACAAGATGTTGATCGGCGAACAGGACCCCCAAACGACGATGATCCGCATCGTGGAGGCGTTTCACTAGCGCAAGGCAGATCGCTCAGTCTCGCAGAGATTCAGGCGAGTCGGCCAGGACGATGGGCAGGTAGATGGAGTAGGGCAAGGGAGCCACGCCGCCGCTCACCTGGAGCACCTGCGTCCGGCGCGGCCCCAGCGTCAGGGGGACGAGCAGGTCGGGATCGGCCAGGGTAAAGGGCACGGTCCGGGTCACGACCACGTCGGTGATCAGCACCGTGGCCGGGTCGGTCAAGCCCAGCGGCTCGCTTTCGAGGGTCAGCGTCACGCTGCGCGTCAGGTCGGTCCGGTTGTGGACGGAGAAGTAGAGGCCGCCTGGCGCGACGCCAAAGCGCTCGACCCACACCAACTCGTCGTCCGTCCGGGCGTAGGTGAGCGGCTGCCAGCCGGCGGCCCAATAACGGCGGACGAGGCGGCCGGTGTCGCTGAGGACTTGGGCCGCGCCGGGCGCCCAGTCTGCGCCGTTGGGGCCACGGCTGGGGTACACGCCGTAGAGCAGGGCCAGTTGGGTGAACGTAAAAGCCTCGGCGACGCCCAGGCCGGTCGTCTGATTGGCAAAGAGGTAGGGCCGCTCGTAGGCGATGGCCCGCCGGTAGTCCAGGATCTCGGGCTGCCAATTCATCCCCTCGCCCTGTCCTTGCAGCTCCCCCTCGCTGCCAAAGGCATCCAGGTAGAGGGCCAGATAGTTGGGGTGGGCCAGCCCCCAAAAGTTGACGCCGATCCCGCGCTCCGCGCCCCAATTCGAGTCCAGATAATCCCGCAGAAACGCCAGGTACTCACGCATGGCAAAGCCGCTGTGCACGGCCGGCTGGTAGGTGTGCGGCGTATAGACCAGCGGCCAGTCGGCGGCGGCCAACGCTTCGGGCCGGAGATCCAACGCCGGGGTGGACAAAAAGTTGTCGATCTGCACGCCGTCCAGGTGGGCGCCGATGGCCGTGGTGGCGCTAAAGGCCGGAGTCACCCGCCAGTCCAGCAGAAAGGAGGCCAGCCCTTCCTCCAAATCAGGGTCCAGGTTGGCCGCCCAGGAAACCTCCCACCGGTCGGGCGCCCAGTTATAGACGCCGACGTGCTTGAGGGACCAGTCGCCGTTGGTATCGACCACGGCGCTCTCGGTGATGGCCCGGCCCAGGCCGGACACCCAGGGGCGGGGATCGGCCAGCGTGTCGCTGAGGACGGCCATTGCCCGGTCCAGGGCCGGGCGGGGATCGCTGCTGGGGGCAACCTGGAGGGGCAGTTCGCCGACGGTGTATTGCAGCGAAAAGACGTTGGCCTCGTCCTCGACAAGGACCTGCTGGGCGTTCTCCGGGGTCAGGTACCAGCCCTGGGCGGCCCCGGCATAGTCGTAGAGGGGCAGATGGGTGGTGTAGGCCTCGGGTTGCAGGCGGCGGTGGCGGGCGATGACGTCACGAAAGCCCCGGTCGGGGTCAAAGCGATAGATCAACAGGTCAAAGGTGGCGCGCGGTCCCACCCCGGTCGCCTGGGGCGAAATGCCCAGGTGGTAGGTGGCCCCGTAGCGGCCGGTGGCCCCCTCGTGGGCCAGCAGGGCCAGTTGGGGGCGGTCCAGGGGCAAGCCCAGGGCCAGGCCGGCCCTCTCCCCGGCCAGGCCGGCGTAGGGATAGAGGGAGATGGGCAGCCAGCCGTCATAGATGGCGCTGATCTCGTGGGCGTAGCGGCCGGCCTCGGTCGCCGGGCGGGCCTGGTGGGCATCATCCCACCAGGTCCAGGCCCCGCTGCCCAGGGGCAGGCCCCAACTGAGGTCCAGGGCGCGGTCCTGGCCCGTGGCGTCGGCCACCACCCCGCTCAGGGCGACGTGATCGGCTTGCGCGGTGTAGGTCAGGCTGAGGGTCAGGCCGTTGGTGAGGGTCGCCGTCTGGATCAGGCAGGTGTCCGGGGCAGTGGGGCAGGGCGCCACGCTGCCCGTGATGGCCACCTCCATCTCGGGGCTGGGGACCAGGTGCAGGTCATCGACCCACAGGGCGTTGCCGCCCAGCCGGGCGCCGACGATGACCTGCACCCGGGCGGCGCCGGGCGGCGCGGCCAGTTCGCGGCCGATGAGCCGCCACCGATCGGCGTTGGTGTGCAGGAACACGGCCAATTGCGGATCGCCCAAGGGCTGGCCGCTGCCGTCGAGCCATTGCGCGTAGAGGCCGTTGGCGTACCGCAGGCCGCGCCACATCTCCATCTGCAAGTGAGGGGGTGGGCCGCTCGATTCGGCCACGTAGCCCAGGAGGCTGCGGAACCAGCCTGCCAGGCGGTAGCGCTGGCCGGACGTGACCGGCAGTGGGGCGCTGGCATAGGCGGCTATGCGGCTCGTCGTCGTCAGCGTGTTGGACAGTTGCAACGCCTGCCCGCCCCCGTGGGCGGGCGAGACCACGACGCTGACCTCCAGGCCGGTGTTGGCAATCTCGGTCCAGCCGCTCAGCCCCGCCTCGAACCCCGGGTTGGGGACCAGGTTCGGCTCGGTGACGGCGCCAGCCTGGCTGAGGTCGCGCAGCAGCAGGGCCGGCGCCGGCGCGGCGACCCACTCCTCCTCGTCTATCCGCAGGCTGCTGACTTGGCCGTCGGCCGTCAGGGTCAGGGACAGGCCATCGGCCGTGTCCAGGCGATACTCTGCTTTGACCGCCGGCGGGCTGCCGCCCGCGGTCTGTATCAGGACCAAGCCCACGACGATGACGGCTAGGACGGTCAATCCAATGGACAAACTCGAAACACGCATATCCCCTCCCAATTCCTCACGAACCGAGACCTTTAGTAGATCTCAACGATGGCGCACGATCAACGGCAAGTAGATGGTGTGCGACGCGCCCAGATTGCCCAACCAGCCAAAGCCCGGCCGGTCGCTGATGACCGACAGGAAGTAAAACTCTTGCAAGGGCTGCACCGGGATGGCGGCCAGCGGCGCGCCCAAGGACTGGCCGGTGACGTCCACCCGGTTCCGTTCCTCCGGCGTGAGGCCCGCACAGTCCACGGTGGGGCACGCTGGCCCGTAGACCCGGGTCAGCGTAACCTGTTTGAACTGCGTCGGCGCGCCGGACAGGCCAAGTTGAAGATTGGCCGGGGTCGGGGCGTTGCTCCAGACGGCGATGATGTCCTCGTCGCCCCGGGTAAAGAGCTTGTAGACCAGGCCGGCATAGTCTGTGTCGATCAGCGGGACGTTCCACTCGGGCCGGTAGACCGGCGTCACCCCCACCAGATGTTTGACCAGCACGTTGTAGGGCTGCGGGTCGGCGTTGTTGCCGGTGAACAGCAGCCCGGCAAAGCCCTGGTGAGCATTGATGGCCCCGATGCGCAGCCCGGCGATGGCCGTGCGGCCGCCGTTGGTGGTCTCGTCCTTGATGGCGAATCCGCCGTGCAGCTCGGTGTCGAACAGGTGGAAGCGGTTGAGCAAAGCTTGCGCTGCCTGTCCCGAACGAAGCCGAGGGGAGCCTGTCAAAGCGTCCGGCTGACCCATCTGGGCGCCCAATGCTGCCACGTCGCTCAGGATCTCGCCCACGTCGATGGCCTCGTCCACCGCCTGCCAGTTGTCGCAGGCGGCGACGGGCCGGCCGGCCGGCGTGGTATAGTCCTGAAACGGCGGCGCGGTCTCGCAGCCCGGCGGCAGGTACCAGCCGGGGCCGTAGACGCACTCCTCGTGGGTGATCCAGTTGGGCGCGCCGGGGTAGGGGAACTGGTGGATCATGATCGCCACGTTGTCGTTGTCCAGCAGGCCCATTTCGATCATGCGAGCGGTGGTGGTGGTCAGGCCGGCTCCGCTCAGCTCCAGCGCGCCGGCCACCAGGATTGCGCCGGAGCCGGCCGCTTGCAGCTCTTTGGCGGCGATGTCGGCCGAGTCATAGAGAAACTCGGCATAGACGTCGGCAAAGGCGTCGGTCTGGTGCGGCTGGAGGTAGCCCGGCGGCAGGTCGTCGCACACCTGGTGGTCGGGGCCGCGCAACCAGGTCTGGTTGCAAGCGTAGCCGGGCTGGTCTTCTTGTCTCCGGCAGGGGCAGAGGTAGAAGCTGTAGCACGGCTCGTTCATCGTCTCCAGGAAGCGCAGCTCGGGTCCGAAGCGGGTGGCCAGCTCCCGCACGTAGCGGCGGTACTCGTTCACCAACGCAGCGTTGCCTTCGTCGTAGAAGCCGATGGAGCCTCCCGAGTCCGTGTTGACGACCATCGGGTACTCGTCCGGGCAGGCCATCCACCCGCCGATCCCCTCCATAAAGTCGTTGATCAGGGGAAAGTAGTCGCGCTCTTGGGGCGGAAGCTGAAAGATCCAGTCCAGGCCCTCCAGCAGGTAGGTGTCGGTGATGGTCGTCGGGTAGGGCTGCCGGGCGCTCCAACCGATCTGGTGGCGCAGGACCTGGCTGGCGTAGCGTTGGATAACCAGGGCGTCGGTGGTACGGATGCGGTCGGCCTCCTCGGCGTTAAAGACCTGGCGGATGAGCCGGCAGCGACACTGGAAGGTAGGGTCAGCCTGTTGGCGGCTCTTGACGCACTCTAGCTCTGCGGGCGTGGAGGGGCGGAACTTGCCGGCCTGGGCGGCACAGGGCCGACAGTCGGTCCCATACACATTGTCGAAATAGGTGTAGGGCTCGGACAAAGCACCCCAGTAGCAATTGGGACAGCCGGGGATAAAGCCGGCCCCAAAGACCGGCATCCAGTGTTGGAGGCCGGGCGTGAGAGTGATGGGCGCGCTGACCTGGTCGCGGCCGGCGACAAACGTCAGCGTCAGGGGATGCGCGCGCATCCGCAGGGTCTGGAGTTGGATCTCGCCCTGGGATGAGGTCAACGTGCCTACTACGAAGGCCGGCGAACCGCCCGGCGCTGCCGGCGTCACGTCGTTCACGTAGGCGTGAATGAGCGTCTGCGCGCTGACGGTGATGGGCCGATGATAGCCCTGCACCTCGACCGGCAGGTAGGCCACGTGCCCGACGGTGAGGGGGATGGTGGCCGGGGCCGAGACCAAGTCCAGGCCGCCGGGGCCGTCGGACAATACGAGGGCAGGGACGCCGTAGCCCTGCCAGTTGGTGTCGCCAGGCAGGAGGGGGCCGATCCATTCCACAGCCTCCTCCCCGGCCCGCAGTCGCAGGATGCCGCCGCCGGCGCTGCCGGCGTAATAGTCGTGGCGGCCATCGGGGTGGGGAAAGATGGCGATGCTGCGCAGGTCCGCGCCGATGCTCTGGCTGTCCCAGGCCCAGTCGAAGATCAGGTCGCCCTCGGTTGCCGGCGCCAGGGTCCACAGGCCGCCGTGGTGGGTGCCAAAGGCGACCAGCGGTTCGGTGCTCTGGATTGTTTCTTTGGCTGCCAGGCCGTCGGCGAGCGCCTGCCTGGGGGATGACGGCGGATTCGTAGCTTGTGCGCCCAGCAGGACGACGAGGAACAACATGGTCAGTCCGAGGGTCTTGGAAAATACATATCCCATGGCTCACCGATGGTTTCCTGCGGTTGTGACGACGGGCGCTTCCGGGGAAAGATAGGCGTCGATGGCGGCCAGCAGATCGTCCAGGGAGACGGGCTTGGACAGGTACAGGTCACACAGGGCACGCAGCCGCTCTGCCAGCCGGCCGTTGGTGCTCTCACCGGTGAGCGCGATCAGAGGGATGTCGCGGGTCATCGGCATCTGGCGCAGAATCCCGGCCACCTGGGCGCCGTTCAATAGAGGCATGTGCCCGTCCAGAAGAATCAGATCGGGCGGTTCGGTCAGCGCGGCGATGACGGCTTCCTGGCCATCCTGGGCGTGGAGAATGTCCAGGTGGGGGCAAATGCTGGTGAACATTCTGTCCATGACCTCGCGGATAAGCGGGTTGTCGTCGGCAATCAATAGACGTTTCATTCCAACCTCCTTCACGAATGGTTGCCATCTGTGCCCGGCTACCGTCATAGTACGAGGCCCATATCATCACCCAGTGATAGGAGTGTAAAAATCTTGTAACTGTTGCTCAGGCCAATCTCCTGACCGAGCCTGGGTGGCGCGGTCGGAGACCGGCCACAGCCTGAGGTCAGAGACCGGCCACAGCCTGGGGTGGAGCTCCTGGAGCCTGAGGTGGAGCCTCTGGAGCCTGAGGTGGAGCCTCTGGAGCCTGGGGTGGAGCCTCTGGAGCCTGAGGTGGAGCCTCTGGAGCCTGGGGTGGAGCCTCTGGAGCCTGGGGCGGCACGGTCGGAGACCGGCCACAGCCTGAGGTCGGAGACCGGCCATAGCCAGAGCGCCATCTGAAGATGGGATGGCATGGCAGAGCCCATCTGAACATGGATCTCACGGATATAAGCAGCAAATCCGTATGAATCCGCGTTAATCCGTGTCCTACAGAAATGTGACTTTATGCCCGTCGCCGGTATAGCGAGATGATCAGGGTTCGATCCGAGTGGTCAAGCCCAATCTGGCAGGTCAGCGATCCAGCAGCGGCCACTCGGTCTCGCCGTAGGCCGCGTGGCGGAAGGCCATCCAGGGCAGCAGGGCGCACTTGAGCCGCGAGGGGCGCGGCGCCGATTGCAGCTCGGCCAGGAATTCGTCCTGGCCCAGCGTCCGCAGCTCGGCCAGGCCGCGGCCCCGGATCGTCTCGGTCAAGATAGAGGCGGCCCCCAGGCAGAGGGCACAGCCCCGCCCCTCGAAAGCCGCCTCGACGACGCGCCCGCGGGCATCGTCCAACCGGATCTCAACCGTCACCCTGTCGCCACACAGAGAGTTGTACTCCTCCGCGGACAGGTCGGGATCGGCCAGGTGCCCCCGATTGCGCGGATTGCGATAGTGATCGAGCAGGCGCTCGGTGTACATGTCGCTCATGGGTTTCCCTCAGACCGATCCAGTCTTTGAGACTGGACCGGTCTCGTCGCGTAGCGAGGCGCCACTCCGCCCGTTTTTGACGGCCACCACCTCGGCGATGATGCTCAGCGCCGTCTCTTCCGGGCTATCGCCGCCCAGGTCCAGGCCGATGGGGGCGTAGACGCGCTGCAACTGCTCGGCCGTGACGCCATAGGTCTCCAGCCGCTCGAAGCGCTTGGCGTGGGTTCCCCGGCTGCCGATGGCGCCGACGTAGGCCGCGTCGGTTTGCAGCGCCGCCTCCAGCGTCGGCTCGTCGATCTTGGGGTCGTGGGTCAGCAGCACGACGTAGGTGTTGCCGTCCACGTCCAGGTGGGCGAATGCCTCGTCGGGCCATTCGAGCCGCACCTCGTCGGCCTCGGGAAATCGCTCGCGACTGACGAATTTCGCCCGCGGATCGACCACGATGGTGTAGAACCCCAACTCTCGGGCAAAACGCGTCAGGGGGATGGCGACGTGCACCCCGCCGACGACGAGCAGCACCGGCGGCGGCAGGAAGGGCTCGACAAAGACCTCAAAGCCGGGCGTGATCTCGTGGATGGCGCCGTGCTCGGCGTGTGCGGCCAGCATCTCCTGGGCGTGGCGCGTGATGCGTGGTGCGTCAAAGCCTGTCACAACCCCATCACAGGTGATCAGCGCCGATTCCCCGATTCCCTGATTCCCCGATACCGTCACGGCCAGGGCCACCGGCTCGCCGCGCTCGACGTGGTCCACCAGCTCCTCCACCAGCACCGGGTCGAGCCCTTGGACAAAGACGTCGATGGTCCCGCCGCAGGCCAGGCCCACGTCCCAGATCATGTCCTCGGTGATGCCAAAGTGCAGCACCCTCGGCGGGCCGCCGCCCAGGACGTCCATCATTTCCTCGTAGACGGTCGTCTCCACGCAGCCGCCGCTCACCGAGCCGGCCATGCGGCCCTCGCTGGAGACGATCATGCGCGCCCCCACCGGCCTCGGCGCCGAGCCGACGACGCGGATCACCGTCGCCACGGCGATCTCTTTGCCGGCGGCGAACCATTCTCGAATCTGGGGCAATAGATCTATCATTTCCCATCCTTGATCCAGGTGAGCAGGCGCAACCCGCCCGCCCGCTTGATTTGGCGAAAGGTGGCACCCTGGCCCACCGAGAGCAGCACCCGCGCCGGATCGTCGACCACCGTGGCGCTCAGGGCGTCCACGCCGGCGTCGAACAGGGCCGGGGCCAGGGGCGTGCTCGGCCCGAGGAGCAGGACAAAGGCGTCAGGCCGGCAGAGGGCCATCAACGCGTCGAAGGTGTGGTTGAGCAACGACGTGCCGGTCAGCGCGACCACGTCGGCCCGGGGCAAAACCTCGTCGGCCCGGTCGGCGGGCAGGTCGCCGGGCGCGGGCCGCAGTTCGAGCACCCAGCACTCGTCGGCTGCCTCGCGCACGCGGTCGAGAAAGGGAAAGTGGCCGACGATGGCCACCCGCTTGCCGGTGCCCCGCGCCAGAATGACGTCGGCGGCGTTGACCTCGCCCAGCGGCTTGTCATCCTCCGGCACCCGGTTGAGGCCCAGGAGGGCGTTGCAGGCCGCCATGCCGATGCTCGCTTCCAGGATGCGCTCCGAGCGTAGCAGCCCGGCCAGCTCCCGGCCACTGCGCCCCAGCAACCGCCCCGCCTCGACCACCGGCGGCCACGGCCCGCCCGTCTCGGCCCGCAGCGTCGAGGCCAGACCACAGCGGGGCGGATCGGCGTCCACCACGACAGCCGTCCAGAACGCCCCGACGAGGATCTGACGCACCGGGGCGTCCGACTCCAAGCTGTTCAGCAAATGAGAAATAGTTTCCATAGAGCCTCCCACGTGATGCGTGATGCGTGAAACGTGAATCACGCATCACGCATCAGGTAATGTCCCCGGCCCGCTCGGCGGCGGTGAGAAAGCCGCCCAGCCCCAGCGCCGCCACGTCCTCACGCGCCAGGCGGTCGCCCAGGAGCAGGCGGGGCAGCACCAGGTCGACGACGTTGCGCTTGCGGCCCTTGGCGCACATGGCCAGAGTCCGGGGAAAATAGGCCAGGGCCAGCAGGTTTCCCGGCTCGACGGGCGCGCCGGAGAGGGCCGTCTTGGCGCCGGCCCGGCGCAGGGCACGCAACGTCGTGTCCTCGTCGTGGATGACCGACGTCTGCCCGGCGACGATGAGCAGGTCGGCGTCGGCCGCCAGCCGGGCGGCTGCCTGGGCAATGGCGGCCTCGTCCTGGTCCACGGCCTCGGCGGCGACGATCTCGGCGCCCAGGCGCTCCAGGCGGGCCTGCGTCGGCGGCAGGTACTCGTCGCGGGTCCGGTCCTGGGCTGCCGGCTCGGCGACAAAGAGCATCGCCACGCGGCGGCCCGGCTCAAAGGGCCGCACCTCGACCACGCCGGGCCGGGCGACGGCCATCTCCAGGGCGCGCTCCAGGTCGCGGCGGGCGACGGCGTAGGGCACGATCTTGAGGGTCGCCACGTTGTCGGTCTCCTGGTTCGGCCCGACGACGGTATGCTGGCGGCGGGTGGCCACGGCAAAACCGGGCAGGGTGTTGATGGCCAACAGGCGCCCGGCGTCCACTTCCAGCAGGCCGTCGACGGCCGCGCGCAGGTTGACGCGCCCGCCGTGGGCCCGCGTGTAGGACAGGTGCTCGGTTTGCATCGCCTCGGCCAGGGCCAGGGCCGCCTCGTCCTCGTGGACGTCGCCGGGTTCCAGGACGGCGACGTCGACCGTGTCGCGGCCGGCCTCGGCGAGTTGGGCCAGGTGCTCGCCGGTCAGGCGGGTGCCTTTTCTGACGACGCGCCGGCCGTCCTCGCCGGCGGCGTTGTGCAGCAGGATGGTGCCCGCGGCGCTGGCGATGGGTCGGGTTTCAAGTTGCATAATCTCTCCTCAGTCACTCCCCAGTCAATCGATGCCGCTCAAGCGCCGGGCCAGCCGGCGTGCGGCGGATTCACAGTAAGTTCGAACGTCAGCCCAACGCACCGGTTTCAGGAGCCTGGGCATGGGTTGTTGCTCGGCATCCTCAAAATAGGCCAGAGCCCGGATGGCAATGGCGAGAAAGCTGGGCCGGTCGAAGTACTTGGTCGGCGCCAATTCCAACAGCCGGTCGAGAGAGACGGTCTCTCGCAGGCAGTAGATGTCCACAAAGTCGCGCCGTGTGCCACGCGAGTTGATGGCGGCGAGTTTCATCAAGCCGATGTCCGTAGGCGAGGCGAGTTCTACGCCTCCATATTCGACGGTCGGCTCCAGCAATGGATGCGGCTGGTGGACAAAACTCACGTCTGTGCCAAAGAGTTGGGTGAACAACGCCCCATCCTGCTCCGACGCGATCTCGAAATCGCCGCTCCTATCCAGGAGCAGGCGAATCTGCTCGCGCTCCGGTGCCAGGAGACAGCGGGTTGGGCTGAACCAGTCGAGGTCGGTGGAGATGCGGTGCCCGATTTGCAGGGCCAGAGCCGTTCCGCCGGCCAGATAAAAGTCCTGCAGAAACCGTTGACGGCCTAGATAGTCGAGAGCCTGTCGGCAGCCGGCGGTGATGGCCTCCTCGTGCACGTTCATCTCTTCTCTGCTTTTCGAGCTTGGACTGCCCACTCGGGGGCAACGTAGGCCGTGATGCCCAGCGCCAGCCGCCAAAGTGCGAATGAGCGCTTGGACAGCAGGCGGAATCCGTGCTGGCGCACCCACTCTGCGACTCGTTCCTCACCGTAGGTGTCGAACAGCCAGCGGACCTGCGGCCAGGTGCCCCGCTCCAGCAGGCGCTCGATGATGACGCCGCTGTGGCGTTCCAGGTCCAGACTATCGAAGGCGTACTCCGGAAAGAGCCAGGCGGAGGAAGCCGGAATGGTGCCAGCAGCGTTGGCGACAGATCGGATTTCAAGTCGCATAAATGCTCCTCTCCAGAACAATGGATTTCGGGGCTATGATAGCAGAATGATACGCCGCCCGTCAACCTGAAAGACCTGCACGGGCACGCCATAGGTCGCCGAGAGCTTGTCGGCGGTCAGGGTCGCCGCCGCCGGGCCGGCGGCCAGCACCCGGCCGCCGCGCATCAGCACCGCGACGTCGGCCACCGAGGCGGCCAGGTTGGGGTCGTGGGTGGTCAGCACCAGGGTCACGCCCCCGGCGACCAGGCCGCGCATGATCTCCAGCAGGCGGCCCTGGTTGCTCAGGTCGAGGTGGGCCGTCGGCTCGTCCATGAGCAGCACCCGGGGCTGCTGGGCCAGGGCGCGGGCCACGGTGGCCAGTTGGCGCTCGCCGCCGCTGAGGTTGGGCAGCAGGCGGTGCTCCAGGCCGGCCAGGCCGGCCAGGCGCAGGGCCTCCAGGGCGACCTGGCGATCCGCCTCGCCCGGCATCTGAAGCGGGCCGAGGTAGGGCGCCCGGCCGAGCAGCACGTACTCCAGCACCGAAAAGTCAAAGGGGATGTGCTCGTCCTGGGGCACCAGGCCGACCAGCCGGCTCCGCTCGCGACGGGAGTAGCCGTCCTGGGGCCGGCCCGCCAGCCGGACGTCGCCGGCCTGGGGGCGCAGCACGCCCAGCAGCAGGCGCAGCAGCGTCGTCTTGCCCGAGCCGTTGGGTCCCAGGATGGCCGTCACGGCCCCTTCCGGGACCTCCAGCGACAGGTCGCGCAGCACGGCCCGCCCCGGCCCGTCATAACTAAACCAAACGCCGGCCAGCGAGAGAATGCTATCCCCACTCATCGCTGCCCCAATCCCCAATCCCTAATACCCAATCCCTTCACCGCTGCACCCGAATATTCCGGCTCAACATCATCACCAAAAAGAGCGCCGCACCAAAGAGGGAAGCCAGGATGCCGAGCGGGATCTCGCCGGGCAGCAGGGTGCGGGCCAAATCGTCGCAAATCAGGGCAAAGATGCCGCCCAGCAGCATCGAGGCCGGCAGCGAGCGCTGGGCGTCGGCCCCGGTAAAGCGCCGGGCGACGTGGGGGATGAGCAGGCCGATCCAGCCCACGATGCCGGCCACCGAGACGACGGCGGCCGTGGCGGCCACGGCGGCAACCAGCACCAGCGTCCGCTCGCGGCCCGGCGCGGCGCCCAGCGAAAAGCCGGTGTCGTCGTCGAGCGAGAGCAGGTTGAGCCGCCAGCGCATCAGGTAGACGACCACCAGCCCGGCCACGACGGCGGGCAGCAGGTAGAGCAGGTCGGGCCAGGTGACGCGCCACAGCCCGCCCAGCATCCAAAAGACGATGTCGGGCAGCTCGGTCAGCGGGTCGGCCAGGTACTTGAGCACGCCCACGCCGGCCGAAAAGAGGGCCGACACGGCGATGCCCGACAGCACCAGGCGCAGGATCCAGCCGCCGTAGCGGGCGCGGCGGGCCAGGGCGTAGGACAGGCCCAGGCCCAGGCAGGCAAAGAGGGTGGCCGCCCCCTCGGTCAGCAGCGGCGAGGCGCCCAGGGTTAGGATGCTCAGGGCCGCGCCAAAGGCTGCCCCCTGGGAGACGCCCAGAAAACCGGGCTCGACCAAGGGGTTGCGAAAGATCATCTGCAAGACGGCCCCGGCGGCGGCCAGGGTCACGCCCAGCAGGGCGGCGCTGAGCACGCGGGGCAGCCGCAGGTTGAGCACCAGCCGCCGGGCCACCTCGTCCTGCCACAGCGTCGCCGGCGACATCCAGCCCGGCGCCGGGTAGCGCCCCACAAAGAGGGAGGCGAGCAGGACGAGGAGAAAGGCGGCGCTCAGCAGCAGGAAGGGCCGCCGGGCCAGCGCGGCCCGCACCGCAGCCACGCGGCGCGCCGACAGACCTCGGTCCGTGTCGAGCACGGGGCGGGCGACGCTCACTCGACGTCTCCACTGAGGGTGGGCAGGATCTGGGCCTCGACGGCAGCCTCGTCCATACCGTACATCTGGCTAAAGAACTCGACGACTTTCTGGCGCACGTCCAGGTCGGGGAAGCGGTCGGGGTGAATCTTGCCTGCTAGCCAGGTCACACCCAAGATCCAGCGCGGGTCGGGCTGGTCCCAGCTAAAGACGTCGGCCGGAAAGCCATAGATCTCGCCCGCCTCCACGGCGCGGAGGGCCTGCCACTGGGCGTCGGCCGCCAACCGGTCCACGACCTCGGCCGAGTCGGCGCGGTAGTGGATGACGAATACCTTGTCCGGGTCCCAGGCCGCGATCTGTTCAAAATTGACCACGGTCCAGCCGCCGGCCCGGGCCGCCTCGCTCCAGATGGGGCGGCCGCCGGCCAGCTCGACCTCGGTGGTTTGGAGCCAGGAGGCCGAGGGCACTTCGAGGGCCACCTCGCCGCCCTGGTCACTGTACTGCACCAGCAACACGCCGGGCGTTTCGTCGGCCGGCAACGCCTGCACAGTGCCAACGATGTGGTCCAGGCGGGCCTGATAGTAGGCGCGGATCTCGCCTGCCCGCTCGTCGTTCTCCAGAAGTTGGCCGAGCGTGAGCACGTCGCGGAAATACTGGTCCGGCGTCTCCAGGTCGAGGTAGACGACGGGAATCTCCAGCTCCTCCAGGGACCGGCCCAGCGACTCGGCCATAAAGCTGCGCAGCAGGACGACGTCGGGATCGAGGGGCGCGATCTGCTCCGGACCGGCGTCGGGGGCCAGGATCGCCTTTTGGTCCCAGGCGGGGTCCACCAGCGAGACAAAGTCGCCCACCGGCTGGCGGCCGATTACGAGGGCGGCCAGCCGCTCGCTCGTCTCGGGAAAGAGGTAGAGGGTGTCGACGATGGTCAGGCTGCTCCGGCCGGCGACGACGATGCGCTCCGGCAGGGCTTTGAACTCGACCTCACGGCCCAGGGCGTCGGTGAGGGTCAGGCCCGCCGCCGGCTCGGTGGGCGGCGGCAGGGGCGAATCGGTCGGGGTCTGCGTGGGCGTGGGCCCACAGGCGCCCAGCAGCAGGCTAACCAGCAGGATGGCGGCGAGGAAAAACGACGTGCGTCTCATGCAGCAAACTCTCCTTTTAGTCATTTTCTGTTCGATGCGGACTATGGTCTGCGTCGAGCGGGGTAGGGCAAGATTCAATCTTGCCCTACAATATCTCCAGGCAGCGGTCCAGCCAGTGGATGACGGCCTGGAGCTGACCCCGGCGGAATTCGAGCACGCAGCGGCGGAAGGCGTCCTCGGCCTCGGCGGCGAGTTGGTCAAAGCGGGCAACCTGCTCCCGGCAGACGGCCTGTTGGGCGGCAACCAGGTCCGCCAGGCCGTCGAGGGCCAGTCGCCGGAAAAAGTAGAGGCGGGCCAGGAACTCGACGCGGATGTGACGCAGGTAGGGCGTCGGCTGGCGAACCCAGGCCAGAAAGACGTCGCGGCCGTCCGGGGTCAGGTGGTAGACCTTGCGCGCCGGGCGGTCGGGCTGGGGCTCGACCTGGGCCTCGACCAGGCCGGCCTCTTCCAACTGCTTGAGCTGGGCGTAGAGCTGGCTCAGCCCGATCTGCCACACCCGGCCCAGCTCGCGGCCAAACTCCTGGTGCAGCTCGTAGCCGTGGCGGGGCTGGAGCATGAGCAGTCCGAGCAAAACGGGTTGTGGTGAAGCTGCCGTATCCCGGGCCAAGATGTCCCCCTCCTTTTCACGTCGTGGATATTCACATTGTGAGTATACACATTTTACCCCCGATGAGCCCCATTGTCAAACTTGGAGGGAGAAAAGGGGATTTCGAAGCGAAGAAAAAAGCTGAATGAGGTCCACATCATTTCTTAACGGGATCTGAACATCTTTGTGGTACCCTGTGGGTGACAGAGACGAGCTACGAGGAGGTCAAAATGTCTTTGGTTGCACAGGAAAACCAACCTTGGCGCGAAGGTCATTCTGCCGGGGCGCAGAACCGAACTCGGCCGTTCAGCTTGAGCCGCCAGCAAGCCCTCGTCGCCGGCGGGCTGGGGCTGATCGTCCTGCTGGGCGCCTTTCTGCGTTTCTACAAGCTGGGCGCGTACAGCATCGGCAACAGCTATTACGCGGCGACGGTCAAGAGTATGTTGACCTCGTGGCACAACTTTTTTTTCGCCGCCTTTGAGCCGGGCGGCTCGGTGACGGTCGACAAGCCGCCGCTGGGCTTCTGGTTCCAGGCGGCGTCGGCCTACCTATTCGGCGTCAACGGCTTTGCCCTGGCGCTGCCCCAGGCCCTGGCCGGCACCCTGTCGATCCCGCTGCTCTACGGGCTGGTCCGGCGCCAGTTCGGGCGCTGGGCGGGCCGGGTCGCCGCCCTGGCGCTGGCCGTACTGCCCGTGGCCGTCTCGGCCGAGCGGAACAACACCATCGACGGGCTGCTGGTGTTCGTCCTGCTGCTGGCCGCCTGGGCCTTCTGGCGGGCGACGCGCGGCGGCCGGCTCCGCTACTTGCTGCTGGGCGCCGTGCTCGTCGGCCTGGGATTCAACGTCAAGATGCTCCAGGCGTTTCTGCCCCTGCCGGCGTTCTACGGGCTCTACCTGCTGGGCGCCCGCACCCGCTGGTGGAAGCGCTTCGTCCACCTGGGGCTGGCGACGGCCGTGTTGCTGGCCATCTCGCTGTCGTGGGCCGTCGCCGTGGACCTGACGCCGCCCGAGAGCCGGCCCTACATCGGCAGCAGCGAGGACAACACGGTCATGGAGCTGATCGTCGGCCACAACGGCCTCAAGCGTCTCAACGTCCTCTCGTTTTTCAGCGACGACGGCGGCGACGGCCAGGTCGTCGCGCGGCCGGCCGGTGCACCGCCACCTCAGGCGGGCGTCCGGCCGCTGCCCGGCGGGCAGGGCAATCCGCCGCCGCCGCCGGGCGGGGCGTTGAATCCGCCCGACGACCGGCCGCCACCGCCCGGAGATGGCCAACAAGGGCAACCCGGTCCGGCCGGCGGCCCCGGCCGCACGTCCGAGGTGGGCGAGGCCGGCTGGCTGCGCCTCTTCACCGAGCCGCTGGTCGGCGAGGCGGGCTGGCTGCTGCCCGTGGCGCTGCTGAGCCTGCCGCTGGCGCTGGCCGTGCTGGGCCGCCCCCGGCCCCTCGGCAAGAAGGCGCCTTTGAAGGCGCAAGCCCCCGTCCCGGGGGCGGACGCCCCGGGACGGGGCTTGGCGCAAAAAAGCCATCCCTGGCGGCTTGGTAAAAAGCACCTGGCCCTGGCGCTGTGGGCCGGTTGGCTGCTGCCCGAGGTCGTCTATTTCACCTTCAACTCGGCCCTGTGGCACGCCTACTACCTGATCATGCTCGGCCCGCCGCTGGCCGCGCTGGTGGGCGCAACGGCCTGGGCGCTGTGGCGGCTGTCCCGGCGGCGGAGGTGGCTGCCGCTGCTGACGATGGCCTTGATCGCGGGCGTGACCCTGTGGGTGCAGCTCAACGCCCTGCGCGAGTATCTGACCTACACGGCCCTCGTGCTGGCCGCGGCGGTGCCGCTGTTTCTCGGCGGGCTGGCATTGCTCGACTGGGCGGGGCAGCAGAAGCGGTGGGCTCTGGCCCGCGTGGGTTTCAGCCTGGCCATCCTGTCGCTGGCCGTGGCGCCCCTGCTCTGGTCGGCGGCTACGGCACTGAACGAGAATCCCAACGTGCCCCTGCCCCGCTCCGGGCCGGACACCGGCCAGGCGCAGGCCCGCATGTCCGACACGCTCTCGCCGGCCCAGGACGCGATTCTCGACTACCTGCTGGCCCACACCGGCCCCGACGACTATCTCGTCGCCGGGCTCAGCTCGCACGACGTGTCGGGCTACATCATCGAGACCGGCCGCCCGGCGCTGACCTTTGGCGGCTTTAACGGCGGCGACGACGTGGTGACGGTCGAGAAACTGGCCGAGATGGTCGAGCGCGGCGAGCTGCGCTACGTGCTCGGCGGGCGGGAGCTGGCCCAGCGCAAGCCCGAGATCGGCCAGTGGGTGGAGCGCACCTGCACGCCTGTCAAAGCACCCGGCGCAACGACGATGGATCGCGGACAGCCCACGGTTCTGTACGATTGTGGCGGGTAGGGAGGTTGCCGTGAGATCGTCTTTCGTCACTCGCACCCGATTCGCCGTTTCGGCGGCCCGGAGACAGCCCGGTGAGCGCAACGCGGACTGGCGTCCACTGGGAGCGGGCCTGTGGAAGGTTCAGGTCCTCAAGTTCCTGGCCGTGGGCGTGCTCAACACGGGGGTAGACGCCATCCTCTACCTGGCGCTGACCCGCTGGCTGGGCCTGGCCGCGCTGCCAGCCCTGGCAAAGGGGGTTTCCTACAGCGCCGGCGTGGTCAACAGCTTTTACTGGAATCGCACCTGGACGTTTCGCGCGTCAAACGCCGGCAACCTGGGGACATTCGTTGCCTTCGCCCTGGCCAACCTGGCGGCGCTGGGCCTCAACGCCGGCGTGATGCACTTGGTGCTGAACGTGGTCGGCCTGCCGGAGGCAGTGGCGTTTGTGGCAGCTACCGGTGTTACGTTTGCCTGGAATTTCGGCCTCAGTAAATTCGTCGTCTTTCGGTCGGACACGGATGCTACGGATTCCACGGATTAGCTGCTGCCTGTTATCCGTGAAATCCGTCCAATCCGTGTCCAAAGCAGAATCAGGCGTAATGTTGAGCGGGCTAGAGCATCTGATCCAGTGAGAACCTGAGCAGGGAGAACCATGTCGAGTTTGTCAATCGTATTGCCGGCCTACAACGAAGAAGAGAACGCCGCCGCCGCCGTCAAGGAGGTGGCGGCCGTGGCCCGGCAGTTGGGTATCGAGTACGAGATCATCCTCGTCAACGACGGCAGCCGGCGGCGCTCCTGATCGGGCGAGCCGCCGCGTCTCTACACGTCTATTGACGTGCCACAATAGTCGCAGACGATCGTTCGCGCGCCCGGGGCCGGGGGTGAGAGCCGCCCGCCGCAGGCCGGGCAGTGGGTCGGGGCTTCTCCGGCCGGCTCTACCGGAGTGGCCTCGGCCGGATCTGCCGTTTCCGGGGCAGCGGGCGCGGAATCGAGCTGGCCGCCCTGGACGAACTTGAGCAAGCTGGCCCACACCTCGTTGGTGGTGTCCTCCAGGCGCAGCGTCACCTCGCCGTGCAGCCCCGACGTGTACTCGTGGAAGCGCAGGTGGAGCAACTCTTTGTGGCCCAGGAACTTTTTCTCGTCCTCGGCTTCCAGCTCGGCGACGTTGGCGACGGTCGATTCCCACAGCTTCTCCTGGACCAGTTCCGACTCGGTGGTGATAAAGAGGATCTTTTTGGTGGCCTTTTTCTCGCGCTGCTCAAAGAGGAGCCGGTCGTCGGTCAGGAACAGGATGCCCTCCGGCTCGTCGGGGTGGTTGGTCCAGACGGCCTCGCCGGCCGCGACGCCGTGTTCGTCCGGCTGGAGGTCGAACGAGGCGGTGTCCAGCGCGTCGAGCATGAACTCGACCGCGTCGAATTCCGATTCGAGCTGGCGCAGGGGCTCCTGAACCGAATCGTACAACCCCCGCACGTCACGCTCGGCGGTGTCGAGCTGGGATTCGAGGCGGTCCAGGTTGTGCTCCAGGCGATCCAGCGCCCGGTCGGCGAGCACGCTGCGGCCGCAGAGCCGCTCGATCTCTTGGCCCAGATCGTCGAGGCGAGGGACCTCGTCCCGGAGGACGTCGAGGGCTTCGCGGCGGCGCTCGGGCCAGCCCTCACTTAGCGTCTCCGCCCGCGCCTCCCAGTCCTGGCTGTAGTGATAGCCCCGGCCGGCCAGCTCGTCGATCCGATGGGGCAGGGCCTCGATCTGGC
Organism: uncultured Anaerolineaceae bacterium; assembly: GCA_964387775.1. Taxonomy (GTDB): domain Bacteria; phylum Chloroflexota; class Anaerolineae; order JAAYZQ01; family JAAYZQ01; genus CAYLZO01. The sequence goes on from CAYLZO010000001.1 coordinate 46,419, forward strand.
CGGTCACGTCCTCGATCTCGTCCCGCAGGTGGCCCAGCGTAACCCGGCTGGACAGCCGATCCCACTCTGAACACAATTCTTCAAATCGCTCCGCCCGCTTTTCTGCTGGCGATTTCTGATCCGCGTTGCTCATGTAGCTCCTCCTTCAAACGGTTGCTGGATGGCAGGAATGATACCACAGTTGGGCCGAATGGGCAATGGGGACCCTTCGACGGGCTCGGGGCAAGCTGGAACCATCACCGACCAAGCTACCGGCTTGATGTGGATGCAGGCTGACAGCGGCATGACACTGACCTGGGAGGAGGCCCTGGCCTACGCCGAGTCCGCCGAGTACGCGAGCTACGACGACTGGCGCCTGCCCAACGCCAAGGAACTCCAGAGCATCGTGGATTACAGCCAGGCGCCCGACGCCCAGGACCCGGCCCAGGCCGGCCCGGCCATCGACCCGGTCTTTGACGTCAGCTCCGACGACGCCTACTTTTGGACCAGCACGACCCACGTCGAAGGCCCCCGAGGGGACTCTGCGGCTTACATCGCCTTTGGCGAGGCCTGGGGTTGGATGGAGCAGCCGCCCGGCTCGGGCGACTACACCCTGCTCAACGTCCACGGCGCGGGCGCGCAGCGCAGCGATCCCAAGTCCGGCGACCCCGGCGACTACCCCTACGGCCACGGTCCCCAGGGCGACGTGGTGCGCATCTACAACTATGTGCGGCTGGTGCGTGACGCCGAACCGGTGGCAGAGCCGGAGCACACCCTCTACCTGCCCCTCGTGTTGCGCGACGGGTGAGCGTCGATCTGCCGCACTTTCCCCAAGACACGATTTCGTGCTATAATCTGAGCCGGGGGAGGTCGGACATGCTGAAAACGATCCTAATCGTCGATGACAAAGCCAGCGTGCGCAAACTGGTCCAGGAATACCTGTCCGAGGAGGGCTTTCGCGTGGTCGCCGCCGAGAACGGCCGCGAGGCCCTCTTTGTCGCGCGCCACGAAAAGCCGGACCTGATCCTGCTCGACGTCATGATGCCCGAGATGGGCGGCTACGATTTCATGAAAGTCTACACCCAGGAGAGCGACACGCCCATCATCCTCCTGACGGCTCGCGTGGACGAGACCGACAAGGTACTCGGCCTCGAACTCGGCGCCGACGATTACGTGACCAAGCCCTTCTCGATGCGTGAGCTGGTGGCCCGCATTCGCGCCGTCCTGCGCCGCGCCGACAGGGCCGTGCCCAGCGCCCAAGTGTTGCGCGCCGGCGAGATCATCCTCGACAAGGGCACGCGCCTGATCACGGTCGGCGGGCAGCCCGTCCACCTGACCCCCACCGAGTTTGACCTGCTGGCCACCCTGATGTCCGCACCCGGCCGCGCCTTTTCCCGCCAGGAATTGCTCACCCAGCTCCAGGGCGTCGCCTTTGAGGGCATCGAGCGCACCGTGGACGTGCACATCCGCAACCTCCGGACCAAGATCGAGCCCGACCCGGCCAATCCGCGCTACGTCGAGACGGTCTTTGGCGTCGGCTATCGCTTTGCCCGGGGGACCGGCCGATGACCCGCTCTCTGGCCTTCAAACTGGTCCTCGCCTTTTTGCTGGTGAGCATCGCCGGCGCGGCGCTGACCGCCCTCTTTGCCCGCTGGGCCACCTACCGGGAATTCGAGCAACTGGTGCTGGAACAATCGCAGAGCAATTTCGTGACCAGTGCCACGGCCTACTATGGGGTGAATGGCTCGTGGCAGGGGGTTCACGAATACTTTCGGCTCGGCGCGGCAGGCGCGCCCCAACCCCAGCCGCCCGAGCAGCAACTGCGCCCGCCGCCCCAGCCCGCCCCCTGGGAGAGGGTGCAGCGACCCCAGCCGCCCTACGTCTTTGCCCTGGCCGACGCGGAGGGCACGATCGTCCTGCCCGCCGGGCCGTACCGCCTCGGCGACCAAGTCCCGGCTGACGATCTGAGCCAGGGCGTGGCCGTCGAGGTGGACGGCAAGGTCGTGGGCACGGCGCTGGTCACCGGCGAGAGCCCGCCGTTGGCTGCTCAGGAGGTCCGCTACCTATCCCGCACCAACCGAGCCTCTGTCTATGCGGCGCTGGCCGCCGTCGTCATCGCCCTGGTCCTGGGGGTTGTCCTGGCCCGCAGCCTCACCCGTCCGGTGCGCGAGCTGACGGCCGCCACCCGGGCGCTGGCCCGGGGCGACCTGGAACCACAGGTGCCCGTCCGCTCCCAGGACGAGCTGGGTGAGCTGGCCTCCTCCTTCAAC
>CAYLZO010000001.1:48677-55215 GCA_964387775.1 uncultured Anaerolineaceae bacterium
GACGAACCAGCGACTATGCCCCGCGGAACCATCAACGGAGTCAGCCTCTACTAACGACCTGCGCCGCCAGATGACGGCCGACATCGCCCACGACCTGCGCTCGCCGCTGACGGTCATGGCCGGCTACCTGGAGGCCCTGCGCGACGGCGTGCTCCAACCCACCGCCGAGCGATTCGAGATGATGCACCAAGAAGCCCGCTACCTGCGTCGCCTGGTCGAGGACCTGCGCACCCTGTCGCTGGCCGACGCCGGCGAGTTGACGCTCATGCGCCAGCCCGTCCTGCCCTCCGAGTTGCTGGCGCGGACCCGGGCGGCGCACGAGCCGCAAGCCCGGCAGCTCGGGATCGACCTCCGGCTCGCGGCCAGCGACGACGTCCCGCCGGTGGAAGCCGACCCCGAGCGTTTGGCCCAGGTGCTCGACAACCTGGTCAGCAATGCCCTGCGCCACACCCCCGCCGGCGGCTGGATTGCCCTGGGCGCGGCCCCCAACACGGGCCACGTGTTGCTGACCGTCCAGGATAGCGGCGAGGGGATTGCCCCGGAGCAACTGCCCCACATCTTTGACCGCTTCTACCGGGGCGACCCAGCCCGCCAGACCGACGAGGGCGAGTCGGGCCTGGGCCTGGCCATTGCCAAGTCGCTGGTCGAGCTGCATGGGGGCCACATCTCGGTGGAGAGCCAGCAGGGCCGGGGGACGACCTTTAGGATCTCGCTGCCGGCCTAAACGAGCAAACTCCGCAGCAAATGGAGAAAGCGGGGCACGTCCAGGTCAAATAACGCCGCCAGGCGGCCCATGCACCTTCCTCCACCGGTAGTGGTTACACGTTGACTGATGGGGGCCGGATTTTACCCGCCCCCATCAGTCAACACCTACCACGACCCCTCCGCCAACAGGATGGGTCCATTATAGGACAAAACCCAACCCAGGACAAAGACTCACCTTGGTCTTGCTTTTCCTCTTGCCGGCTCTTGTGGTACAATAGCCAGCACACTTCTGAGGGGGGAATTCCATGCGCGCCGAGATTATCACGACAGGAACCGAACTGCTGTTGGGCCAGATCGACGACACGAATGCCACCTATCTGGCCCGCCAGTTGCGCGACCTGGGCATCGACCTCTACTTTCGGAGCACCGTGGGTGACAACGAGGCGCGCATCTGCCAGGCGTTGGAGCAGGCCCTGGCCCGGGCCGACGTCGTGCTGACCACCGGCGGGCTGGGTCCCACCGTGGACGACGTGACCCGCGACGCCGTGGCCCGCGTCACCGGCCGCGAGTTGGTGCTCTACCCCGAGCTGCTGGCCCAGATCGAGGCATTTTTCGCCCGCTTTGGCGCGACGATGAGCGACAACAACCGCCGCCAGGCCTACCTGCCCCAGGGCTGCATCCCCATCGAGAATCCGGTGGGCACCGCGCCGAGTTTCATCGTGGAGGTGGAGCCGCGCCCCGAGCAGCGTCGAGGGGGAGGCACGATCATCACCCTGCCCGGCGTGCCCCGCGAGATGCGCTACCTCATGGAGCAGGCCGTCGTGCCCTATCTGCACCGGCGGTTGGGCCGGCGCGAGGTGCTCGTCACCCGCATCTTGCGCACCGTGGCCGTGGGCGAGAGTCGCATCGACCAGGCCCTGGCCGACCTGGAGGAGGCGGCCAACCCCACCGTCGGCCTGTCCGCCCATCCGGGCCAGACCGACGTGCGCATCGTGGCCAAGGCCGCCAGCCAGGCCGAAGCCGAGGCCCTCATCGGCGGCGTCGAGGCCCAGGTCCGCCAGCGCCTGGGGCCGGCCATCTATGCCACGGGCGACGCGAGCCTCGAAGCCGTGCTCGCCGGCCTGCTGCGGGAGCGGGACGCCTCGTTGGCCGTGGCCGAGACCCTGACCCAGGGCGACGTCACCCGGCGCCTGAGTGCCCAGCCCGACGTCTTTTGCGGGGGCCTCGTAGCGCGTGACGGGGCAGCCTTGGCCCACCTCCAGGGCCTGGAGGGGGAGGCGTGGCACAAAGAAGCCGGGGCCGTGGCCCTGGCCGAGGGGCTGCGCCACGCCTGGCAGGTCACCCACGGCCTGGTGGTGCTCGGCGACGAGGCGGAGCGAGCCTGGGTGGCCGTCGCCGGCCCCGAGGGCGTGGACACCCGCCGGCTGCGCTTCCAGGGCCGGGACGCCCGCGCCCGGGTGTGGACGACGACCCTGGCCCTGGAATTTCTGCGCCGCCTGCTGCTGGGCCTGGCCGAGGGCTGGGCCGGCTGAGATAGAGATAGAGATCGGAGATAGAGGTGAGACACTCTGCGTTTAGGATGGTGATGGTGATCTTGGGCTGCTTGGCGTTGCTGCCTATGCTGGCGGTGGCCGAGCCGCCCCGGCAGGCAGAGGTCCATCCCCTGGTCTGGGAAACCCTGGACTCGGCGGGGGAGGCCGAAGTGCTGGTCGTGCTTCGCGCCCAGGCCGACCTGAGCGGCGCCGAGGCCCTGCCGACCAAGGCGGCCAAGGGCCGCTACGTCTACGAGGCGCTGCGCGCCGTCGCCGACGCCAGCCAGCCGGCCCTGCTGGCCGACATCGAGGCCCGGGGGGGCGGATACCAGCGCTTCTATATCGTCAACGCCGTGAAGGTACGCGCCGACCGGGCCCTGATCCAGTCCCTGGCTGCCCGGCCCGACGTGGCCCGCATCGAGCCCAACCCCTGGGTGAAAGGCGTCCCCGACCCGCCGGTGGCGGCTCCCGCAGCGGGCCGGGCCATCGAGCCCAACCTGCTGCGCGTCCACGCCGACGAGGCCTGGGCGCTGGGCTACACGGGCCAGGGCGTGGTCGTCGGCGGCAACGACACCGGCATCGACTGGGACCACCCGGCCCTGGTGGACCAGTACCGCGTCCAGCAGCCGGGCTACGGCCGGCACGATTTCAACTGGCACGACGCCATCCACAGCGGCGGTGGGTCCTGCGGCGCCGACTCGCCGGAGCCGTGCGACGATTACGGCCACGGCACCCACACGCTGGGCACCGTCGTCGGAGGCGATGGGGGATCGAACCAAGTCGGCGTGGCCCCCGGCGCCGAGTGGATCGGCTGCCGGAACATGGACGTGGGCGTGGGCTCGCCGGCGACCTACATGGAGTGCTTCGAGTTCTTTCTGGCGCCCTACCCCGTGGGCGGCACGCCGGCCCAGGGCGATCCGGCGCTGGCGCCCCACGTCGTCAACAACTCGTGGAGCTGCCCGCCCAGCGAGGGCTGCTCGGCCGACACGCTGGAGGCCTCGGTCGAGGCGCTGCGCCAGGCCGGCATCGTCGTCGTCGTCTCGGCGGGCAACGGCGGCTACTCCGGTTGCAGCAGCGTGACCGACCCGCCGGCCATCTACCAGCAGTCGTTCAGCGTGGCAGCCTTTGACCACGACACCGACCAGATCGCGGGTTTTTCGGCCCGGGGGCCGGTGACCTACGGCGGCGAGATCTATGTCAAGCCCGACGTCGCCGCGCCGGGGGTTAGCGTGCGCTCCAGCGTGCCGGGCGGCGGCTACGGAACCAGCTCGGGCACAAGCATGGCCGCGCCCCACGTGGCCGGGGCCGTGGCCCTGCTGCTCTCGGCGGCGTCGGGCTACGAGGGCCAGGTGCACGCCCTCGAGTCGGCCCTGGCGGGCAGCGCCGAGCCCAAGACGACGAACCAGGGCTGCGGCGGCGACGGCCCGGAGGACGTGCCCAACAACGTCTGGGGCTGGGGCATTTTAGACGCGTTCCAGGCGGTCCAGTCCGTGCTGCCACCGCAGGCCAGCTTTGAGACCAACAGCCCCCTCTGCCTCGACGAGCCGCTGGTGCTGACCAACACCAGCACCTACGCCGATACCTGGTCTTGGGACCTGGGCGACGGCAGCGGGTCGGCGGCGTGGGAGCCGAGCCACGTCTATTCCGGCGCCGGCGCCTACACCGTCACGCTCACCGTGACGAATTCCGTCGCTACCGACGCCTTTAGCCAGCCGGTGACGGTGAACCCGCTGCCGATAGCGGACTTTCATTGGCTCACCGAGGGCCTGACGGTGACCTTTGCCAACGACAGCCAGCACGCCGCCGGCTACCTGTGGGCCTTTGGCGACGGCGTGACCAGCACCCTGCCGGCGCCCACGCACACCTACGCGGTCTCGGGGGCCTATCCGGTGACGCTAACGGCCCGGAACGGCTGCGGGGCCGACGATCACGCGGCCCTGGTCTGGGTCGATGGCGCGACGCCCTGGCGGGTGTACCTGCCCTTCGTCGTCAAAGGGCCGTAGGCGCGGGGCCGCCCAGGTCATTGCCCTTTTTGCCAGGGCGTGGTACAATACTCGAAACTTGACGGATGAGGAGAGATGGATGGCTGACCGTGACAAACTGGTTCTGATCGACGGCCACGCGCTGGTCTACCGCGCCTACTTTGCCCTGCCGTCCACCATGGCCACGTCGGACGGCGAGCTGACCAACGCCGTCTTTGGCTTTGCCTCGATGCTGCTCAACGTCCTGCGCGAGGAAAATCCCGAATACATCGCCGTGACCTTTGACCGGGGGCGCACCTTCCGCCACGAGGACTATGCCGAGTACAAGGCCAACCGCGCCGAGATGCCCGACGACCTGCGCATCCAGATGGCGCGCATCGAGGAGCTGATCGAGGCCTTTAACATCCCGATTTACGCCGCGGAGGGCTACGAGGCCGACGACGTGCTGGCCGCCCTGGCCGAGCAAGCCAAGGCGGAGGACGTGGATACCCTCATCGTCACCGGCGACACCGACACCTTCCAGCTCGTCGGGCCGCACGTGCGGGTGCTCACCTCGCGGCGGGCCTTCAGCGACACCATCATCTACGACGAGGAGGCCATCCGCGAGCGCTACGAACTGGAGCCGGAGCAGTTGATCGACTACAAAGCCCTCACCGGCGACACCAGCGACAACGTGCCGGGCGTGCGCGGCGTCGGCAAAAAGACGGCGACCCGCCTGTTAAAGAAATACGGCAGCGTCGAGGCCATCTACGAGCACCTGGACGAGGTCAAGAGTACGCGCTTTCGCAACGCCCTGGAACAGGGCCGCGACGAGGCCTTTCTCAGCAAGCACCTGGTGACGATCACGACCGACGTGCCGGTGGCGCTCAACCTGGAAGCGTCGCGGCGGGGCAAGTTCGACCGGGAGCGGGTGGCCGAGCTCTTTCGCCAGTTGGAGTTCCGCTCGCTGATGGACCGCCTGCCGGGCGAGGGGGAGAACTCGGCCGTGGCCGTCGAGGTTCCGCAGGAGGCCACCCAGCTCTCCTTTTTCGCCGAGGGAGCAGCGGACCAAGCGTCCCCAACGGAGGCGCCGGAGCCGACCGGTTACTGGATCGTGGACGGCGACGAGGCCCTGGCAGCGATGGTCGAGGTTCTGAGCGGCGCCGAGGCCCTGGTCGTGGACGTCGAATCGACCAGCACCGACCCCATGGCCGCCGAGTTGGTCGGCATCGCCCTCACAGCCCAGGAAGGCACCGGCTACTATGTGCCCATCCACCACACCGGCCAATATCCAATCTCTAATATCCCGCTCCCAGTCGTCGCCGAGAAACTCGGCCCGATCTTGAGCAACCCGGACATCCTCAAATACGCCCACAACGCCAACTACGACCTGACCGTCCTGGCCGAGGCGGGCCTCGACGTGACGCCGGCGACGTGCGACACCATGATCGCCGAGTGGCTGATCAACCCCGGCAGCCGCAGCCTGGGGCTCAAGAACCTGGCCTGGACGCGCCTGGGCGTCGAGATGACGCCCATCGACGAGCTCATCGGCAGCGGCCGGAGCCAGATCACGATGGATCGCGTGCCCGTGGACCAGGTGGCGCCCTACGCCTGCGCCGACGTGGACATGACGCTGCGGCTGGCCCACCAGCTCCTGCCCGAGCTGCGCGAAAAGGCGCTGTGGGATCTCTTTGCCGAGGTCGAGATGCCGCTGGTGCCCGTCATCGTCGACATGCAGCGGGCGGGCGTCAAGCTCGACGTGGAGGCGCTGGCGGCCATGGGCCGGGAATTGGGCGCCCGCCTGAGCGAGCTACAGACCGAGATCGAGGAGTACGTGGGGCACGCCATCAACGTCAACTCGACGCAGCAGCTCAGCGTGGCCCTGTTCGACGAGATGGGCCTGACCCTGCCCTGGATGCGGCGCGGCAAGTCGGGCTACTATTCCACCGCCGCCGACGTCCTGGAAAAAATCAAGGACAAGCACCCGGTGGTAGACCTGATCCTGGAGCACCGCCAACTTTCCAAGCTCAAGGGCACCTACGTCGACGCCCTGCCCGAGCTGGTCAACCCGCGCACGGGCCGCGTCCACACCTCCTACAACCAGACCGGCACCGCGACGGGCCGCTTTTCGTCGTCCAACCCGAATCTGCAAAACATCCCCATCCGCACCGAGCTGGGCCGCGAGATCCGCCGCGCCTTTGTCGCCGAGGCGGGCTGGCGGCTCTTTGCCGCCGACTATTCCCAGGTCGAGCTGCGGGTGCTGGCCCACGTCTCCCGGGACCCGGCCATGCTGGCCGCCTTTGCCCGCGGCGAGGACATCCACGCCAGCACGGCGGCGGC
>CAYLZO010000001.1:55225-95294 GCA_964387775.1 uncultured Anaerolineaceae bacterium
CGAACTCGGCGGGCACGGCGATCGGCGGCGTGCCGCTGGCCGAGGTGACGCGCGAGCAGCGCGACGTGGCCAAGATGACCAACTTTGCCATCAGCTACGGCGTGACCGGCTACGGCCTCGCGGAGCGCACCAACCTGACGCCCGAGGAGGCGGAGGTCTTTATCGAGACCTATTTCGAGACCTATCCGCAAATCAAGGCCTACATCGACCGCACGCAGGAGCAGGCGCGAGAGCAAGGCTACGTCGAGACGCTGCTGGGCCGCCGCCGCTACTTCCCCGAGCTGAGCACCCGGGGGCGCGTGCACTATAACGTGCGCCAGGCAGCCTACCGCATGGCCATCAACGCCCCGATCCAGGGCACGGCGGCCGACATCTTGAAAGTGGCCATGAATCGCCTGTGGCGCGAGCTGCAGGCGCGTGGCTTCCGCAGCCGCATGATCCTCCAGGTCCACGACGAGCTGGTGCTGGAGGTGCCCGAGGACGAGCTGGACGCCGTGGCGCCGCTGGTGATCGACATCATGGAGGGCGCCTACCCGCTCGACGCGCCGCTGAAGGTGGACGCCAAGGTCGGCACGAACTGGCTGGAGATGGAAGAATATCGGAGGTAGGAGATGGCAGTTGCCGAAGTAATGCCCCAGATGCTCGGCGTGCTCGACAAAATCGAAGGCGAGACGATGAACCAAAAGATCGCCCGCCTCTTGTCCAATGAGCTTCGACGGCGCATCCAGGATTGCGAGCAGGAGATCCTGGAACTCGAAATCAAATATGGCATGATGTACGAACAGTTTCAGGAACAGCTTCAGGCTGGTGATCTGGGAGATCCCTTTTCTTATCCACTTGAGCAAGACGCGATGCGCTGGGATGATCTGGTGGCGGAAAAACAGCATTGGCTCGGTGAGTTGAAGGCCATTCAGGGACTGCAACCGTGAGTCTGGTCGAATTCAGGACGCGGCTCCTGGCTGCGATTTCGACACATCTTCCATCGGCTCAGGTGGAGGTCCAGGAGAAGCGGGCTTCCGTTCTGAGCGTCAGGGCATCCGTGGCGGACAGCCTGTTCCTGGACGTCTACCACAACGATTTGACCGGCAAGACCAGCTATACGCTGATATACGAGGGACAGCGGATCTTTGGCTACGACAACTACCGTTTCTGGCATTGCCATCCTTTCGGACAAGCGGAGAAGCACGTTCCTTGTCAGGAGCCGGAGACAGAGACCGTGCTGGCCGAAATAGCCCAGGTGGTAGAGTTTGTTAGAGAGCACAAACCGGAGGAGCGAGATGATTCGGGATGAGATAGCCGACCTGATCTACAAAGCGACGCGGAAAGCGCAAAAGAAAAGCAGCCTGCCCCGGACCGACATCCCGGCGGTCCTCATCGAGCGGCCGCGTCGGCCCGAGCACGGCGACTATGCCACGAGCCTGCCCTTGAAAATGATCGCCGACGTCAACCGCGCGCTCAAAGAGGCGGAAAAGCCCAAGCTGGCGCCCACCGAGGTGGGCCAGCGCATCGTCCACCGCCTGGAACGCCTGCCGTTCATCGGCGAGGTGACGGTCGCGCCGCCGGGCTTTATTAACGTGACCCTCGACGAGGGCTGGCTGGCTCAGCAAGTCGAGACGATCCTGGAAGCCGGCCAGGCATTCGGCAGCGTGGACCTGGGCCAGGGCAAGCCCATGCAGGTCGAGTTCGGCAGCGCCAACCCCAACGGGCCGATGCACGTCGGCTTTGGGCGCAACCTGGTGCTGGGCGACTCGGTGGCCAACGTGCTGGAGGCCGCCGGCTACGACGTCCACCGCGAATATTACGTCAACGACGCCGGTTCGCAGATGGAAAATTTCGGCGAGAGCCTCTACGTGCGCTACTGCGAGCTTTTGGGCAAAGACCCATCGCCAGACTCAGGACTCAGCAGCGGCGAGATCCCCGAGGGCGGCTATCGTGGCCAATACGTCATCGACTGGGCGCAGCGCATCCTCGACGAGCAGGGCGAGCGCTTTCTGGCGATGCCCTACGACCAGGCTGTGGCCGAGATGCGCGACCTGGGCTACGAGATCGCCATGGAGAGCATTCGCGAGGACTGCGCCCGGCTCAACGTCCATTACGACAACTGGTTCTCCGAGCAGTCGCTCTACGACCCCGAGGCCGGCGGCGATCTGGGCATGAGCGTCTTTGACCACGTCATGAGCGTCCTGCGCCAGGGCAACCATCTCTACATGGCCGACGGCGCCGTGTGGTTCAACGCCAAGCGGCTGGGAAGCGACAAGGACGAAGTCATCATCCGCTCCAACGGCCAGCCCGGCTATTTTGTCTCTGACATTGCCTACCACTACAACAAGTTCGTGCAGCGGGGGTTCGAGTGGGTCATCGACGTCTGGGGCGCCGACCACCAGGGCCACGCGCCGCGCATGAAGGCCATGATGGAGGCCCTGCGGCTCAACCCCGAGCGGCTGACGCTGCTCATCTACCAGATGGTCACCGTGCTGGAGAGTGGCGAGCAGGTGCGCCTCTCCAAGCGGGCCGGCACCCAGGTGGACCTGCGCGAGGTGCTGGACGACATCGGCGCCGACGCCGTACGCTTCTTTCTGGTAGCCCGCGCCGCCGACAGCCAGATGGACCTCGACCTGGACCTGGCCCGCCAGCAGTCGGACGAGAACCCGGTCTACTACGTGCAATACGGCCACGCCCGCATCGCCAGCATCTTGCGCTACGCCGAGGAGCAGGACCACAGCGACGAGGGCGCCGACGTCTCGCTGCTGACCCATCCCTCGGAACTGGCCCTCATCCGCAAGATGCTGGAGCTGCCCGAGACGGTGGCCAAGGCGGCCGAGAACCTGGAGCCCCACCACCTGACCTACTATGCCCAGGACCTGGCCAGCACCTTCCACGCCTTCTACCGCGACTGCCGCGTCGTCAGCTCCGACCCGGCCGACGTCGAGCTGACCAAGGCCCGGCTGTGCTTGGCCAAGGCGGCCAAGCTGGCGCTGGCCCGCACGCTGGCGCTGATGGGCGTCAGCGCCCCGGACAAGATGTAGGCGCCGGTCCTCTTTAATTCTGGGAGAAGGGAGTCCTGCCAAAGAGGTCTTGGGAATCGAAGGGAGCCGACTCCTCCTCGTCGGGCTCGTCCCACGCCCCCGAGTCGAGGATCTCGTCCAGGCGGTCGACGGCTTCCCGGGCGGCGGCAGCCAGCTCCCGGAACTCGGCCGGCGAAAGGAGCAGAGCCAACGGCCCCATGCGGAACTCGCACTCCTCGTCGCGGCGGCAGGTCACCCGCAGATACCCGTCGCGAAGGGAAGAGGGCGTCAGAGGATCCCGGGCTTCCTCCAGCAGGTCGGCCAGCCGGCGGAACTCCTCCGCGGTGAAGCGGATGGTCGTCCGGCCCCAGGTGAGGTGGACGATGCCATTCCGGCAGCCGGTGATGAACCGCTGCTCGTCAATTTCCACCAATCGCACGAGATGGGGTGTCCTCATCGCCTTGCTCGCCTCCTGTCGAATTGCACCTCTGGCGCCAGCCACCGTACAGCCCGCACCCAACTGCTATCCATTCTACCTCAAGATGCGGCAAGACGCAAGCCCCTCTGTCAAGCGTCACCGGCGGCGTTGGGCGCCGGCAGGACGTTGACAATCGCGTCTTTTTGGCATATACTGTCCCCGCTTTCACCGTCGCAGGCAATTCACAGGCAAAGGAGCAACCATGAGTATGCGAGACGACATCGCCGAAGTCCTGGTGTCCGAAAACGACATCCAGGCCAAAGTCGCAGAACTCGGAAAACGCATCTCCGGCGACTATCACGGGGAAGAGCTGCTTCTCGTCGGCCTGCTGCGGGGCGCCATCGTCTTTCTGTCCGACCTGATGCGCGAGATAAGTATCTCGGTCCGGCTCGACTTTATCGGCATCTCTAGCTACGGCGTCAGCACCGAGAGCGGCGCCGTCCGGCTGGTGATGGACCTGGAGACCGACATCGCCGGCCGTCACGTCCTCATCGTCGAGGACATTGTGGACACGGGCAAGACGCTGTCGTACCTGGTCGAGACCCTGAAAGCCCGGCAGCCGGCCAGCCTGCGCATCTGCGCCCTGCTCGACAAGCCGGAGCGCCGCCAGGTGCCCATCGACGTCGATTACGTCGGATTCGAGATCCCCGACAAATTCGTGGTGGGCTATGGCCTCGATTTTGCGGAAGGCTATCGCAATCTGCCCTTCGTCGGCGTGCTCAAGGAGCCGCTCTACAAAAAAGTATTGACCCGCGGGGCCATTCTGCGCCACCTGAACCGGTATCTGAATCAGGAGATCTCGGCCTCGCAACTCGTGGCCTGGGCCAAAGAGACCCTGGCCGAGGGGGACCTGTCTGAGGAGGACGAGGTGCTCCTGAACGACTTGGTAGCCCGCGCGGGCACGCCGGGGACCGAGGCATTTGGCCTGACCATCGAGGACTGCTCCGAGTTCATGGAGCGTTTGGGCTACGAATTGCGGATCTCTACCGGCCCGTTGACACGTTGAAAAAGAGAGGAAAAATGAGCCTTGAAGATCTGATCGCCGTCGCCCGGGGCGAAGAGCCGGCCGACCTATTGCTGAAAAACGCCCAATTGGTCAACGTCCTGTCGGGCGAGATCCACCCGGCCGACGTGGCCGTCTGGGACGGGCGGGTGGTGGGCTTTGGTGACTACCAGGCCCGCCAGGTGGTGGACCTGGACGGCCAGTACGTCTGCCCCGGCTTTATCGACGCCCACGTCCACCTCGAAAGCTCGATGGTCCAGCCCGCCGAGTTTGCCCGGGCCGTCGTGCCCCACGGCACCACGGCCGTCGTCTGCGATCCCCACGAGATCGCCAACGTGCTGGGCCTGGACGGGGTGCGCTACGTGCTCGACGCCAGCGAGGGGCTGCCGCTCCACGTCTACGTCATGGCCCCCTCCTGCGTGCCGGCCACCCACATGGAGACGGCCGGCGCCGAGCTGACCGCGGACGACATCGAGCAACTGTGGGGCTACGAGCGCGTCATCGGCCTGGCCGAGATGATGAACTACCCCGGCGTCCTGTTCCGCGTGCCCGAGGTGCTGGAAAAGCTGCGGAGCGCCGGCCAGCGGCCCATCGACGGCCACGCGCCGGGCCTCTCGGGCCTGGACCTGAACGCCTACGTCGCCGCCGGCGTGCGCTCGGACCACGAGTGCACCGAACTGGAGGAGGCCCGTGAGAAGCTGCGGCGGGGGATGCACATCCTCATCCGCGAGGGGACCACGGCCCGCAACCTCCACGACCTGCTGCCCCTGGTGACGCTGACCAATTCACGCTTCTGCCATTTTTGCACCGACGACCGCCATCCCGACACGCTGCTGAGCGAGGGCCACGTGGACGACGTGATGCGCAAGGCCATGGCCTGGGGCCTGAGCCCGGTGACGGCCATCCAGATGGCGACGATCAACACCGCCGAGTATTTCCAACTGCGGAACGTGGGGGCTGTGGCACCCGGCTACCGCGCCGACTTGCTGGTGCTGGACGATCTGCAGAGCATCGAGGTCGCCCAGGTCTATGCCGCCGGGGAATTGGTGGCCGAAGGAGGGCGCTTCCTGATCCCCCGTGCCGAACTGCCCGCCGTGCCGATCCAGCCCAGCGTCCACGTGGACGTCGAGTCGCTCGATTTCCGCATCCCGGCGGGTGCGGGGCCGGCGGACGCGCCTGTGGCGCGCGTCATCGGCGCCATTCCTGAGCAAATCGTCACCGAGGACCTGCGGCTGCGGCCTACCGTAGCAGCGGATGCAAAGGACGGCTACGTCGTTTCGGACCCCGTGCGCGATTTGCTGAAAATGGCCGTCATCGAGCGGCACGGCGGCCCAGGGAACGTGGGGCTGGGGCTGGTCAAGGGCGTGGGGCTCAAGCGGGGCGCCATCGCCTCCAGCGTGGCCCACGACTCGCACAACATCGTCGTCATCGGCGCGACCGACGACGAGATGCGGGCCGCCGTGGCCGCCATCGCCGAGATGGGCGGCGGCCAGGTGGCCGTCGCCGGCGGCGAGGTGCTGGCCGCCTGCCCGCTGCCTATCGCCGGGCTCATGTCCGACCGGCCCCTGGAGGAGGTCCGCGACCAGGCCGAGGCCCTGACCGAGGCCGCCCACGCCCTGGGCTGCACCCTGCCCGATCCGCTGATGACCATGAGTTTCCTGGCCCTGCCCGTCATCCCGGCCCTCAAACTGACGGACCAGGGGCTGGTGGACGTGGGCAAGTTTGAGGTTGTGCCGCTGTTTGGAGAGTGAGGTTCAGAATGAGTGTCGCATTGCCCAAGATTGAAATTGCGCCATCCGTATCGTTGCCGACTCGCTCCTTCGTCATCGTCCGCGCGCATCGAGAAGAGGATTTTTTTGTCGCAAGCTGCGAGGAGTTGGGCGCCTTTACGCAAGGCGCAACGCTAGATGAATTACAACGCAACGTGCGTGAGGCTGTAGATCTGTCCCTAGCGGAGGGAGAGAACGAAGAATACGGTTTGCCGCCCTCTCCGGCAATCTGGTTCGTGTACGAGGCTTCGTTGTGACGCCTCGACGCTATCCGGTAATCTCGGGGCGGGATCTCATTCGTCGCTTGGAGGAGGTCTATGGGTACGAGGTCGTGCGCCAACGGGGCAGCCACGTGCGGATTCGAACCTTGGAAAAAGGCAAGCACTCCTTGACTGTGCCGGATCACAGAGAAATCGCTCGTGGAACACTGGACGGCATCGTCAAGGCGGTAGGCACTCACTTTGGCATGACCAAGGAGCAGGCGGCCAGTCGTCTCTTTGCGAGCGATAGGCGATAAATGGGCGGCAAGCCCTGTATTCGCGGGCTGCGCGTCACGGTGGGAACCATTGTTGGACTGGTTGCAGCCGGCTATTCCGTTACCGAGATTCTGGAAGCCTACCCGTATTTGGAGGCGGAAGACATACGTGAGGCGTTGACCTACGCAGCCTGGCGGGTGGAAGAAGTGAGGTTGAGGTTATGTCTGAGGCGACAATGCGCCAGGTACCCTGGAAGGTATCAGAAGAACTCTACCGTGAACTGACCTGGGCCACAGAGACGTTTGAGTATCCCAGTGTTGAGGCATTGGTGACGAATGCCGTCCAGCGGCGGCTTTCCGAAATAAGGCGGCAAGCGTGGCGCCAAGAGTTCCGTGCTTTGCAGCAAGGAATCCGCGCCGACGGTGGATTTGGCCTGGGGGACACCAAGGACGAGGTCATTGCCAATCTCCGAGAAATCCGCGAGCAAATCTACGAAGAAGAGTATGCGGATCTGTATCGATAGCAACCAGTTCATCTTTGGACTGGAGGGAACCGATCCTCTGTCTGAAGAACTCGTGCTGCTGCTGCCTGACCTGGAAGTGGTGCTTCCGCGCCTGGTAATCCAGGAGGTGACGCGCAACCTGCGCCCGGCACGCGTCAAGGCGCTCTATGCTCTGTTGAACGAGGCCGAACACGCCACGATAGTTGAGGAACCGGCGCCGAAATATCTCGTAGCCCTGTATACAGATCGGGGATTGCCCGCCAAAGCGGATGCGATCATCGGGGCCTTTGCCGAATGGCAAGGGGTGGACTTTCTGATCACGGATAACCGGCACTTTCTTCGTGACCTCCGTGAGGCAGCTTTTGAGGTCCTGAGCCCAGCCGAGTTCCTGGAACGATATCACCGGGCAGATTCATGAATGCCTGAACTGCATGAGCCGTAGGGGCCTGACCGCTTCAACTCACCGATTATGGTAACCGCGAAGGGACACTGTCTGTGACCCTGGGCGCGATAAAAAAGGCTGACGTTGCTCCCATTGGCAAATTCGGAACGGACCCGTGGGTGAAACGGACACTTGTTCTTGACCAAGAATTGTCCTGGATCGTGCGCAAGAAAGCACCATAGCCGCATAATCAGCTTCAACAGGATGGAAGCGATGCAAAGAACGGCAATCCAGGTGACAGACGAGGAGATGGCGGCCTACCGCGCCACGGCCCGGCAGCGAGAGGCGCAGGCGCGTCAGGAGCAAAAACGACGTGCTCAGCGAGCCTGGATCGTGGCTCGCGAGGCGGCGGCCCTGCTCAAAGAGCGATTTGGCGCCCAACGAGTAGTGCCCTATGGCTCGTTGGCACGCGACAATTACTCTCATCACCGCTCGGACATAGACCTGGCCGTGAAAGGAATCGCAAGCAGAGATTTTTGGTGCGCCTGGGCCGCGCTGGACAGGATTGGCGCAGACTTTGAAATAGACCTGGTGGATATGGAAGACGCCACACCCGCGCTCCGGTCGCAGATCGAAGGGGAGGGGATTGTTTTATGACGGCTCTCTGGGTTGAACTACTAGCATTTTCCGATTTCCTAGCGGGGCTGGCCTGATCTCCCTGTTTATCGTATGTCCGTTCTCACTTGAGAGGAGGCTCCCATGCCCATCACCGTAATCCTCGGCGCCCAGTGGGGCGACGAAGGCAAAGGGAAAATCACCGACCTGCTGGCCGCCGAAGCCGACGTGGTGGCCCGCTTTGCCGGCGGCGACAACGCCGGCCACACCGTCACCGTCGGCAGCGAGCGCTTTGCCCTGCACCTGATCCCCTCGGGCATCCTCTACCCCCGCGTGACCTGCTTCCTGGGCGGCGGCATGGTCGTCAACCCCAAAAAGCTCCTGGCCGAGATGGAGGGCCTGGCGGCGCGGGGCGTGGACGTCTCGCCAAAGCGGCTCAAGCTCAGCGGGCGGGCGCACCTGATCATGCCCTACCACCTGGCCCTGGACGGCGCGGCCGAGGCGGCCCGGGGAAAGTCGGCCATCGGCACGACCAAGCGCGGCATCGGCCCGGCCTACACCGACAAGGCCGCCCGCAGCGGCATCCGCGCCCAGGAGATGCTCCACCCGGCCGGCCCGTTCGCCGAACGCATCCGCGAGCAGGTGGCGGCCAAAAACGCCATCCTGGCCGAAATCTATGGCCAGCCCCCGCTGGACGCGGACGAAATCGTGGCCGAGTACGCGGGCTATGCCGAGCGTCTGGCCCCCTACCTGGCCGACGCTTCGGGCGAGATCGCCGGCGCCCTGCGCTCCGGCAAGCAGGTGCTGGCCGAGGGCGCCCAGGGGACGTTGCTCGACATCGACCACGGCTCCTACCCCTACGTCACCAGCTCGCACCCGACCATCGGCGGCGTGATGGTCGGCCTGGGCGTCGGGCCGCAGCACATCGAGCGGGTGGTGGGCGTGGTCAAGGCCTACCAGACCCGCGTCGGCACCGGCCCCATGCCCACCGAGTTGACGGGCGAGTTGGGTGAGAAGCTGCGGGGCACCGGTGCCCAACCCTGGGACGAGTTCGGCACGACGACCGGCCGCCCCCGGCGCTGTGGCTGGCTCGACCTGGTGGCGCTGCGGTACGCGGCCCGCATCAACGGCCTGACCGAGCTGGCCATCACCAAGCTGGACATCCTGTCGCAGTTCCACGAACTCGAGATCTGCGTGGCCTACGAACGGGAGGGGCAACGCGTCGAGACATTTTCCACCGACCTGGAGGTCCTGGCCCGCTGCCGGCCGGTCTACGAGACCCTGCCCGGCTGGGGGGTGGACATTACCGAGGCCCGGACCTTCGAGGGCCTGCCCCAACAGGCACGGACATACGTGCAGCACGTCGAAGAGGTGCTGGGCATCCCGGCGGCGTACGTCTCGGTCGGCCCGGCCCGCGACCAGACCATCAAGCGGTGAACCCCGTGCTGACGTCCAAAAAGCCCTGGCTGGCGGCCGTGCTCGTGCTGCTGTTCGGCGTTGCCGTCGTGCTCCTGGCCGGCTGCGATCTGTCGCCCGCCGAGCCGACGGCCCCGCCGGCCGCCTCCACCGAGACCCCGGCGCCGGCCCAGCCCACACCCCCGGCCACCGGCGCCACGCCCCAGGCCCCGGCGGTCATCACCCTGACCCTCTGGACGACCGAGGCTTTCTCGCCGACCCAGGCCATTACCCGCGGCCTGATGGTGGCCGAGCAGGTGACCGCCTTTGAGGAAACGCACCCCGACGTGCGGGTTCAGTTCTTGCTCAAAAAGCCCTACGGCAAAGGCGGCATCCTCGATTACCTGGTCACGACCAACGCCGTCGTGCCCGAGTTGCTGCCCGACCTGGTGCTCATCGACGTCGACCAACTGGGCAGCGCCGTCGAAGCGGGCTTGCTCCAGCCGCTGGACGAGTTGATCCCGGGCGAGGTCCAGGCCGACCTCTACCCCTTTGCCCGGCAAGCGGCGACCTTTGATGGGCGATTGTACGGCCTGCAACTGTGGGCCGACCTGGACCACCTGGTCTACAACACCGGCCAGATGACGGTCCCGCCCCGGTCCTGGCCTGGCGTGCTCAGCAACCCCGGCCCCTACCTCTTTCCCGCCGGCGGGCAATCGGGCCTGGTGAACGACGCCTTTCTCATCCAGTACCTGGCCGTAGCAGCACAACCCGCCGCCGAAGCCGAGGGGGCCTTCCTCAATGCAGACAGCCTGATCGCCGTCTTGCAGTTCTACCAGGACGGGCTGTCGCGGGGCATCTTTTCCCCCGACGTCATGGACTACCACACTCTGGACGAGTGTTGGCGCGATTATTTGACGACAGACGCGGCCATGACCCAGGTCAGCGCCCACCGCTACCTGGCCGACCGGGCTGGCCTGGAGGGTTCGGCCGTGGCGGCCATTCCGGCCATCAACGGCCCGGCCGCGCCCATCGGCCGCGGTTGGGTGCTGGCCTTAACGGCCTCTGATGCAGCCCATCAGTCGGCTGCGCTGGACTTTCTGTTGCAGGTGACGGCGCCAGACGTCAGCGCTGCTTGGACCCGAGCCGCCGACTATTTGCCGGCAAGCCAAGCTGCCCTGGCCAACTGGGACCAGGAGGATGGCTACACCCGCTTCATCGGCCAGCAGTTGTTGGCCGCGCGGCCCCGGCCCTCGCTATCCAACTATGCCCAGGTCGCCGGGGCGCTGCAGACGGCAGTCGAAGGCGTCCTGAGCGGCGCCGCTACCCCCGAAGAGGCCGCAGCCGAGGCGATAGAGAGCGGACAGTAGACCCCTACCTGCCTCCCGGCAGGATGGCTGAACGAATACCCGAACTAGGAGGAGATTAGGATGAGCATCAAGTTTGGCACCGACGGCTGGCGCGCCGTCATTTCAGACACGTTCACCTTTAACAACCTGCGGCTGGTAGCCCAGGCCATCGCCGATTACGTGCACAACGAGGGCAACAACGGCCCCGATCCCGAGGTGGTCATCGGCTTCGACACCCGCTTTCTGTCGGACCGGTACGCGGCCGAAGTGGCGCGGGTGATGGCCGGCAACGGCATTGTCGCCTGGCTGACCCGCGCCGACGCCCCCACGCCGGCGATCTCGTATAGCGTGGTGGACAAGAAGGCAGCCGCCGGGCTGATGATCACGGCCAGCCACAACCCGCCCCGCTACAACGGCATCAAGCTCAAGGCGTCCTACGGCGGGGCGGCCTCGCCCCACCAGGCCCGGCGCGTGGAACACTACCTGGTCGAAGCCGAGGCCGAGGCCCGGGGTCCCAACCTCATGGACTATCAGCGGGCTGTGAATCAGGACTTGATCCGCCGCTTTGACCCGGTCTGGGCCTACTACGAGCACCTGGGGACCCTGCTCAACCTGGACGTAATCTCGAACGGGGAGTTGCGCGTGGTGGCCGATGCGATGTACGGCTCGGGCCGGGGCTGTATCGGCGAGATGCTGGCCCGCACCCGGTGCTCGGTCTATGAGATCCGGGGTGAGATGAACCCCGGGTTCGGCGGCATCCACCCCGAACCGATTGGCCGCTACCTGAGCGCCCTCGTGGCCGCGATCCAGGCCAAGCACGCCGACGTGGGGCTGGCCACCGACGGCGACGCCGACCGCATCGGGGCGATGGACGCCCTGGGCAACTTTGTGGACCCCCATCACATCTTTGCCCTGGCGCTGCGCTATCTGGTCGAAAAGCGGGGCTGGCGGGGCATGGTGGTCAAGACGCTGTCCACGACGATGATGGTCAATCGCCTGGCCCAAAAATACGGCCTGCCCCTGGAAGAGACGCCCGTGGGATTCAACTACATCGCCGACTATATGCTCAAAGAAGACGTGCTCATCGGTGGCGAGGAATCGGGCGGCATCGGCATTAAAGGCCACATTCCCGAGGGGGACGGCGTGCTGATGGGCCTTCTGCTGTTGGAGATCGTGGCCGACGCCGGCGTCCCGCTGCACGAATTGGTCGCCGACCTCCAGCGGGAGGCCGGCCCCACCCGCTACGCCCGCACCGACCTGCGCCTGCGCCAACCCGTCGTCAAGCGTGAACTGGTCGCCCGCCTTGGCGACGGCGCGCCGCCCTCCATCGGCGGCGTCACCGTGGACGAGGTGGACACCCTCGACGGGGTCAAGTACCGGCTAGAGGACGATAGCTGGCTACTCATCCGGCCCTCGGGCACCGAGCCGGTGCTGCGGGTTTACGCCGAGGCCCACGACAGCCGGGGGGTCAAGGCCCTCCTCGATTTCGGCAAGGAGGTCGCCGCCAGCGCCTGAAACGCTTTCAGCTCCAGGGGATTTGCCTATTGCCTGAGTCTATGCTATACTTCCGCGCGGCAGCAGGGGTAACACGCGAACTGTGTGCTAATCTATTTCGCACACCCTCAGACCGAATGGGCTGTGCCGGGGCCTAGTGCGCCGGTTCCCAAGGGAACGAAGAGGGTGGAGGGACAAAACAACGTAAGGAGGACGTGATGGCGAATATCACCATGAAAGCGCTCCTGGAAACAGGCGTGCACTTTGGCCACCGCACCCAGCGGTGGAACCCCAAGATGAAGCCGTATATCTTTACCGAGAGAAACGGCATTCACATCGTAGACTTGCAACAAACGATCATCCGACTGGAACAGGCCTATAACCTGGTGCGCGATACCGTCGCCGAGGGCGGCGTGATCATTTTCGTCGGCACCAAAAAGCAGGCCGCGGAGAACCTGGGCGCCGCAGCCGAGCGTTGCGGGATGCCCTACGTCAACCAGCGCTGGCTAGGCGGCACGCTCACCAACTGGCAGACGATCAAACAGCGAATCAGCTACCTGCTCGAACTGGAGGAGCGCCAAGAGACGGGCGATTTTGAGCGATTGCCCAAAAAAGAGGCGCTCAAGCTGGAGCAATTGATCGACAAGTTGAACCGGCGCTTGGGTGGTTTGAAGGACCTGAAACGGCTCCCGGACCTGCTCTTTGTCGTGGACGTGCGGCGAGAGCACATCGCCGTCAAAGAGGGCAACATCCTCGACATCTCCGTCATCGCCATGGTCGATACCAACTGCGATCCGGACCTGATCGACCTGGTGATCCCGTCCAACGACGACGCGATTCGGGCCATCAAGTTGATCACCAACCACATAGCCGATGCCGTGCTCGAGGGCTTGCAGATCCGCGAGACGCTCCACGAGGACGAAGAGGTCCTGGAAGACGCAAAGTACCTAGGCGCCGCAACACTGGCCAAGCTACGCTCGGGCGAGTTTGACGAGGAAGAAGACTACGAAACCGACGAGGATAGTGAATAGATGATACGTGCTGATATGAGGCGATATCTCATATCGGCACGTTTGATCTCGACGAGGACGAAGAGTAGGGAGGATAAGAGACGTGGCAATCGTTACAACAGAGATGGTAAAAGAGCTCCGCGACGCGACCGGGGCCGGTGTCCTGGACTGCAAAAAGGCCCTGGAAGCCACCGACGGAGATTTCGACAAGGCCGTCGAGCATCTGCGAGAAAAGGGCGTGGCCGAGGCAGCCAAGCGGTCCACCCGGGAAGCCGACGAGGGGCTCATCGGTTCCTATATTCACGCCGGCAGCAAGGTGGGTGCCCTGGTCGAGGTCAACTGTGAGACCGACTTTGTAGCCCGCACCGGCGAATTCCGAGAACTGGCCCACGATCTGGCCATGCAGGTGGTGGCAGCCAAGCCCCAGTACCTGGTCCCCGATGACGTGCCAAAAGAGACCCTGGAGAAGGAAAAGGCCATCTATCGAGTCCAGATGGCGGATTCGGGGAAACCGGATCATATCATCGATCGCATCGTCGAGGGCAAGTTGGGTAAATTCTATGAAGACGTCTGCCTGATGGAGCAGCCCTTCATTAAAGAGACGTCCATCCAGGTCAAAGACCTGGTCCAGCAAAAGAACGTGCTTTTGGGCGAGAACATTGTCGTTCGGCGCTTTGTGCGATTCGAGGTCGGCGGCGATTAGGCGCCGGCCTTGTGTCGCTCAAGCAGGTGATTTAGGAGGCGACCGTGGTTGTGACCCGCTATAGACGCGTGTTGCTCAAGCTGGGCGGGGAAGCCCTGGCCGGTCCCGGGGGCTTTGGGATCGATCCGGACATGGCCACCCAGGTCGCCAACAAGATCAAGCAGATCAAAGAGCACGACGTCGAAGTGGCCATCGTCCTGGGGGGCGGCAACATCTGGCGCGGCCAGCTCGGCATGGAACACGGCATGGACCGGGCCACGGCCGACCACATCGGCATGCTGGCCACGGTGATGAACGCCCTGGCCCTGGCCGACGCCCTGGAGCGCATCGGCATCACGCCGCGCGTGCAGACGGCCATCGAGATGCGGGCCATCTCCGAGCCGTACATCCGGCTGCGGGGCATCCGCCACCTGGAAAAAGGCCGGGTGCTCATCCTCGGGGCGGGCACGGGCAATCCCTACTTTACGACCGACACGGCGGCCGCGCTGCGGGCCATGGAGATCGACGCCGACTTGCTGGTCAAGGCCACGAAAGTGGACGGCGTGTACGCCGAGGACCCCATGGTCAACCCACAAGCCAGGCGCTTTGAGCACCTGACCTACATCGAAGCCTTGAACCTACGCGTGGGCGTGCTCGATTCGACGGCCATTTCGCTCTGCATGGACAACCACCTACCGATCCGGGTCCTCGACCTGTGGCAGGAAAATTCCTTGGAGAAGGCGGTCCTGGGCGAGCCGGTAGGGACGATGATCAGCAACTGAGTCCGATGGGAACGAGCTTTCAACACCAGTAGTGGTCGAGTAGCCAGCGATCACGGCGGCAAGGAGAGGGGCATGATAAACGACGTCTTGAACGATCTGCGGCAGCGGATGAAAAAATCGGTCGAGGTGCTGCAAGAGGATCTCATGAGTGTCCGCACCGGCCGGGCTTCCCCCGCACTGGTGGAGAAAATCCCGGTCGAATATTATGGCTCGACGATGCCCCTCAACCAGGTGGCCAGCATCGCCGCGCCGGAGCCCCGCCTGATCGTCATCCGCCCCTGGGACCCCGGTGCCCTGGACGACATCGAGCGGGCCATCCTTAAATCAGACCTGGGCCTGACGCCCATGAACGACGGCAAGCTGATCCGGCTGAGCATTCCGCGACTGACGGAGGAGCGCCGCCGAGAGCTGGTCCGGCTCGTTTCCAGGCGGCTGGAAGAGGCCCGGATCGCTATCCGCAACCTGCGGCGCGACGCCCTGCGCGACCTTCAGGAGTTTGAAAAAGAGGGCATGATCTCCGAGGACGAGTTCTATCGGGCCAAGGACAAGGTCCAGGAGCTGACCGACGAGTTCATCGAAAAGGTCGACGAGATCGGCGAGCGAAAAGAAAAAGAGGTCATGGAAGTCTAGCCAAGCGGGCAGAAGCAAGCGTCGTAGCTGTCAGAAGCGGGGTTGAGGGGGAACAAGCGCGATTCGCCTCAACCCCGTTTCGTCCAGAGGGCCGTGGGAAAGAGACGAGGGTAAGAGATGTCGGAAGAGGAAAAACTGGACAAGGTGCCACGTCACGTGGCCATCATCATGGATGGCAATGGCCGGTGGGCCAGGGCCCGGGGACTGCCCCGGCTGGCCGGACACCGGGCCGGCACAGAGAACCTGCGGCCCATCCTAGAAGCCAGCGTCGAGTTCGGCATCGAGATCCTGACCATCTGGGCCTTTTCAACGGAGAACTGGCGCCGTCCCGAGACCGAGGTCCGGGGCCTGCTGCGCATCTTGGAACGTATGATCCAGCGGGAATTGAAGGAACTCCACAAACAAGGTGTGCAACTCTGCCATTTGGGCCGCCTGGACCGCCTGCCCGAGCGGCTCCAGAGCCAGGTCCTGGACGCCATCGAGCTGACCAAGGAAAACGATCGCATCGTCTTGAACGTCGCCTTTGACTATGGCGGCCGGGCCGAGATCGTCCACGCCGTGCGAGAGATCATCCGCGCGGGCATCCCCGCCGAGGACGTAGACGAAGGCGTCCTGTCGGATCACATGTACACTGCCGGCCAGCCCGACCCCGACCTGATCATCCGCACCAGCGGCGAGATGCGCACCAGCGGCTTTATGCTCTGGCAATCGGCCTATTCCGAGTACTATATTACGCCCGCGTTCTGGCCCGATTTTGACCGGGAGGAGCTGTACCGGGCCCTCCTGGAGTTTGGCCACCGCGACCGCCGCTTCGGCGGCATCAAGGACGACTATGGCTCTCCCTACGAGGCGTAGGCTATGCTCCGCACCCGGGTGCTGAGCGCCGCTGTCCTGATCCCCCTGGTGGCCGGCTTGACCTACGTCGGGGGCTGGCTCCTGGCCGGGGCGCTCCTGGTGGTCGCCGTCCGCTCGGTCCACGAGTTGTTCCACCTGGTGGAGACTGAGGGCTATCGACCCTCGCTGCCGGCCAGCGCCCTGGTGATCGCCGCCTTGCTGGCCTCAGCCCGCTTTCCCGATCTGCACCTGACCGGCCTGGTCCTCGCCGCCTCGGTGATGGGGACCCTCGTCTGGCAACTGCTCCGCCCGCCCAAGGGCCGCCCGACTCAAAGCTGGGCGCTGACCCTGGGCGCAGCCCTGTGGCTCGGCTGGCTCATCGCCCACGTTGTCCTGCTCCGAGATCTATCGCCGGCCTTGGGCCTGGGCCTGGGCGCCCGTTGGCTGGCGGTTGTCTTTCTCGTCACCTGGATCAACGACACCGCCGCCTACTTTGTGGGCCGGGCCGTGGGCCAGCGCTCCTGCGCCCCCTACCTGAGCCCTAACAAGACGTGGGAGGGCACTGTCGGCGGCTGGCTGGGCGGCGTGGCGGCCACGCTGCTCCTCGGCCACTGGCTCGTGGACCTGCCCTGGGCCCACGGGTTGGCCCTGGGCGCCCTGGTGGCTACGGTAGCGCCATTCGGCGACCTGGCCAAGTCCATGGTCAAGCGGCAGATGGGCGTCAAGGATTTCAGCGCCCTCATTCCCGGTCACGGCGGCATGTTCGACCGGATCGACAGCTTGCTCTTCGTCGCGCCAACCATGTACTACTATGCCACATTGGTGCTCGGGCAGGGCTAAAGGACCTAGACGTAGTAAAGCGTCCGCTTGTCCGACCGCTGCTTCCGGCGCTCCCCCCTCAGCGCTCGCCCGAGAAAGTCCTTGGCCACGTAAACCGGCACCGCCAGGCCCACGTCGGGGCCGGCCATGATAGTGTTGATGCCCACCAGCCACCCCGCCTCGTCCACCAGCGGGCCGCCCGAGTGGCCGGGCCGCAGGTGGAGGCTGACGGCAATCCAGTCCCAGTCGGCGAGGGGCATCTCGGGCAGGCGGGCGTCCACCCCGGCGACCACGCCGGCCGTGACGGCCCCGGCCACGCCCCACGGATGCCCCAGGGCCAGCACCCACTGGCCGGGATAGAGCCCCCGCGAATCACCCAGCTCGACGGCTGGCAGGCCACTGGCTTTGACGCCCAGGGCGGCCAGATCGTGGCCCGGGTCGCGGGCCAGCACCCGGGCCGGCAGCGTCTGGCCGTCGGGCAGGACGACGTCATTTCCGAAATCGGGCCAAGTGGTGTACAATCTGAACAGCAAAGCCTTGCGAAGGTGCAGGCCAGCCGCTGACTGGCCTGCACCTTCGCAAGGCTCAGTACCCACTCGCTAGAGGGAGTGACAGAGACATGGACAAGAACGGCATACCCCAATCGGCGATGGTCATCGTCGCCCACCCCGACGACGCCGAGTTTACGATGGCGGGCACAGTGGCGGCCTGGACGCGGGCCGGCTGCCGCGTGACCTACGTGGTCTGCACCGACGGCAACGCCGGCTCGCACGAGCCGGGCATGACGCGCGAGCGCCTGGCCGAGATCCGCCGCACCGAGCAGCGGGCCGCCTGCGCCACGCTGGGCGTGGACGAGGTGGTGTTCCTGGGCTACGACGACGGCCAGTTGCAGCCCACGCTCGACCTGCGGCGCGACCTGGTGCGCGTCGTCCGCCAGTACCGGCCGGAGGTGGTGCTGACCAGCGACCCGACGCGGCTGTTCGGCGGCGACCGCTACATCAACCACCCCGACCACCGGGCGGCGGGCCAGGCGGCCCTCGACGCCGTGGCGCCGGCGGCCGAAATGCCGCTCCTCTGGCCCGAGATCGGCGCGCCGCACAAGGTGCATCGCGTCTACGTCTATGGCAACGCCGAGCCGAACGAGTGGGTGGACATCGGCGAGACGCTGGCGACCAAGCTGGAAGCGCTGAAACAGCACGCCAGCCAGATGGGCGACTGGGATCCCACGGAACGGATCACAAACTGGGCCGCCGAGGTGGGCCAGGAGAAGGACCTGGCCTACGCCGAGAGCTTCCGGGTGATTACGCTGGTGCAGCCGGAAGAGCCGGATGAGGATGACGAAGACAAGGCAGATTGACAGAACGATGAAAACGACGCGCTATTTGGGGGAGCAAGTATTGCGCAAACGGCCATACCTCCAGCGGGAGTGGTGTGCACGGGTACTGGAGGTGCCAGTGCGACGAGAGCTACAGCCGGATGGACGCATCCGCCACTGGATTTTCATCCCTGAACTGGAAAAGTATTTGCGCGTTGTTACCTTGGAGGATGGCGAGACGGTACACAACGCATTTCCAGATCGCAACTTTAGGGAGGTGGGATCGTGAGGTTTCACTATTATCCAGAGACTGACTCACTTTACATCGACTTGAGTGAGAAGACAAGCGTAGATTCTCTTGAGGTAGCGCCCGGTGTGGTGCTTGACTTTGATGACAGCGGGCATTTGGCGGGAATTGACATTGACCGAGCCAGCCAAGTCGTCAATCTGTCCCGGCTGGAGGCCAACTCCTTGCCCATCACCGACTTTGCGGTGATGGGGTTGGAACCGCAACCCGCCTGATGGAAAGGATAGCCCATGACTGACCATCCACCTTACGTCGACGAAGGCTTTACCATCGTCGCCCGCGTCATTCAGCAGGAGGGCTACTGCGCCGCCGGCCACCAGGTGGGCGACGAGGTGGTGTTCGACGGCGAGACGGTGCAGGGTAAGGTCTGCATCCACGCCCTGTACAGCTTTTTGCCCAAGGTGTTCGCAATGCGCTACGGCGCCGAATTCCCCTGGGCCGAGGACGCGGACGTGGCGACCCACGCCTGCCCCGACGCCTGGAATCCGGTGGTGTTCGAGATCCGGCGGGTGCGGGAGTAGGGGGACGGGAATCGGGGAATCGGGGAATCGGCGAATCGGCGGCAGCTTTGCCGTGGACCCCTACGGCCGGGTGCTGGCTCGCGCCCCGGAGGACGACGTGGCGCTGCTGCTGGTCGACCTGGACCTGGGCCTGATCGAGGAGGCTCGGCGCGACATGCCCTT
Organism: uncultured Anaerolineaceae bacterium; assembly: GCA_964387775.1. GTDB lineage: Bacteria > Chloroflexota > Anaerolineae > JAAYZQ01 > JAAYZQ01 > CAYLZO01. The sequence goes on from CAYLZO010000001.1 coordinate 74,756, forward strand.
CCTGCGCGACCGCCGGCCCGAGACCTACGGACCGTTGGCCGAGTGAGGCGAGGCTTCATCCAAGGAGGGAGTTTGATGATTGAGAAAAAGGAGCTGGCTGCCCGCACGGGCATGTACTTTGAAGAATTCGAGGTCGGCCAGACCATCACCAGCGTGGGCCGGACCGTGACCGAGGCCGACGTGGTGGGCTTTGCGGCCCTCAGCGGCGACTGGAACCAGATGCACACCGACGCCGCGTATGCGGCCCAGCATCCCTTCGGCCAGCGGGTGGCCCATGGCTTGCTGCTCGTGTCCATCGCCAGCGGGCTGATCATGCGCCTCGGTTTCCTGGAGGGCACGGCCCTCGCCTTCCGCGAGATCGGCAATTGGAAGTTCAGCCTGCCGGTGTTCCTCGGCGACACGATCCGGGTGCGGGCCACCGTGACCGAGACCAAGCCGATGCGCCGCCTGGGCGGCGGGCTGGTCAACGTCAAGGTGGAGATTCTGAATCAGGACGACAAAGTCGTGCAGCGGGGGACGTGGGGGGTGCTGGTCCAGAGCCGGGAGGGGTAGACAGCGAAGCTCAGGGCAAGCCAAGGGTAGCCAGAACCGACTCAACCTCGTCCAGGAATTCGGACAGTTCGACAGACCGGCGACCCTCCGGGCTTGAATCGTGTGCCTCCGGATCTGCGACTCTGTGGCGATGCCAGACACCGCCCAGTTGATCTCGTCCGTAGAGCCTTCGTCCACCATAGATCAGGACAAAGTTCGTGGTTTCGAATCGGTCGTTCCGGTAAACTTGAACAAACAGGTCAGGCGAGATATGGAGCCGGGCCTTGAGCATGGTCCGGCTTTGGTCGAGGACGTCCAGGCGGAGGAAGTAGGCCCGGCTTCTGAACTCGTGATGCAGATCCGAGAATAGGGTCGCGACGTTCATGCTTGCTTCTGGACCCGCTCCAGACGTGCGATCTCTTCTTCCATGTCAGCAATGCCCGTCACGGCCATCTCCCAATCAAAGTAGTCCTGCTCCACGCCAGAAGACGGCTCAGATGCCAGGATCTGTTGGCGAAAAGCATCAAAATCCTGATCATACCTGACCTCGAATTGGCGGGCCATCGTTCGATACTTGATCAGGCTCTTTTGTGCTCGCTCCAGCAGCAGTTCTGCCAGGATCTGGTCCATATCCAGTTCGGGAAACAGTCGCCGGGCGCTGCTCTTTAAGACCGCTGAATCTATGCTCACGTCAGCACCTTCCTTTCTTTCACCTTGCTGCCATTATACGGCGAGAACCGGTTGGTGTCAATGTTCTGCAGCATCCTGTTCCCGCACGAGCGCCACGATCTCTCGCGCCCGGGCCACCACCGGCGCGTCGATCATCCGGCCGTCGAGGGCGAGGATGCCGTCACCCCGCGCCTCGGCTGCCTCGAACGCCGCCAGCACGCGGCGGGCGTGGGCCACTTCCTCCTCGCTAGGCGTAAAGGCCCGGTGCACCGGCTCGATCTGGGCCGGGTGGATGACCAGCTTGCCGCTGTAGCCCAGGTGCCGCGCTTGCCGCGCTTCGGCCAGCAGGCCGTCAGGGTCGGTCAGGTCGGTCCAGATGGTATCCACGGCCAGCGCCCCAGCCGCCCGGGCGGCGAGCAGCATCTGGGCGCGGGCGTGGGCCAGTTCGGCGCCCGCCTGGGTCCGCACCGCCCCCAGGTCGTGGGCCAGGTCCTCGCCGCCGAGGCAGAGGGCGCGCACGCGGGGGCTGGCTTGTGCCATGGCGTAGGCGTTGAGTACCCCTAGCGCCGTCTCGACCATCAGGCAAATCCCCAGCGAGCCGGCCGGCAGCCCCCGCTCCCCCTCGAGTTCGGCCAGGAGCGCCGCCAGCCGCGCCACGTCGCCGGCCGTCTCGGCCTTGGGCAGGCAGACGGCGGCCACGCCGGGGCCGAAGGCTTCGCGTAGATCGGCCTCGGCCAGGCCGGAGGTGAGGGCGTTGATACGCAGGATCACCTGGGGCTCGAATCCCCCCGCCTCCAGCGCCCGGCGGACCACGGCCCGCGCTGCGATTTTTTCGCCCGTCAGCACGCCATCCTCCAAGTCGAGGATGGCGGCGTCGGCGGGTTGGGTGCGCGCCTTGTCCAGCATGCGGGCCTTGTTGCCCGGCACAAAGAGGAGAGTACGCAGCGGTTGGCTCAGCGACACGAGTGTCAGGGGGTGGGTTCTTGGCCGGCCGGCGGGTAGGGAGCCGTGTGCGCCCGCAGCCAGGCCGCGATCTCGTCCTTGTCCAGCGCCGACGTGGCGACGTCGATGGTGAACTGGTAGAGCTCGTCGGCCGGCGTGTCGATGGTCCGGCCGTGGCGCTCCAGGAATTCGAACAGGGCAAACAAGCCGGTCCGTTTGTTCCCGTCCATAAAGGGATGGTTCTTGATAATGCCAAAAATCAGGGCGGCCGCCTTGGCATAAATGTCGGGATAGAGGTCTTGGCCGAACATCGTCTGCTGAGGAGAGGCCAGGGCTGCTTCTAGCCGGCCCAGGTTGGCCAGCTCGGCGCTTCCCCCGAATTCGCGGATGGCGTGTTCGTGGATGAGCAGCACCTCTTCCACGGTTAGGTAGCGGAGCTCGCCACTCATTGAGCCAGGCGCTCAAAGACGGTGTGGTATCGCTCAGAGACTTCCCGGACGCGCGCCATCATCTCTGGGTCGACGGCCGATTGGCGGCGCAAGACGAGCGTGTCATCGTCACGCGACAGGGCTAGCTTTTCCCCTGGCTCGAGTTCGGCCAACAGGTTACGCACTTTTTCCAGGGCCTCGTCGGGTTCTACCAGCCGCACTTCCATCGAACATTCACCTCATTTCCACCTGATGCGTTTATTATACGCCGAAAGGGATCGGCTGTCAATCTCACGCAGCGGTGCGCAACAAAAGGCCGCCCCCTTCCAAATCCCGACTAATCCCTGATTCCCTGGTTCCCGATTCCCTGCTCCCTGATTCCCGCCTACACCCCCAAATACGCCGCCCGCACCCTGTCCATCTGGCGCACCTCGGCCGCCGGCCCCTCGATCTCGACCTTGCCCTCGCTGAGCACGTAGGCATAGTCGCTGACGGCCAGGGCCATCTGCACGTTCTGCTCCACCAGGAGCATCGTCAGCCCCGATTCCTTCAGGCGCCGGAGGATCTCAAAGATGTTGAGCACCAGGAAGGGGGCCAGGCCCAGCGACAGCTCGTCGAACATCAGCACCTCGGGCTGGGCCATGAGCCCCCGCGCTACGGCTAGCATCTGCTGCTCGCCGCCGGAGAGGGTGCCCGCCTTCTGGTCGACGCGCTCCTCCAGGCGGGGCAGCATCTCGTACACCTTCTCCAGGTTCTCCCGAAAGTGGGCCTTGGCCCGCCGGGTGAAGGCGCCCATCTCCAGGTTCTCGTAGACGCTCATGCGCGGGAAGAGCTGGCGGCCCTCCGGGACCATGACCAGGCCCTCGGCGGCCTTGGCGTGGGCCGAGACGCGGGTCACGTCGCGGCCGTCGAACACGACGCTGCCCTGCCAGGGCCGGATCAGGCCCGACACGGTGCGCAGCAGCGTCGTCTTGCCCGCGCCGTTGGAGCCGACCAGGGCGGTGAGTTTCCTTCGCTCCAGCTCCAGCGACACGTCCCACAGGATCTGCACCTCGCCGTAGCCGGAGGAAACGTTGTTTATTTCTAACAGTGCCATACTCGCCTCTCCTACAATATCTAATATCCAATATCCATGTCATGGATATTGGATATTAGATATGGGTTATTCCCCCATCAGCCGCTCGGCCAGCTTCGGATCGCCCAGGTAGGCCTCGATCACCTTGGGATCGTTGGCCACCTCGTCGGGCGTGCCCTCGGCGATCTGCTCGCCATAGTCGAGGACGATGACCCGGTCGGAGACGTTCATCAGGGCGTGCATCACGTGCTCGATGATGAGGATCGTCACCCCCTCGTCGCGGATCTGGCGCACGACCTCGACCATTTCGGCGATCTCGGTGGGGTTCAGGCCGGCCAACACCTCGTCCAGCAGGAGCAGGAAGGGGCGGGCAGCCAGGGCGCGGGCCAGCTCCAGGCGTTTTTTCTGGGCGACGTTGAGGCTGAGCGCCAGTTGGTCGCGCCGCTCGGCCAGACCGACAAAGCCCAGCACCTCGTCGGCGATCTCTTCTGCCCTGCCCAGCGAGCGCTGCTCGTGGCCAAAGCAGGAGCCGGCCATCACGTTCTCCAGCACCGTCAGCTCGTTGAGCGGCTGGACGATCTGGTGGGTGCGGGCCAGCCCCAGCCGGGCGACGTGATAAGGCTTCCAGCCGGTGATGTCCTGGTCCTTGAAGCGCACGCGGCCCTCCTCGGGCGAGTAGATGCCGTTGACGCAGTTAAAGAGCGTCGTCTTGCCCGCGCCGTTGGGGCCGATGAGCCCCAGGATCTGGCCTTGCGGCAGGTCAAAGGTGACGTGGGACAGGGCCTGGAGCCCGCCGAATCGTTTGGAGACGTCTTGGATTTGTAGCAGCGGTTGTGCGCTCATTCCAGTACCCTCCGCAGGACGGCGAACCGGCCCCGCAGCCAGCCGACGACGCCCGCCGGCACAAAGAGGATGATGACCAACAGAAGCACGCCGGCGACGGCCAATTGGATGTTTTTAAAGAGGGGACTGACCAGCAGCAGGCCGCGCAGGCGCTGATAGGCGGCCGCGCCCAGGATCGGCCCCAGCACCGTCCCCTGGCCGCCGAGCATGACCATGACGATGGCCTCGATGGACTGGTGGAGGACAAAGGCATCGCCCGGCTCGACGTTGCCGTTCTTGAAGAAAAAGAGCACGCCCAGCATCCCCGGGAAAACGGCCGAGAGGACGTAGGCCCACGTCTTGGCGTTGGGCGCGACGACGCCCATCACCTCGGCGGCGTCCTCGTTCTCGCGGATGGCCATCAGGCCCAGGCCAAAGCGCGAACTCTTGACCAAAAAGCTGACCAGGACGATGAGCAGCGTCAGGCCAGCCGTCAGCCCGTAGGCCAGCCACAGCGCCTCGTTGGGGCCGCCGTAGGAGCGGTAGACGTTAAAGTTGAGCGTCATGCCGATAGGTCCGCCAAAGGGGTCAAAGTTCTTGATAAAAGAGCGCATCGCCTCGTTGACGCCGATGGTGGCCAGGGCAAAGTAGGCGCCCCGCAGCCGGAGGATGGCCCGCCCCAGCAGGAAGGCCAGGAGGGCGGCGCTCAGCCCCCCGGCCAGCGCGGCGAGGAGCAGGTGGACGCCGTGGGCGTCCATCAGGTAGAAGCCGACGTAGCCGCCCAATCCAAAAAAGACGATGTGGCCAAAACTCACGTAGCCGGTGTAGCCCAGCAGGATGTTCAGGCTGGAAGCAAAGGCCACCGCCTTGAGGATGGTGAAAGCCGTCTCCCGGGCGTAGGCCCGGTTGCTGGCCAGCACCGGCCAGAGGGCAAAGGCGGCCGTGATCGCCAACGCCAGCCACAACCCCGGATTGCGCAGTTGCCTGCTACGAGTCCCCCCCAATGCTTTCATGTCTCGCTCCCCAAGAGGCCCTGCGGGCGCACCAGCAGGATGAGGACAAAGAGGACGAATTCGACGACGGGCACCCAGCTCGTCTCGATGTTCGGGACGCCGGGCAGGCTGCCCAGCACCGGGATGATGCCCTCCAGCGCGCCCAGCAAGAGCCCACCGATGAGCGCGCCCAGGGGGTTGCCCAAGCCGCCCAGAACGCAGATGACAAAGCTCTTCAGCTCGTAGGAGCCGCCGGCCAGGATGGTAAAGGGGAAAAAGGTGGCGATGAGCCCGCCCGAGATGGCGGCCAGCATCGTGCCCAGGCCAAAGCTGAGGGCCAGCATCCAGTTGGTGGGAATGCCCATGAGTTCGGCGGCGGCGCGGTTGTCGGTCACGGCGCGGATGGCCTTGCCCGGCCGCGTGCGGTAGAGAAAGAGATAGAGCAAGCCCGTGACCAGCCCCGACGCCACAGCGGCCAGGACGCGCGTCCAGGTCAGGGTGACGGCGCCGAAGGAGAGGCTGCCCAGGCTAAAATCGACGTTGCGCGGCGACGTCGTAAAGACCGCCGTCCCGATGCCGATGATGATCATGTTCACCGCAAAGGTCGCCAGCAACGTGGAGAGGTGGGGCGCGTCGAGCACGCGGTGGACGGCGGTCCAGTAGATGATCACGCCCAGCAGCAAGCCGCCAGCGGCCACCAGCAGCAGGGTCAGGTAGGGATTCATGCCCAGCCCGGTGAAGGCCAGATAGACCCCAAACATGCCCAGGGCGATGACCGGCCCGTGCGAGAGGTTGATGACGTCCATCACGCCCCAGATGAGGGACAGCCCCATGGCCGCGATGCCGTAGACAAAACCCAGCAGCAGCCCGTCGATCAGGGAAGGAATCAGCATAAGCGTCTCCTTGAAAACAGACCCTTAGGGCCTTGAAGGCCCTAAGGGTCTGCCGGTGGTTTAGGGCAAGGGGTAGAGCGGGTCGGCCGTTTTGCCTTCCAGCGGCCAGACCACCTGCTTGGCCAGGTTGCCCGCGTCGTCCTTCTGCCACTGGATGTAGATCATGCTGTGGCCGATCTGCAAGCCGTGGGACTCGGGGCTGGTGTCGAACTTGACGCGGCCGTAGGCGGTGAGGATGTCCATGGCCTCCATGGCCGCTTTGACAGCCTCCGGATCGGTCGAGTCGGCGTCGATGATGGCCTTCTGCAGGATCTGACCGGCGGCGTAGCCCCCCATCGAGTGGTAGGAGGGTTCCTCGTCGTAGGCGGCCTGATAGTCGGCCACGAACTCGCTGCCCAGCACGCCGAACCACTCCAGGCCCGCTTCCTCGGCTGATTCCGGCGTAAACTCGGCCAGCGGCTCCCACTGGCTGGGGCCGATGACGCCCACCGCCGCATCGCCCAGGTCGGCAAAGTCGGGCTCGGGCGGGGCGACGAGCAGGGCAAAGAAGTTGATGTCCACGTCCTTTTCATAGACCTGCCGGGCAAAGGTGCTGCCGTCCTGAAAGTGGCCGCCGCCCAGGATGGCCTCCGCGCCCGAGTCGAGGATCTTGTTGATGAAGGGGCCAAAGTCCTTGGTCTCCGAGTCATAGCCTTCAAAGAGCACGCTCTCGTAGCCCTGCGACTCGGCGTATTCTTTGGCCGCGTTGACGACGTCGGTGGAGAACTTGTCGTTCTCGTAGACAAAGGCGACCTTTGTGACGTCCGGATCGACGTGGGCCAGCAGGTCCACCGCACCGGTCAGGTAGCGGCTGGCCGGCGTGTAGGCCTGGAACACGCGGGTGTAGCCCTCCTTGTAGGTCGAGTCGGAGGCGGCGCCGGTGGTGATCATGATCTTGCCATACTGCTCGGCGATGAGGGCCGCCGCGGCGGTCAGCCCGCTGGAGTACGGGCTGATCAAAAAGTCGGCATTGTCTTCCGTGGCCAAACGGGTATAGAGCTCCTGGACGCGCTCGGTGGAACTTTCGTCGTCGTAGGTCTTGGACTCGAACTTGACGACGGTGCCGTCGCTCAGGGTGATGCCGCCGGCGTCGTTGACCTGGTTCATCCACAGGGTCAGGCCGTTCACTTGGCGCGTGGACGACACGTTGTATTTGCCGGTCTGTGACGTGGTGTAGCCGACGACCATCGTCACCTCTTCACCCATCGGCTCTTCCGCCGGTGGCTCTTCTTCCGCCGGCTCTTCGGCTTCGGTGGGTTGAGCTGCGGGCGCCTCGGTAGGCTCGGGCGTAGGCCCACAGGCTACTACCAGGGCGACCAACAGAATCAGAACCAAGATCCAGTTCACTACCTTTATCATCTCTTTCCCTCCTTCTCGTCTCAGAACGGTCTCTTACAAGAAACACAGAAACGTTCGATAGCTTCCCTCCTTCCTTACGCACCCTTCGTTTGGGTCGCGCCGAGCACCCTACGGATGGCTGCCAGCAGCTCTTCCGTCGGACAGCCTTTCAGTAGATAGCCATCCGCCTCGACGTCCAGGGCCGCGCCAAGATGGCGGTCGAACACGGAGAGCAGAATAATCCGCGTCTGGGGACAGCGGGCCCTGATCCGGCCGGCGATTTCCAGTCCTGCCGCCTCGGGATCGATGAGGACGACACCAGGAGCCAAGGAAGCAGCAAGAACCACGGCCTCGTCGTTGTTGGCCGTGGTCACGATGTGGCTAAAATAGTCGCTCAGAACCAGCTGCAAGCCCTCGCGAAAGACTTTGTCGTCGTCTATGATGAGGATCTGGTGCACAGTCACCCTTTTCCCTCATTGGATACACGCTTCCCCCTGTTGTCATTATAGCAGAGGGATCGGGCTGCGTCATCGTCCGCAGGGGACGATCTAGAACGACAAAAGGCCGGTTTTTGTACCGGCCTTTCTAGTACTTGCGGGCGCCCGGGCTAGTGCTTTTGGGCAGGTTGCCGTCCCAACCTCAGAACTCATCCGGCGCCAGCAGCCCCAATTGGATAGCGCGCGCCACGGCCTCGGTCCGGGTCCGGGCCTCCAGCTTGGCCATCAGGTTGGCGACGTGGACCTTGACCGTCCGCTCCGAAATGAACAACGCCTCGGCGATGTCGCGATTGCGGGCGCCGCCGGCCAGCAGGGTCAAGACCTCCTGCTCACGTGGCGTGAGCAAGGACGCTGGCTCAGCCAGCGCCGACTCCGATCCCTTCTCGCCGCCCATCAGCGTGCTGAGCCGGTCCAGGACCCGCGCCGCGACCTCTGGCTGCAAGAGCGAGCCGCCCTCGGCCACCACGCGGATGGCCTGCACCAATTCGTCGGGCAAGGCGTCTTTGAGCAGGTAGCCCCGCGCCCCGGCCCGGACGCCGGCCATGATGTGTTCGTCGTCGGCGTAGGTCGTCAGGATCAGGACGTGAGTCTCGGGCAGCTCGGCCCGGATCTGTTCGATGGCCGCGACGCCGTCCACGTTGGGCATCACCAGGTCCATGAGCACCACGTCGGGGTGCAGCGCCTGGGCCAGCCGGATGGCTTCCTCACCGTCGGCGGCCTGGCCAACAACCTGAATGTCATGCTCCACGTCGACGATGGCGCTGAACCCCTCGCGCACGACGGGGTGGTCGTCGGCGATGAGCACGCGGATGGGTCTTTGTTTGTCGGTCATGCAGCCTCCTTCGTTCGGTATCAGGGAATCCGGGATCAGGGAATCAGGTATCGGGTATCGGGATACCAGGGTGCTCCCTGATACCTGGTACCTGATTCCCGATACCCGATACCTAACCCGGAACAATCACCTCGACGCGCGTGCCCTGGCCCGGCTGGCTGCTGAGCGTCATCTGCCCGCCGAGCAGGGCGGCGCGCTCGCGCATGCCGGTCAGGCCAAAGCCCTGCCCATCGTGGCGCTCGGCACTGTCGGGCAAGCCCAGGCCATCGTCCTCGACGACGAGGCGCACGTGGGCCCGGCCATAGTCGAGTTGGACGCGCACGGTTTCCGCCTGGGCGTGACGCTGGACGTTGACCAGGGCTTCCTGGGCAATGCGGAACAGGTTCAACTCCACGTCGGGCGAGAGGACGCGCCGCGAGCCCGAAACGTAAAGACTAGTCTGGAGCCGGTCCCCGTCGCGCAGCGCCTCGACCCGGGCCTCGAGCGCCTCGGTCAGGGTCATATCCTCCAGGGTGCGGGGTCGCAGGCCCCACACCGAGCGCCGCGCCTCTTGGAGGCTGCGCCGGGCCAGATTCTTGGCCTGTTGCAAGCTGGCCAGGGCCTGCTCGGGGCGGCGCTGGGCCAACCGCTCCATCGCTTCGAGCTGGACGATGATGCCGGTCAAGCCCTGGGCCAGGGCATCGTGGATTTCGCGGGCCAGCCGGTTGCGCTCCTCCAGGATGGCCACCTGGCGGCTGCGCTGGTAGAGACGGGCATTCTCGACGGCGATGCCCACCTGGCTGCCGATGGCCGATAGCAGTTCGACTTCGGAAGCGGAGAAGCAGCGCTCGCTCCGGGTGGCAGCCCCCAGCACGCCCACGACGGCCTCCTTGGCCCGCAGCGGTACCGCCGCCAACGAACGCAGCCCCTCCTCGGCAGCGGCCCGGGCGCTCGGCTGCCCCTCGACGAGCTCCGAGGGCCTCCTCTCCTGGCCGATGTCTTCTACAAGCAGCGTCTGGGCTGTCCGGGCCACCCAGCCATTGAGACCCGCCCCCAATTCCATTTCGCTCACGGCGTGGGCGAATTCGGCACTCAGTCCCCGCTGGGCGCGGAGTTGCAGCGTGGTCTCGCCCTCACGCAGCAAATAGACCCAGGCGGCGTCGGCCTCCAGGACCTGCATGACGGCCTCCAGGGTGTTGCTCAGCACGTTGTCCAGGACCAGCGATTGGCTGGCCGTCTGCAGCGCCTGGTTCAGGGCGTGAAGTGAGCGGACCTGTTTCTGCAATTCCTCGTCGGTCTGACTAAAGAGGACGGCGTTCTCCAGGGCCATGGCCGCCTGGTTGGCAAAGGTCACGGCCAGATTGACTTCCTCGGTGTCAAAGTGGTGCGGGTCGGCGCGATAGATGACCAGCACGGCCGGCGGGGCGTGGGGCGTGACCAGCGGCACGTCGAGCAGGGCGCGATAGCCCTCCGTGCGGACCAGGGGCAGCAGGTCGGCCATGCTCGCATCCGCCTCGACGTCGGGCACCTGCACCGGCCGGCCGCTATCGATGGCCCGCCAGGCCGGCATCTGCCGCGTCGAGTCGTCGAGGCGCAATTCCTGGACGTAGGTGGCGCTCAGCCCCCGGCTGGCCCGGACCGCGAGCTGGCCCGTGGCCTCGTCGAGGACAAGCACGGCGCACGTATCGACGCGCAGCAAGCGTTGCACTTGCTCCAGGATGCTGTCGATCACCTGCTCCGTGTCCAAGCTGGAGACGACGGCCGTGCTCGTTTCGAGCAGCGTCTCCAGTTCGGTGAGGCGGCGGAGCAGGGTGCGGGCCAGATCGCCCAATTGGTCCCGGCGGGCCGCCAGGCGGTCCAGCGATTCGCGGGCCTCCTTGTCCGAGCGAGTGTGCTGCCCGCCGGCACGGCTGAAGCGAGTGAGTTGCTCCAACGGCCGGATGACGCGGTGGGTCAACGCCCACCAAAAGAGGGTCGCGCCCAGGGCGATGAGGCCGAGGGCCAGCAGCAGGCCCTGATGAAAGGCGCGCGAGGTGGCAAAAGCGATCTCGGTCGGGCGCTGGACGACGACGCCCCAGCCGGCCGTGGGGATGGGGGCGTAGGAGTAGAGCCACTCGCGGCCACTGGTCACGTCTTGAGCGTGTCCTGGCAGAACCTGGCCGAAGGAGCGGGCGGTGAGCGAGCCGCGCTCGCCGGCCAGGACCTGGGGCACACCCGGCAGCGTGTCGAGGGCGTTGAGCAGCAGGTGGTCGTCGGGCTGCGAGTGGGCGATGATCTGACCCGCCGCGTCGACCATGGCCACCTGCACGCCCCGTGCCGGATCCTGGCCAATGACGACCAGGGTCTGGGTCAGGCGTTGCAATTCGAGGTTGGTGGCGACGACGCCGTCGAAGCACTTGTGCTGAGCCTCGTCGAAGCAGGCGGTGCGGATGGGCATGACGACGGTAGCCACCGGCCGCTCGGTGGTGGGTGAAATGCGGCCCTTGGAAAAGACCGGCCCGTCGCTGGTCCGCGCCGCCTGAAAATAATCGCGGAAGGAGAAATCGACGCCGACGGTGCTGCCGGGACCGGTGGGATGGTGAAAGACCATGATCCCCTCGGCGTCGAGCCGGTAGAAGAGGTTGATGTCCTGGCGGGCGGCGGCGCCGGTGGCAAAGGCTTCGGCCATGCCGGCCCGGTCCATCTCGACGACGGCCGGCATCTGGGCAAAGGCTTCGACCGCCTGCTGCGCCTTGAGCAGCAGGGCGTCGGTCTCCAGGGCGATGGCCTCGGCCAGTCTAAGGTCGGCGGCGCTGACGTCGGCTTGCAGGCGGCGGCTGGCCTGGACGTCAAAGAGCAGCGCGATGCCCAGGACGGGCACGACGAAGAGCAGGTAGAGGGCCAGCAGGCGGAAGGCGAGATCTTGGCGGGATCTGCGCCGGGCGCTCACACTGAGCCTAACTCTCTAGGGTCCAGTGATAGGGCGTAAAGCCCTCTGTGCCCCAGCCCCGGCCCTCGCGGGCGTCGAGGACCTCGATGACGAGGTCGGACAGCCCCTCCACGAGCGCCGCCTGGGCCACGTCCTCGACCCTGACGGTGACGATGGCCTGGCCGGACCGCTTTCCGGGCAGGGTGGTCAGGCGGATGATGTTGCCCCCCAGCTCGGCGATGCGGCCCGCCAGCCGCGACAGCTCGCCCTTAACGTCTCGGATGGTCAGCATTAGCCGCGCGCCGGTAGAGCGGGCGCCCAGTTGCTCGGTAAAGAGGTTAAAGAGGTCGGTCTCGGTGATGATGCCCACCAGGCGCCGGCCGCGCACCACGGGCAGGCAGCCGAACTTGTGCTCGGCCATGACCAGGGCGGCTTCCTCCAGGGGGCACTCTTCCTCGACGACGACGACCTCTTCCGTCATGGCGTCGCGGACCTGCATCTTGGCCAGCAGGAAATTGATCTCCCAAACGCTGAGCGAGGTGGCCGGCGAGGGCGAGGCTTGAAGCAGATCGGTCTGGGTGACGATGCCCACGAGCCGATCTTTCTCTTTGACCACAGGCAGGTGGCGCACGCGGTTCTGGCGCATGGTGCGGATGGCCTCCTCGACCGACGTCTTGGGCGACACGACCAGGGGCTCCTTGGCCATCCAATCCTTGACTAACATCAGGCTTCCCCCCTTTCGAATTTGCACAGTTCCACGCCGGCTTCCTGGAGGAAGCCGACGGCGATCTCGTCGGGATAGTGGCCGGCATAGACAACGCGCTCCACGCCGGCGTTGACGATCATCTTGGCGCAGACCAGGCAAGGCTGGTGGGTGACGTAGATCGTGCTGTGCGAGACGTCCACGCCGTGGAGCGCGCCCTGGATAATGGCGTTCTGCTCGGCGTGGAGGGTGCGCACGCAATGGCCGTTGACCATGAGGCAGCCGGCCTCGGTGCAGTGGGCCAGGCCCGTCGGCGCGCCGTTGTAGCCCGTGGTCAGGATACGCTTGTCGCGGACGATGACGGCGCCGACGGCCGCACGCGGGCAGGTGCTGCGCCGGGCGACCTGGAAGGTGATCTCCATGAAATAGTCGTCCCACGAGGGGCGGTCTGAATGTTCGCTCACGATGCCTCCGGGGTATCAGGGATGCGGGACGGTTCCTCGACCTTGGTGCCAAAGAGCCGGTCGCCGGCGTCGCCCAGGCCGGGGACGATGTAGCCCCGCTCGTCGAGGCAGCAGTCGGCGGCGGCGATGTAAATGTCCACGTCGGGGTGAGACTCGTGCAGCTTGGCGATGCCCTCCGGCGCGGCGATGAGGCCGACGTATTTGATGCGCCGCAGATCCTGGCGCTTGAGGATGTTACAGGCGGCCACCGCCGAGCCGCCCGTGGCCAGCATGGGGTCGAGCAGCAGGCAGACATCCACCTCGTCGGCGGGCGGCAGCTTGCAGTAATACTCGACCGGCTGGAGGGTCTCTTCGTCGCGGTAGAGGCCAATGTGGCCCACCTGGGCCTCGGGCAGCAGGTTCCAGATGGGATCGACCATGCCCAGGCCGGCGCGCAGGACGGGCACCAGGGCCACCTGCTCGACCAGCGTAAAGCCCGCCGCCTCGTCCAGCGGTGTGGTGACGGTCTTGGCGATGACACTCAGGTCGGCCAGGGCCTCGTAGGCCAGGAGCGCGGCCAGCTCGCGGACCAGCTCCTGGAAGCGGCGCACGCCGGTGTCGGTCTGGCGCAAAACCGTCAGCTTGTGCCGCACCAGGGGATGCTGCGATTCGTGGACATTGGAGAACAACGCCCCTTCGACAAGCTCAGGATAATGATTTGCAGAATTCACGGATTCTCTCCCCCAATCCACCATACTACCAACTATCCGTGCCGCTGGGCAAAGTGAGCCGGCGGTTATAGGCCCAGAGACGCCAGTTCGTCCCGCACAAAGCCGAGAAAGAAGCGCAACGCCTCGACAGGCGCATCAGGAATGTGGCTAATTTCGACATTGTTCTCGCTGCCATTGTGAAAGTGTTTTGGGTGCGTGGCTATGTGCGGGTGATCGGGGGCGTTGTCGTGCTGGTGTAGATGACCTCGCTTGGCGCGTTGCTCCCAGTGATAGGCGTAACGTGTTCTCGATGGGTTCAACCAGACGTCTACAAACGTCCCATCGCGAATGTCCAGCCGCAATTTCAGACTGGCTCTGGCCCGTCGGGGCATGGACCGGACTCCCGTAACAATGTCGGCGAACTCGGTCAGCGCCAGATGATCGAGGGCTGCGTACATGTCAGTCCGCCGAGTCCTGGAGACGATCGAGTCGTTCGACATAGTCCAACAGGGTTTCCCACTCGATCAGGTCTTCCCAGGCAGGGTGGCTATAGATCTCACCGGTCTCGATGCGCTGTGCCAGTTCCTGTGGTGTCGAAACCTGGTAACGATCCTGGATGTCGGCCATGTCCAGGTGCGCCAGGCGCTTCTCCTGTGAGATATAGGCCCACAGGCTCTCCTGCCAGAGTTGTTCTGGCGATTTTTGTAGGACACGAGCTACCTTTTCAAGCACAACAGTCACAGATCACCTCCCAAAACCTCTCGCTCACTTTTATTCTACACGAGGAAGCCACAGGGTGCAAACAGGTATCCCTACCCATGCCGCTGGGCAAAGCGCGCCATCCGCTCCAACGCCTGCTCGATCTGGTCGTAGGCGGTGGCGTAGGAGCAGCGGACGTGGCCCGCGCCGCAGACGCCGAACGCGCTGCCCGGCACGCAGGCGACCTTTTCCTCCATCAACAGCCGCTCGGAGAATTCCTCGTCGCTCATGCCCGTGGCGGCGATGGAGGGGAAGGCGTAGAAGGCACCCCTCGGCTCGAAGCAGGTCAGGCCGATGTTGTTCAGGCCGTCGACGATGAGGCGACGGCGGCGGTCGTAGCGGGCGCGCATCTCCTGGACGGCGGCCTCGCCGTGTTGCAGCGCCTCCAGCGCGGCGTGCTGGGCCGTGGTCGGCGCCGACATGATGGTGTACTGGTGCACCTTGCGCATGGCGCCCAGCACCTCGGCCGGGGCGGCGGCGTAGCCGATGCGCCAGCCGGTCATGGCGTAGGCCTTGGAAAAGCCGCCCAGCAGGATGGTGCGCCGCCGCATCCCCGGCAGCGCGGCAAAGCAGGTGTGCTCCAGGCCATAGACCAGCCGGTCGTAGATTTCGTCCGAGATGACCAGCAGGTTGTGCCTCTCGGCCACCTGGGCGATCTCGAGCAGGCGCTCGCGGGTCATGACCGCGCCGGTGGGGTTGTTGGGATAGCCCAGCAGCAGGGCCTTGGTCGCATCGCCGACGACTTTGTCCACCTGCCAGGCCTCCAACTGGAAGCCGTTTTCGGCGCTGGTGCAGACGTTGACCGGCCGGCCCCCGGCGAAAATGACCTCGGGGTTGTAGGAGACGAAGCAGGGCTCGGGCACAATCACCTCGTCGCCGTGCTCCACGGTGGCGGCCAGGGCCAGGTAGAGCGCCTCGGAGACGCCAACGGTGACGAGCAGCTCGGTCTCGGGGTCGTAGCGCACGCCGTAGAGCTGCTCCAGGTGCTCGGCCAGGGCCTGGCGCAGCTCCAGGATGCCCGAGTTGGAGGTGTAGTGCGTCTCGCCCGCTTCCAGCGAGCCGATGCCGGCGCGGACGATGGCCGGCGGCGTGGCGAAATCGGGCTCGCCGATGCCCAGCGAGATGACGTCGTCCATCGTCGCGGCGATGTCGAAAAAACGGCGGATGCCGGAAGGCGGCACGGCCTGGACCTTTTGGGCTACAAAGCTCTTCATGTCAGGGTTGGACCTCCTTGTCCTTGCTTATGGATAATGGCCCGTTTCGACCAGAATCTGGCGGACCGCCAGCCGGTCGGCGCGGTTGAGTTTGAGTAGTGCGGTGGTTGCGCGGCCCTCGGGGGTGAGGGGCACGATGGTCGCTCCATCCAGACGAAAGTGATCGGTCCAGGCGTGTAGTCTGGGATGAAACAGCGGGGTGATCTGCCCAGAATCCGGGTCCAGCGCGGCCAGGTCGCTGCCCTTCAGCCGGTTGCACCAGTAGCAAGCGAGCGCCAGGTTGTCGGCTGCGGTTTCACCGCCGTGCTTGAGTGGGATCACGTGATCCGGCTCGTGGGAGAAGGTGGCGAATTCCTCCGGCAAGTGACAGCATTCGCAGCGATAGCCCGCCCGTTCCGAAACGAGGCGGCGCAATGCCCGGGGGATGTAGGTCACTGCGCCCCTTCCTGGTCGAGTTGTTGCCTGGCCCGAGCCTTGAGCGCCAAAAGGATGTGTTCCAGGTCGCCGATCCGGTCGAGCTCACGTTCCTCTTCCGGCGTTAGTTCGTCCCTTTTGTGCTTGTCCAACAAGCGGTTGACCTCGTTCTGGATGGCGGGGGAAGGGTGAAAGGACAAGACCTCGGTTGGCCGGGGGGCGTTGAGCAGAAATTCCAACGCCTGGGCATAAGCGCGCGTGGAGAGGGGGCGGCTGTGTTCCAATCCGATCTCTAGGATTTCAGGCAGTTGCTCTTGCACCGGCTGCAACCGTTCGGCCAGGCTTTCGGGCACCTGAAGGGTAATCTCGACCATCGTTTCCATCCTTTCCAAGAAGCACCGGGCTGGGTCCCATTATAGCCGTGCTATCGCGGACTGTCAACCGCGCTCAGAGCGTTGAGTGTCCATCTCTTGCAGGGGGCGAAGGGACCAACGGGCCTCCTGTTCGTGGTAGTGCAGGTCGAAGCGGTCGCCCGGCTCGGTGCGCACGCGAAAGGCGGGGCCGTCGGGCGTGCGCCAGCGGGCCTCGACCTCGGCCACGGCATAGCGGCGGCCCGCCCAGGTCAGCGCGCGCGGCTCCTGGGCGTAGGTGTGGCCGGAGTAGCATTCGACGATAGACCTGACAGGTCCTTGAAACCGGTTTGTCGAGAAGATCATGGCTTCAGAGTCAAGTTTGCGGTCGAGCAAGAGTTCACAGGGACCTGTCAGGTCTTACAGGTCCAGAGAGCGCAGGTAGGCCAGCAGGTCGTCGCGCAGGTCGTCGCGGCGGAGGCTGACCTCGATGCTGGCCTTGAGCTGCCGCAGCGGGTCGCCGGCGGCCAGCCATTGGCCCTCGATGGGCTGGACCACCACCTTGGATCGACTGCACAACCGGTCCACGGCATCGGCCAGCCATAGCTCGCCCCCCTTGCCCGTCTCCAGGCCATGGAGCACGTCGAACAGCTCGGGGGTAAAGACAAAGTGGCCGATCTGCACCCAGTTGGACGGCTGGGTGCCCGGCGGCGGCTTTTCGACGACGCGCGCCATCTCCTTCTCCGAGCCGGGCTTGAGCTCGACGCAGCCGTAGAGGTGGGTCTCCTCGTCGGGCACCCACTGGGTGGCCAACACCGCCGCCGGCTCGAACGCGTGGAAGGCGTCGAGCAACTGTTGGGGCACGGGCACGTCGCCGGCGATGACGTCGTCGCCGAACATGTAGTAAAACGGCTCGCCGGGGTTGAGCCAGGGCTGGGCGGCCAGCGCCGGCGAGGCGTTGCCGTAGGGCAAGGTCTCGGGCTGGCGCACGGTGACGATGTCGGCCAAGCGCGAAAGCTGCTGTATCTCTTCCAGCAGGGCAGCCTTGCCCGACCGTTCCAGGTGCCCCTCCAGGTCGGTGTGGGGGGCAAAGTGGCGCTGGATCAGCTCGCCGTTTTCGCGGACGACGACGACGATCTCGCGGATGCCGGCGGCGGCCAGGCTCTCGACGTGGTACTGGATGAGCGGCACCCCGGCGATGGGGAACATCTCTTTCGGGACGGCCTTGGACGCCGGCAGAAAGCGGGTGCCGTAGCCGGCGATGGTGATGATGCCTTTCACGTTTTCTCCTCCATAAAGATTCTCCGGTTGCTCATGAGTTAGGTTCGCTCCCACTGATCGCGATCAATGCCAGCCTGTCGCAATATCCGAGCCAGGAGATCACGTCTAATGTCACCCCGATGGGGATTGGGCAACACAAGCCTCAGATTCTCCTTGACCATGTACTCGTGCTTGCCGCCCACGTAGGGGCCTTCGAAGCCCAGGTTCTTGAGGGAACGGATCAAGTCCCGTCTCTTGATGGGGCCAAAAAGGTGGCATCAAGCCGCCTCCTGCATAACGACCAGTTCCACGCCACCCACCACGGGCAACGTGTGCCCCAGGCGCAGGCCCAAGACGATCCAGCCCTCCAGTACCTCCTGCAGCTCCTCTTGGCAATCCACCAGCGTTTCGGCATTGGCATAGACGCCTTGCAAGCCGGGGATCTCGCCGTAATAGCTGCCGTCCGCCAAGATTTCATAGGCCGCCCGGCGCATGGCGGCTTGAATATACTCAGTCAGCATTTTCAGAATTCCTCACTTTCGGGTTCAAATGAGGGCCAGCGCTCGTGCCAGTCCGTCGCCTGTTCGTAGCCGTAGGCCACGCGCAGCAGCGTTGCCTCGTCGAGGCGCTGCTTCCCATCAAATCCAGCCTCGCGAGGTGACAACCTCCAACAAGACATCTTTGAGGCTGGGCGCATCTGCCAAATCTACGCCCTTGGCACGATGGACGTGCTCGCGTTGCGGCAACGACGGACGGTGCCGGGCATTGTCGTACCTGAAGATCAGGCTGGTATCTTGAGCCTGGTAGTGATAAACGTACATCGGCTTGTCTACTGCTGCACCGACGGCATCCAGGTACTCTCGAAAGTGACACTGAGAACCATCAACAAAGTGCACTTTCCCAAAGAGGTACCCCTGGTCGCCAGGACGAGCCTCGAAGCTTACCTCAGTGGTCAGGACAAAGGGCATCGCCGCAAAACGATCCAGGCTTGCTTTGAATCGCTCAAAGTAGCTCTGGATCATGGGTAGCGTATCTCCTGTAGGTCCTGAAGTTTGTCCCGCAACCTTTGAAGGAGTCTGTACTCGCCGGCCCACTGCACGTATTCATCGTCGCCACCTTCCAGGTCTTCGGCAGCCATCTCGGTGATAAAGTATTCTGAGGAAACCCGGTACTTTTCTTCAAATGGACTCAGTCGCCTTTGCGCCTGCTCGATGGCAAGCTCAAGCCGTGCGATCTCGCCTTCGACGGCGGCTTTGACCAAAGGCAGAACCTTGTCCGCTTGTGAAGTGGGCTCCAAATGCAAGGTCACGACGCCCATTATCCGTTCTCCTTCCCTTATCTCGCCAGATTCGGATTCTTCATTTGCCACCCCGTCGCCGCCTCGTAGGCGTCCGCCATGCGCAGCATCGTCGCCTCGTCGAAGGCACCGTCCATGATTTGTAGGCCGATGGGCAGACTGGCCCGCGTCACTCTCGCCCCTGCCTTTCGGCTCGCTCAAAAATCTCGTCTACGGTTTGCCCCTCGTAGAGTCGCCGGGAGATCTCCACATAGTCGGTCGGTTCTCGGTGCAACAAGCTCAGAAACCTGAGGGCGTCTGCTGGGCCCAATGCCCTGTTAAGCGCCTCTATGCCACCGATCCTGATTTCACTATCATCCATCGTTCCCACGCGCTGCATTGTCCTCTCCTCGCCGTACATAGTCCAAAGCGTAAAGGCACCGCTCATCACAAGGATTCTTCCACGACCAGAACATCGAGTTCGGGCAAGGACGGCAAACGGGCGTCGTTGGTAAGAAAAATGGTGGCTCTCTCGTTCATGGCCGAAGCCATTTGCACGGCATCCGGCGTGCGAAGGCCATGATTTGCCCGGAGAAGAGCAGCCGTCTCAGCGATTTGTTGGGAAAGAGGCACCGTTGTCAAGTTCTTTGCATTTAGCAGAATGTCGCGGTACTGTTGAGCCAGTTGGGGATCTCCCCGCCGGAAAGGATGGACAAGCACCTCTAACAAGGTGAGGATCGAAGTGACGACCTGGAATTCACCTCGATCCAAAGCATCGAAGAAAGGCTTGACTCTTTCAAAATAGGTTGGGTTCTCCTCGATGAAATAAACGAGGGGAGCGGTATCCAGACCTATCACACGTCCTCGCAGCGCTTCTATCCATGCCACGAGGCTCGCTCCTGCTCTATGTACTCTTGCACGTCAATGTCTTGCCAAATCTCCTTACCCAATCCTTGTAGCTCCAAAATGCTGCGCCGGGGCGGCTGCCCGACTTGCCGACGAACCAATGCCGCCAACTCTTCCAGCAGTCGGAGTTGGTCGTCAGCATCCAGGTGTTGCACCCGTTCCATGACCTCAGAATATGTAGCTATCGGCATCTATTCACCTTCTTTCAAGTCGTTCACTGCAATTGAGGCCGCTGCTCGTGCCACCCCGTCGCCGCCTCGTAGGCGTGGGCCACGCGCAGCACCGTCGCCTCGTCAAAGGCGCCGCCCATGATTTGCAGGCCGATGGGCAGCCCGTCGCCGTCGAACCCGCAGGGCGCCGACAGGCCCGGCAGCCCGGCCAGCGACAGGGCCAGGGTGAATACGTCGCCCAGGTACATCTGCAACGGATCGTCCACCTTCTCGCCCAGCTTGAAGGCCGTCGTCGGCGTGGTGGGCGCGACCAGCACGTCGCACCCCTCCAGTGCCCGGTCGAAATCGCGCCGGATGAGGGTCCGCACCTGGCTGGCCTTGAGGTAGTA
>CAYLZO010000001.1:95304-96914 GCA_964387775.1 uncultured Anaerolineaceae bacterium
TAGTAGCCGGCCGACAGCGCGTAGGTGCCGAGCATGATCCGCCGCTTGACCTCGGGGCCCAAGCCCGCCCCCCGCGTCTGCCGATAGCGCTGCCAGAGGCTCTGTCCTGAGCGCGCGGAGTGCCGCTGCCGTTCCGGTGTCGAAGGATCTTCCGACTCGACCGACAGGCCGTAGCGCACGCCGTCGTAGCGGGCCAGGTTGGCCGATGCCTCGGCCGGGGCGATGAGATAGTAGACGGGCAGGGCATAGTCAGTGTGGGGCAGCGACACGTCGACGATCTTGGCGCCCAGGCCGGCCAGCGTGTCGACCGCGGCCCGCACCGCCGCCTCGACCTCGGGCTGCATCCCCTCGACGAAATACTCGCGCGGCACGCCCACGCGCACGCCGCGCACGTCGCCGGTCAGGCCAGCGACGTAATCAGGCACCAGCGCGTCCACCGACGTCGAGTCGCGGGGGTCGTAGCCGGCCAGGGTCCCCAGCAGGATCGCCACGTCGGCCACGGTGCGGCCAAAGCAGCCGATCTGGTCCAGCGACGAGGCAAAGGCCACCAGCCCCCAGCGGCTCACCCGGCCATAGCTGGGCTTGAGGCCCACCACGCCGCAGAGGGCCGCCGGCTGGCGCACGCTGCCGCCCGTGTCCGAGCCGAGGGCGCCGCAGGCCATCCCCGCTGCCACCGCCGCCGCACTGCCGCCGCTCGACCCGCCCGGCACGCGGCCCAGGTCCCACGGGTTGCGCGTCGGGAAAAAGGCCGAGTTCTCGGTGGACGAGCCCATGGCAAACTCGTCGGTGTTGGTCTTGCCCAGGAGCACGGCGCCCGCCGCCCGCAGCTTTTCGACGACGGTGGCGCTGTAGGGCGGCACGTAGCCCTCCAAGATGCGGGAGCCGCAGGTCGTCGGCAGCCCCTCGACGCTGATGACGTCCTTGACCGCCAGGGGCACGCCCAGCAAGGGCGAATGGCCATCCGCCCCGGTCCAGGCCCGGCGCCGGTCGGCCTCGGCGGCCTGGGCCAGGGCCATCTCCGGGGCCAGGGTCAGGTACGCCCGCACGTCGTCGTCCACCGCCAGGATGCGATCCAGCACAGCCTGGGTCAACTCCACCGACGAGCAGTCTCCCTGCCGGAGTCGCTCACTGGCCTGCCGCAGGGTCAGGTGGGCAAGGCTTTGTTCGGAGGAATGACTCATCGTCCTTCCTCCAGCACCACTGGCACTTTGAAGTGACCATCCTCTGTGACCGGGGCATTGGCCAGGACATCCTCTTGAGACAACGAGGCCCGGACCTGATCCTCGCGCAGGACGTTTTCCAGGGGCAGGACGGTGGCGGTGGGGGGAATCTCGCCGGTATTCAGGTCTTGCAGGCGCTCCGCGTAGTCGAGAATCGAAGAAAGCTGATCCCGAAAGACCTCCTTATCTTCGTCAGTGAGCGCCAGTTTGGCCAACTCGGCCACGTGCTCGACCTGTCTCTGGCCCAGTTTCACGATAATGACCCCCTCTGTCTCTCGCACCCTCACTAGCAGCCCCCCACTTCAATAGCCGATAGCCGATGGCTGACCTCTGGTGGCTGATAGCTGACGGCTGATAGCTGACGGCTGATAGCTGACGGCTGATAGCTGA
>CAYLZO010000002.1:0-6264 GCA_964387775.1 uncultured Anaerolineaceae bacterium
CACGTTACATCCAGACCCAGCGGGGCCTTGGGTATTACATGGAAAAGCTCTGAGCCGAGTATACCGCAAAAGTGTAGGGCTAATCGCGTTACCAAGGAGGACAATTCATGCCATCGGAAGTCAAAGAGATGCTCGAAAAAAAGATCCCGGCAGCTTTTCTGCCTGAAAAGGCAGGCAGTGCGGAAGCTGTGTTTCAGATTGAGCTTACGGGAGAGAGTGGTGGGCAATGGGTCATGGATGTGGCCGGCGGCGCCTGTCAGGTGCGTGAAGAGGTTGCCGCCAAGCCGGACGTGACGGTCAAGATGGATTCCACCGACTTTGTCGCGCTGTTCAACGACGAGTTGGACCCAATCCGGGCCTTCATGGCGGGCAAGATCAAGGTCTCGGGGAACGTAGGCCGCGTCATGCAGTTGCTCCAGTGGTTCGATCGGGGGTAGGGTTGGGCCGAAACCGTCACGCAGGCCAAAGAGGCTGGAAAACGAAGAGAGCTAAGGGCGGCCCAACCCTTAGCTCTCAACTAAAAGGAGGAGAAGAAGTTTTGAGTTTGGCATGGCCCACTTTTGACCTCCCCGATTCGCACCCACGCTCGTGAGGCTCTCGGTGAGGATGACGCTCGCCTGCCATGAACCATGCCAGTTGCTCGAATGTATCCTATCACAAAGGACCGGGCCATGCTGGACGCGAACTATACGATTACCCTACGCTGATGCGTCGGTCTGCCCGAATCCGGAGCAGGGGTGTTCAGGGGGCGTCGTAGAGGTCGTTTGAGGTTGGCGGGCAACCCCGAGGCCGCAAATCTTTGGCAATCCACGGCAAAGTATGGTAGAATGGTGCTCGGAAAGGAGCGCTTATGACAGAATCAATCGTAGCCATCCGAATGAAACGCAATCTTCGATACAAGTTGACGTATGTCAAGATATTCGAGACCTATCTCGAATCCGAGTCGAGGCCGGAGGTCACAAAGCTGTTGCGGGACCTGATTCAGGCCCAGCAGGCAGCCATCTCGCCCTTGTCCAGCTACTTGCGGCGCATCGAGGCCGACAGTCAAGACATGGACCTCGACGACAAGCTGCTGAACCACGCCTTGAGCCGCGAGAATCTGCCTTCGCGACTCCGCTTTATCTACGACGGGCTAGAGCGGGCCACTTCCTGGTATCAGATGCAGTTGGTGGACAAGCAGATGATCGCTGATCCAGAACTCAAGGAGCTCTTGTTTCAACTAGGCGAGACCGATGCGGCCAAGCTCTGGCAGGTTGAGGCCGTGATGTCGATACTCAAGATCCCGGTCGAGGTCAAAAAGAAGGACTGGGACGAGTTTCAGCGGTCTCAGGTGAAGAGCACCGATCAGGGCTGGCAATCTCGGTTGGCTGAAGATGTCAGGCGCCCCTCCTGGAGCGGAGAGCGGCTGCCGGACTGGTACCGGCCAGGCAGGTCGCGAGGGAGAGATCGATAGGCTCTCCACCGCCCTGTAGGCGGGTACGGGCATCGAGTGGGTCTACTAATTTCAGATTCGACGAACACTTGGAGGGAAAGGAGTCAAGCCCGTGGAGATTCGTGAGGTTGGGGTTGTCGGTTGTGGGCTGATGGGCTCGGGCATCGCCGAGGTTTGTGCCCGCGCCGGCTACCAGGTCGTCGTCCGGGAGATTAACGACGAGCTCTTGCAAAAGGGCTTGGGGCGCATCGAAAAGTCACTCAACCGGGCGGTGTCTCGGGGCAAGGTTTCGCAGGAGCAGGCCGACGATGCGCTGGGCCGCATTCAGGGCACGCTGGACCTGGCCGATTTCGACAGTTGCGACCTGGTGGTCGAGGCGGTCGTCGAAAACATGGACGTCAAGAAAGAGATCTTTGCCAAGCTCGACGCGATCTTGCCGCCTCACGCCATCCTGGCCAGCAACACCTCGTCACTGTGCATCACCGAGATGGCGAGTGTCACGCAGCGGGGCGACAAGGTCCTGGGCATCCACTTTTTCAATCCGGTCCCGGTGATGCCCCTCATCGAATTCGTGCGCACCATCTTGACCAGCGACGAGACGATGGAGATCGTCCACGAGTTCGGTGCCTCGCTGGGCAAGACCATGGTCACCGCCAAGGACACCCCCGGTTTCATCGTCAACCGGCTACTCATTCCCTACATTCTGGACGCCGTCCGGGTCTATGAGAACGGCCTGGCGACCAAGGAGGACATCGACACGGCCATCAAGCTGGGGCTGAACCACCCCATGGGGCCGCTGACCCTCCTCGATTTCGTGGGGCTCGACACCTGCCTGTTCATCGCCGACGCGATGTTCGAAGAGTACAAAGATGCCCGCTACGCTGCGCCTCCCCTCCTGCGGCGCATGGTGTTGGCCGGGCACCTGGGCCGCAAGACGGGCAAGGGCTTCTACGACTATGACTGAAGGTCGAGGTTGAGATCCGGATCGAGAGCAATCCGTCGGGATTCTGCCTCTTGTGAACCACTATGATCCGTGTCGAGGCGCTCACCAAGCGTTATGGCTCCACACTGGCCCTGGACCGGCTGTCGCTAGACGTGCCGCCAGGGTCTGTTTTTGGGCTCCTGGGACCGAATGGAGCGGGTAAAACCACCTTTCTCCGGCTGCTGATGGGGTTCCTCTTCCCAGACGCCGGCCAGATCGACCGCCGGCACAAGTCCCAGGTCCTGCGGATGCTCCTGGACGCCGGCGTGGACGTGCGGCAACTCACCGAGCAGCGGGCTATGTTGGAAGAGATCTATTTGCGGGCGACGGACGAATGAACCGCATCTGGACCGTGAGCTTCTTTCTTGCCCGCGACCTCTTTGGCTCGCCGGCCGGCGTCGTGCCGCTGGCCGCCGCGCTCGCCTTTGGCCTGTTCGCCTTCGAGTACGGGATGGACCAGTCCCAGTTTATCACCGTCGCCGGCGTGTCGACCGGCCTCCTCTGCCTGCTGACTACCTTGCTCCTGGCCGGCCGGGCGAGCCGGGCGGCATTTGACCTCTTGCTGGCTCGCCTCCACCGGCGCGTCGAGCTGTTGGCCGCCCTCGTGCTCGGTGGCCTGGGTGTCACGGCAGTGCTGGCCCTGGTGGTTGCAGCGGCCAATCTGGCGGCGGGCCGGCTCAGCCTCGATTTTCCCTCCGGGCTGTGGATCGTGCCCACCTGGCTGGCCTTGTGGCTCATGTCGGCGGCCCTGGCCCTCTGCCTGTCGAATCTCGTGGAGCGGGGTGGATCGCACCTCGTTGGCTACGTGGTCGTTCTCTCGGTGCTGGTAGCGAACGACCGCCGTTCGCAGCTCCAGGGGCGCCGGCTGGACTGGCTGGTCCGGGTCGTGACCGCCATCCTCTGGCCGATGAGCACCCTGCTGGCCCAGGCCTCGGCGGGCAGCCACGGCCGCTCCTATTTTCTGGCCGGGGCTCTGACCCTGGTCTACGCCGGGCTGCTTTTTTCCCTGGCCGCCCAGCTTTTCGTCGACAAAGACTTCCTGTGGGTCGAATGAGATCTTGCAAACAAAGGAGCACAGCGTGAAAGAACGCCGATTAGAGTTCCCCGAGGCATTTTTGTGGGGCACAGCGACCTCCGCGCACCAGGTGGAGGGCGGCAACACCAACAATGACTGGTGGGCCTTTGAACAGCAGCCGGGCGCCATCTGGCACGGCGACCGGAGTGGGCTGGCCTGTGATTGGTGGCGCAACGCCGAGCGCGACTTTGACCGGATGGCCGAGATGGGCCACAACAGCCACCGCTTGTCGGTCGAGTGGAGCCGCATCGAGCCTGAGGAAGGCCGCTTCGACGAGGCGGCTACTGCTCGCTATCGCGAGATGCTGGGCGGCCTGCACGAGCGGGGCATCGAGCCGATGGTGACCCTTTTCCACTTTAGCTCGCCCCTGTGGCTGGCCCGACAGGGAGGCTGGCAGAACCCCGCCGTGGTGGGTTACTTCCGGCGCTTTGTGCGCCACGTCGTCGAGCAACTGGGCGACCTGGTAATGCTCTGGTGCACGATCAACGAGCCGAGCGTTTATGCCACTCTGGGCTACCTCTTTGGCGAGCACGCCCCCGGTGAAAAGTCGCTCCGGCTGTGCTTTCGTGTCTTGCGCAACCTGCTTTTGGCCCATGGCGCGGCCTATCGCGTGATCCGCGCCTGGGATTCGCACGCCCAAGTGGGTCTGGTCAAGAACGTCCAGATCTTTGAGCCCCTGGACCCCGACGATGGGGCTTTGGTCCGGATCGCCCGCCTCTTGGATTCCCTGTTCAACGAGCTGGCCCTGCAGGCCGTGGACGATGGCCGGCTGCGCCCCCCGCTGGGACTGGGGTTGACGGCCCACGGCCCCCTCGTGGACAGCCTCGATTTCCTGGGCCTGAACTACTACAACCGGCAGCGGGTCAGCCTTCGCCCTGCCGGCGAGGGGCGGGTGGGCCTGCTCCAGCCCACGCCCGGCGCAGAGACGAGCGATCACGGCCGCCACGGGACCTACGGCGAGATCTATCCTGCCGGGCTCTATCGCGCGCTCAAGCGGGTTGCCGGCCTGGGCAAGCCCATCTATATCACCGAGAACGGCCTGCCCGACGAGGACGACGATCAGCGGCCTCGATTCCTCCTCAGCCACCTGGCCCGCCTGCACCGGGCTATCTCTGAAGGGGTGGACGTGCGCGGCTACTACCATTGGTCGTTCACCGACAATTTCGAATGGGCCGAAGGTTGGGCCTTGCGCTTTGGTTTGGTGGCGCTCGACGAAGTGACGCAAGCACGCACGCCGCGTCCCAGCGCCGAGCTCTACGCCGAGATCGCCCGGGGGGGTGCCATCACGCCTGAACTCGTGGAAGAATACGGCCCCGGAGCCCTGTCTGAGCTGGCAGTCGCCCGGTTGCCTTGACATTCACTGCCACCAGATGTACACTCCGTGGGAGACAGGGCGACTCGATGGCCCTGGGAAGGATGGCCGGTGATGGTCGATGGGAAGGAAGAGATGGTAGAAGCGGCCGGAAAAAGTGCCGGGAATCCGCTGGACGGCGTGGTCGCTGGGACGGCCGAAACGCCTCAGTTCTCGCTGCCTTTTATGGGGCGGTTGAGTGACGCCGACCGCGAGGCTCTAGTGGCCCGTTCCTGCCCGGAGCGCTATGCTGCTGGCATGGTCATCTGTCAGGAGGGAGACCCGGGCGATGCGTTGTACATCGTCCAGCAGGGACAGGTGGCTGTGCTCAAAGAACTGAGCGACGGCCGCCCCCTTCTCCTGGGCCGGCGAGGACCGGGCGAGATCCTGGGCGAGATGAGCCTCGTCGGCGAGCAGCCCCGGTTCGCCTCCCTCGTCGCGGCCGAAGAGACCGATCTGCTCCGCATCGACGCAGCCGATTTCCCCCTGTTGATGAACAGCTATCCTTCCATCAGTTGGGCGATTCTGAACGTGCTCAACGACCGCCTGAGCGCTGCCGATTCTGCCCGAGCCAGTGTGATTCAAGAGGAGCGGGAACTGGCCCGCCGTGTGAAGCGTCTGGCCAACGAGGCGGAGCAACAGGGCCAATTGGCAGAGATGCGGCAGGAGACCATGGCCCTGATTGCCCACGACCTGCGGACGCCTCTGACGGTGATTGATGGCTGCTTGCAGATGTTGGACGCGGCCCTGTCCGACGAGGCGCGGGTGGCATCCGGTGACATCGTGGGCCTGGCGGCACGCAGCCTCAAGCGGCTGTCCTCCCTCGTTGAAGCCCTTTTGGGGGCGGCGCGCCAGGACGTGGCCGGGGTGGTCTTGACGCGCCGGCCGGTGGACCTGGTGTCTCTAATCGACGAGGCGGTGCGGAACGTGACGCCTATGGCCCAGGAAGCAGAGATTCGCCTGAACTGGATGGCGGTCTCCGATCTGCCGCACCTGGTGGGGGATGCAGCCAAGCTGGATCGGGTACTTTTTAACCTGCTCGAAAACGCGGTCTCGTACACGCCGGCTGGAGGCCGGGTCATGGTGGCAGTGGGCGCGGAGGAGGATCACGTCAAGGTCACGGTCGCCGATAGCGGCCCGGGGGTCCCGCCCGATTATCGTGAGAGCATCTTTGAGCGTTTTGTGCGAGTGCCTGACGTCGTGGGCCGGCACAAGGGGTTCGGCCTGGGGCTCTACTTCTGCCGGCAGGTGGTCGAAGCCCATGGCGGCCGGATCTGGGTCGAGCCGGGGCCGGGAGGCGCCGGCAGCCGCTTTGCCTTTACGCTGCCCATCGAGGAGGGGTAGTGGTAAGGTGTTGACTGATGGAGGTGGGATTTTGCCCGCCCCCATCAGCCAACGTGTAACCACTCCCCGAGGAGGGGTAG
>CAYLZO010000002.1:6364-75445 GCA_964387775.1 uncultured Anaerolineaceae bacterium
GGGATTTTGCCCGCCCCCATCAGCCAACGTGTAACCACTCCCCGAGGAGGGGTAGTGGTAAGGTGTTGACTGATGGAGGCGGGATTTTGCCCGCCCCCATCAGCCAACGTGTAACCACTCCCCGAGGAGGAAATGGAGAATGGGTGAAATCCTGGAGTTTGCTCAGAACCTGGCCCGGCAGGCGGGCGACCTGTTGTGCGAGTACTATGAGCAGCGCCACGAGGTGGAGCGCAAATCCACCGACATCGACCTGGTGACCGAGGCCGACCTGGCTGCCGAAGCGCTCATCGTGGAGACCATCCGGGAGCAGTATCCCGATCACACCATCCTCTCGGAGGAAGGGTTGGGCGATCTGCAAGAGGTCGTCGGTGAGACCGAGTACCTGTGGGTGGTCGATCCTCTGGACGGCACGGTCAACTATGCCCACCGCTTTCCCGTTTGGGGCGTGTCGCTGGCCCTGGCCGAGCGGGGCCGGGTGATGGTGGGCGTGATCTATAACCCCTTGCTCGACGAGCTTTTCTGGGCCGAGCGAGGCCAGGGGGCCTGGCTCAACGGCGAGGCGATCTGCGTCTCTGAGGCCCAGCGGTTGAAGGATGCCCTGCTGGCTACCGGCTTTGCTTACAAGCGGGCCACCCTGGAGGACAACAACCTGGCCGAGTTCAACGCCGTGATGCCCCGCGTGCAGGGCGTGCGGCGGGCCGGGGCCGCCGTGCTGGACCTCGCTTACCTGGCTGCCGGCCGGCTCGACGCCTACTGGGAGATGCACCTTCAGCCCTGGGACTGGGCCGCCGGTTGGCTGCTGATCGAGGAGGCTGGCGGCGTGGTGACGGACCTGCGCGGAGAACCGTGGGCCTTGGGCAAGGATGCGATGGCCGCCAGCAACGGCCCGCTGCACCAAGAGCTACTGGATCTCTTGGCCGAGAAAGGAAACGCATTGTGACATCCCACGATTTCCCGACTTTTCCTCAAGGTTTTTTCCTCGGGGCGGCCACGGCCGCCTATCAGATCGAGGGTGCCGTTCGGGAGGACGGCCGGGGCGAGTCGATCTGGGATCGGTTCAGCCACACCCCGGGCAAGACCCACCAGGGCCAGACGGGCGACGTGGCCAGTGACCACTACCACCGCTGGCGCGAGGACGTGGGGCTGATGGCCCAACTGGAGCTCCGAGCCTACCGTTTTAGCGTCGCCTGGCCGCGCGTCTTGCCCCTGGGCACGGGCTCGATCAATCCCGCCGGGCTCGACTTTTACGACCGGCTGGTGGACGCGCTGCTGGAGGCGGGCATCGAGCCCTTTCTCACGCTCTACCACTGGGATCTGCCCCAGGCCCTGGAGGACGCCGGCGGCTGGCCCAACCGCGACGTGGTGGGCTATTTCGCCGACTATACCGCTGCCGTCGTCGGCCGCCTCGGCGACCGGGTGAAGTACTGGATGACGCTGAACGAGCCGTGGGTCTTTGCCTTCGTCGGGTACTACTATGGCCGGCACGCGCCCGGATTGACCGATCTCCCGGCCGCGCTCCAGGCGGCACACCACGCCCTGGTGGCTCACGGCCAGGCCGCCGACGTCATCCGCGACCAGGCCCGCGCCGACGCCCAGGTGGGGATCGCCCTCAATCTCAGCCCCGTCGAGCCGGCCAGCGACCGCCAGGCGGACCTGGACGCGGCCCGGCGCTTCGACGGCTACCTGAATCGCTGGTTCCTCGATCCCCTCTTTGAGGGCCGCTATCCCGACGACCTCCTCGACTATTGGGGGGGGCGGGCACCGGGCGTGGAGGCGGACGACCTGGCGGGCCTGCCTGACCGCCTCGACTTCCTGGGCATCAACTACTACTTTCGGACGATCATCCGGGCCGGAGAGGACGGGCCGGTGGCGACTGAGGCTTACAAGCCGGAGGGGGCCCGGTACACCGAGATGGACTGGGAGGTCTATCCCAATGGCTTCTACCAACTCCTCGTGCGCCTCCAGCGGGACTATGAGCCCGCCGCTGTGTACGTCACCGAAAATGGGGCGGCCTTTGACGACGTGCTCCAGCCCGGCGGCGTGGTGGACGATCCAGAGCGGCTCGAATACTTGCAGGGCCATCTGTTCGCCACTCGCCAGGCGTTGGACGCAGGCGTGCCGCTCCGCGGCTACTTTGTCTGGTCGCTCCTGGACAACTTTGAGTGGGCCTTTGGCTACAGCAAGCGGTTCGGCATCGTCTACGTGGACTATGCTACGCAG
Source organism: uncultured Anaerolineaceae bacterium (assembly GCA_964387775.1). Lineage (GTDB taxonomy): Bacteria > Chloroflexota > Anaerolineae > JAAYZQ01 > JAAYZQ01 > CAYLZO01. Next base: position 8,585 of record CAYLZO010000002.1, read on the forward strand.
GCGAGGTTCGTCAAGGAGAGTGGACACTGGTACCGGCGCGTGATTCGGGGCCAGTGACCTCAGTGCCCTATTCGTTGAAAACCAGGCTGAGGAAGCGGTGGAGGATGCGGGCCGTCAGCCCCCAGATGGTGTGCGAGCCGTAATCCCAAAAGAGAACCTCGTGGGGGCGTCCCTCGTGCTCCCAATATTCCACGCGCAGGTGTTTGGGTTCAAGCAAAAAATCGAGAGGCAGCTCCACCACGCCGTCGACTTCGTGGGGATTCAGCCGGTAGTCAAAGGGGTGGGGAACCACGCCGACAAAGGGCGTCACGACAAAGTCGCTGATGGTCGGAAAATCGTCCAGGACGCCCAACACTTTCACACGCTCCGGGGGAATGCCGATCTCTTCGTGGGTTTCGCGCAGGGCCGTCTCCTGGAGGGAGGCGTCCTGGGGCTCGCAGGCGCCACCGGGGAGGGAGATCTGCCCCTTGTGATGTTCCACGTTCTGGGTCCGCTGGGTGACGAGGACGTGCCACACGCCTGCCTTGCGCAACAGAGGGATGAGCACCGCCGCGCAGGTCAACGAAGGATCGGCCAGAACGCCTCGCTCTTGCCCGGCGAGGACGCGGCGGACGTGGCCCTTGAACGCTTCGGGATCGCGGTTCACGTGGGGCTGCGCCTGACCGCGACCAGCGTAAAATCGTCGAACCGGGGGGCGTTGCCGACGAAATCGCCGATGACATGCTCGATGGTCTGGGCCAACTCCTCCGCCGTCTGCTGCCAATGGGCGCTGACCAGTTCCCTGAATCGCTCGCGCCCAAACATCTCCCCCTCGGCATCCGACGCCTCCACGACCCCGTCGGTGTAGAGGATCAGTAGGTCGCCGGGGTCCAGGTTCACATAGTGCTCGTCAAATTCTACGTCTGGCAGTACGCCCAGGGCCATGCCGTCCCGCCGCAGCTCCTCCGCCGTGCCGTTGGCGGCGCGGACGAGCAGAGGCGGCATGTGCCCGGCGTTGACAAAGCGCACCTCGCCCGAGTTTGGCTGAAGAATGGCGTAGAAAAGGGTGACGAACAGGGTAGACCGGGCGTCGGCCAGGATCAGGTTGTTGGCCTGGGCGACGGCCGTCGCCGGGGGACGCCCGTCAATGGCCATGGTCCGCACCAACGTGCGTGAGAGGGCCATGAACAAGGCGGCCGGCACCCCCTTGTCCGCCACATCGGCGATGACCACGCCCGTCCGGCCCGGGCCGTCGCTGCCCCCGTCGGCAGGGAGGGGGATAAAGTCGTAAAAGTCGCCGCTGACCTGCCGCGCCGCGCGCCAGACGGTGGCCAGCTCCCAGCCGGGCACGTGGGGGCAGCATTCGGGCAGGAAGCTGGTCTGGATGCGCCGGGCCACGTCCAATTCCTGGCGCAATCGCTGCTGTTCGGCGGCCTCTTGGAGCAACCGGTCGTTTTCGATGGCGATGGCCGCCTGGCCCGCGATCCCGGTCAGAATGTCGAGCCAGCGCTGGCTGATGCGCTGGGCCGGCCCGGTATAGTCCACGGTCATCATGCCCAGCAACTCGCCCTTGCTGACCAGGGGAAAGGCCAGCACCGAACCCTCTCCCAGGATCTGAGCGCTTGCCTCTGTTTCGGACGTCTCTCCCAGGGGCACAAAGGCGACGTCCTGGCGCAACGCCTGGGTCAGGGGATGATCGCCGGGAAAGCGCAGGCCCCAGAAGGCTCGTTGATCTTTGCCCTCCAGGCCATAGTCGCGGTAGGGCAGGAAGGCGTCGGCACTCAGGTCCCACAAAAAGACGGTGCAAGCCTCGACGCCGGCCAGCAGGGGCGTGATGCGCACCAGCGTCTCCAGGGCTTCCTCCAGGTCGGCGGCGCGGCTGACGGCTTCGGCCACCTGCACCAGGGCCATCGAGACGTAGGCCTCTTCTTGCTGGGCCTGCAACAGCCGGGCGCTCTGGATGACCATCGCCGCCTGGTTGGCGATGCCCGTCAGCATCTCGACCGTCCGCTCGCTAAAATGGTGGGGCTGCCCCGCATAGTCGACCATCATGACCCCCAGCAGCTCGCCCTGAGCCAGGAGGGGCAGCAGGGCCATCTCCTGAATGTCAAAGGTCTCGGCCAGCTCGGGTGGGATGAGGCCCGCCTCGTCCTCGGCCTGGACGACGACGGGCACCTTCTCCGAGCAGAGTCGCGCTATTGCGGGGATCGCCTCGGGCGCGAACCAGGTATTCTCGTAGGCGCTGCGGAGCTCCGGGCGGAGGCCGTGGGTTTGGGCGGGCACGAAGGACTCCAGGTCCGTGTCCCAAAGCAAAATGGCGCAGCGGTCCACGCCGGCCAGGATGGGCGTCAGGCGCACGATAGTGGTCAGCACGGCGTCAATGTCCGCGACGTAGCTCATCGACTCGGCCACCTGGAGCAGGGCGGTGGAGAGCCAGGCCTGCTGCCGCTCGGCCTCGTAGAGCTGGGCTTCCTGGATGGCGATGGCGATCTGGTCGCCCAGGGTCTCCAGGATAAAGAGGTCGTCGTCGCCAAAGGCATTGGCCTCCCTGCTCTGCACGTCGAGCACGCCCACCAGCCGGTCCTCGAGCAGGAGCGGGACGGACATTTCGGACAGGGTCTCTTCCAGCGCTTCGACGCAGCGGTAGCGGGTGTCGGTTTCGACGTCGTTGACGATGACGGCCTCGCCGTGGGCGGCGACCCAGCCGATGAGGCCCTCGCCCCAGGCCACGTCAAAGGCGACGTCGTGGGTTCCGGCGCTGGCGCTGGCCTCAAAATTCACCACCTGGCGCTCGGGGTCGGCGGTAAAGATGGCGATGTGATAGTAGCCGAAATTCTCGCGCACCAGGTGGACGATCCGTTCAAAGAGTTCGTCCAGTTCCAGCGTGGCGGTCACCTGGCGGCTGACTTGGCTGATGGTCTCCAGTTGGCGGGCGCGCCGGCGCTCCTGGTTGTAGAGCTGGGCTTTCTGGATGGCGACGGCTGCCTGGTTGGCCATGGCCGACAGCACGCGCAGGTCGCTCTCGCCGTAGGCGCTCCGCTGGAAGGATTGGATCGACATGGTGCCGATGACGGTTTCGCCGGCGATGAGCGGCACAAAGAGGGCGGAATGGGGCGGCCGTTCCGAGACGTAGGCGGGCTGGGCCGGCAGCGACTCCAATTCCCTCTCAAAGTCACGGACCAGGATCGGCTGCTTCGATTCCCGCAGCCAGTTAACCAGTCCGACACCGGGGGCGAGACGAAAGGAGCGCCTCGGTTCTGGCTGTCCCTCGCGGACCCAGAGCCGGATGTCATAGTCGTCGCCCTCGAAAAAGCCCAGGTGAAAGATGGTCGTGTCCACGATGCGGCGGGCGTGTTCGTACATGAGCTGGCAGAGCTCGTCGATGTCCCACTGGGCCTGGACGATGGCCCGGCCCACCTGCTCGATGGTGGTCAGCTCGGCGACCCGTTGGGTCAAGGCGGTGCGGGTATCGGCCCAGCGCTGGGTCAGGAGCGCGACGGCGACGATGGCCAGCGCCAGCAGAACGAAGGGCAGCCCGCCGAGTTCGGTGTAGGCCAGGGCAACGACGAGGCTAAGGGGCAGGGGCAGCAGCTCGATGAGCAGGGCGGTAGGGATGGCGTCCTGCACAAAGGTTCGCAGGCGCGACAACCCGCCGTCCAGGTAGTCAAAGAAGCCCCAGCCGACGTGATCCAGGGTGAACCACAGGAGGCAGACGGTAGCCAGGGCCAGGGCGGTCTGCCCGTTGGCGCCCGTCGCGCCGCCGACGGGCAACCGTCCGTTGAGGACCGCGAACAGCCAGCCGCCCAGCAGGGCCATCGAGGCCTTGAGCCCGGCGTTAAAGAGGGGCACTTCGATGAGGTGCCGCCGGGTCAGCCTGCGGTGGCGCAAGGCGTTCAGCTCCAGATAGGTCAGCCCGCTCCAGGCGGCGACGGCCGCGCCCCCGGCCGGTCCCAGGGCAAAGACGGCGGCCAGGTCGATGACGCCGGCCAGGCTGTGGACGATGGGTGAGCCCAGGTGAAAGCTGGATCGCTGAACGAGGAAGGAGAGGATGACAAAGAGAAGGATAGAGGGCCAGGAGGGGAGCTGGGGGGCGGTCACGAGTCGGTAGCCCAGGATGCTCAATCCGGCCAGGCCGACGACCACGCTGTAGAACAGGGCGAGCCAGGGATGGCCCGTCGGTGACGTGCGACCTGCCTGGTTCAGCGGTGCAGGGTTCCTATTCGCCACGCGGCAACCTCTTGACCATGGTCAGTTCGTTGCCTTCCTCGGGGTCGAAGGAAAAGCGGACCTCGTCCATGAACTTTCGGATCAAAAAGAGCCCCAGGCCGCCCAGGGAGCGCTCCTCCAGGGGAGCGTCCACGTCGGGCTTGGGCACGTCCTCCGGTTCAAAGCTCCGGCCCCAATTACGAACGCGCATGACGAACTTTTTGTCACCGAGGTGACAGCTGACTTCCATATCGCCCGGCTCCATGTCGCGGTAGGCGTGGTGGACGACGTTGGCGCAGGCTTCGTCCACGGCGAGCTCGATCTGGTGTAGAGTCCGCTCACTGAAACCGGCCCGCTGGGCCGCCTCGCGCACGCAGGCCATGGCGCGGGGCACGTTTTCCAAAACGGCTTTCATTCTGAACTTGGCGATCTGTTCCATCGAATCCCCAGGTAATCAAGCCGGTGGGTTCACCGGCTCTATTACGAATTTTCCCGGGAGGGTGACACGAACAAGACCGCCTCGCATCCCCAGGGAATTGTGGCGGCCTTGTCCTGTGCCTGTGCCTGTGGTGGGTGCTAAAAGCTTCCGACGGCGTGCACGTCCTCGTCGTAGAACTTGAACAGGCGATCAAACCCCACGAGGTCAAAGCTCTCTTTTAGTTTGGGCGTGATCTCGGAGATGACGACGTCCCCGCTCGGAATCGCCTTGCGGACCTTCATCTGAGCCGAGAGGAGTGCTTTGAGCCCGGCGCTGCTAATGTAGGGTGCGTCGGCCAGGTTCACGACGATGTTCTTCTGGCCTGCCTGGATCAGGCCCAGCAGGACCTTTTCCAATTCTGGAGCGGTGGTGCTGTCAATCCGGCCCGAGACGGTGACCAACTCACAGCGCTTCATGGCCTCGGTCTTGATCTCCATGGTTCGACCTCCTGTCTGATTGAGTTTCGGAGCGTTGGCTTGAGCAACGTTGGGCATTGTACCACAGTTACTTGCAGAGAGCAAACGTGCAGAGAGCAAACGAGCGGGATTTCGTATCTTCCTGCCGTGGCCAACAGGATGATTTGCATTGTCCCACCGCAAGGCGGCAGGGCTGGTTGGCTGACAAAACTCTATTCGGCTTCTTGGCGGCAGGGACAGGACGCAGATTAGCGCAGATTCTTTGTGCTTTTTCATCTGCGTTTATCTGCGAAATCTGCGTCCAGAGAGATCTGTCAGTCAACCAGGGCGGCAGGGTCTCCAGCGCGAAGGATTCTATAAAACTTCTTTGCGTCAAGATCTAGGGGATTGTTCCACCCGTCTCGGTTGCCAGGCGCACGGCGGTCATCGCCAGGCCCAGGTAGAGCCAAAAGATCGAGACTGAGTGGGGAAAGTTTAGGTTAAAGAAATAGTGGTCGAGGACGCCGCCCACCAGGATGCCCGCCACCGCAGCCGTCAGCCCCAGCAGGATGGCTTCCAGGCCGGCGCGCTGACGGACCTGGGGCCAGGCCCGCCACACGTGCCAGAAAAAGAGGCCGATGGTGAGGAGAAAGACGGCCAGGCCGATGAGTCCCATTTCCTCAGCCATGAGGAGGTAGACGCTAGAAACGCCGATGTAGAGGCTGGTCTCCGGCGTGGACACGAACCCGACCCCGATCCACGGGTGGCGGCTGATCAGCGCAAAGGCATCCTTGTATTCGCCCAGGCGCATCTGGGTTGCCAGGTCCTGGGTGCGGATGCCCTCCACAAAGTGCTGGACATAATCCTGAGCCTGGGGCAGGAGGAGCAGGAGGGCCGCGCCCACCACGAGGGCAGGGATGAGCTTCCGGTACTTGACCAGGGCCAACACGCCCAGGCCCACCGCCAGGCCGGCCATCGAGCCCCGGGAGTAGGTGAGGTAGAGGCAGAAGGCGTCGATCACAAACATGGCGGCCAAAAGGCGGCGCGAGAGAAGGGGCTCGCGGGCAAAGAGCTGGGCGCCCGTCAGGGTGGTGATGAGGATGAGCAGGCCGCCTAGCACGTTGGGGTCGGTGGAGGTCGAGATGGCGCGCAGGGGCAGGTCGGGATTGTCCTCGACGTAGCGCAGCACGCCCGGCCCGGAGGGATAGCCCACCCGCCCCAGGGCCGAGAGCAGCCGGATGCTCCAGTCGGCGGGCAGGTAGTAGAGCACCACGCCGATGACGGCAGCGCCGAATCCGGCCAGGAGAAGGGCGGTGACCAGCAGGCGCAATTGCGGGCGGGTCTGCACGGTATTGACCACGACGAAAAAGAGCCCAATGCTGAGCAAAAGCTCGACAAAGTGGCGTAGGATGTATTGGTCGAGGTAAGCGTGAGCCAGGCCGGCGATGAACGAGGCGCAGGCCAGCAGCATAAAGACGACGATGGGCAGGCCCAGGGGTGTGGCGACGAACTGCCCTGCCTTGCCGGTGGCGATGCGCATCAGCCACACGAAATAGAGGGCGATGAGGGCCAGGTCCAGGAAGGTGGGCGTGAAGCCGATCTTGAAGGGCAGGGCGCCAAAGGGGAGCAGGCAGATCACGCCGGCGACGGCGATGAGGCTCCACTGGGTGTCGCGCAGCATCAGCAGCCCGCCGGCGAGGGCCACGACCCCCGCCACGGCAAAGAGGGGCGAGAGGATGGCCACGTAAGCGCCGGCCAGCAGCCCGGCGGCGAGGCAAAATGCAACGACCGCCGCCAGGGCAAAGCGACGGTCACTTTCGACGAATATCCGTTGCAAAGCGGTCACAGTTTCCAATGCCCGGTTTCCAGTCTACGCTTCAGATGGCCGACGGGAGTGGATGGGAGTCGAACCCACCAGGGCCGCTTCTGCAGCGCCCCTCATACGGTTTTGAAGACCGCGGAGCCCACCGGGACTCAACCACCCCCACGCGGCTACTAGGATACCCGTTTTCTCTCGATTCGTCAAGAATCTGGTGAGGTGGTGGAGGGAGGGGGACCGTCAGCGGGTGCGGCGTCGCCACTCTTTTTTCACAGAGAGCTGGTCCAACTGCTCCGGGGTCTCGACGTCCATGAAATCGCGGAGCAGGCGGGCGAACTTGGCCGTCTCGTCGAGCATGGGAAAATGGTGGGACTTGGAGAGCACGATAGCCCGGGCGGCATAGTGGTTTCGCTCCAGTTCGTCGGCCTGGTTGGGGTCGATCACATTGTCCCGCTCGCCATAGACGGTCAGCAGGGGGACGTCTATTTCGTCCAGGATCGTGCGCAGATCGAGTTGAGCCACGGTCTGGATAGACAGGGCAATGGCGTGCTCGGCGGTCTTGCTGACTGCCATCTCGACCTCAGGATAGGGGCGCTGCCGGTGCCAGAAGAGTCGGGCCATGGCGTCGTTAGGACCGGCTGAGAGGAGCCGGCGGTTGATCCCATCGGGCTTGAGGGGCAGGCCCACGGCCATCACCTTGCTCACCCGATCGGGCTGCTGCGCCGCGAGCTTGGCCGCGATGGCCGCACCCAGCGTATGGCCCACCACCGGTGCCTGCCAGATGCCCAGCTCGTCCATGAAGGATAGGATCAGGTCTGTGTAGCGGTCCAAGTTGTACCGCTCTTTTGACTTGTCCGAATCCCCAAACCCCCACAGATCCAGGGCATAGGTGCGGAACTCGCGGGAGAGATCGTCCATCACCGGGACCCAATAGCGCCAGGAGCCAAGCCAGCCGTGGATAAAGATGACGGGCTTGCCCCGGCCAAAGATCTCGTAGTGTATGAGGTTGCCGTGAACCAGGATTCCGCTCATATCTTTTTCGATTTGAACCGAATGTTCTCTCCCCTTTACGAGAGCTTTTCCAGCAAGACGGTGACGCGCTTGTACAACTCGTCCGGCGCGAATGGTTTCAGGATGTACTCCTCGGCGCCGAGCTCCAAGCCGTGCTTGATTTCGGCTTCTTGGCCGCGGGCAGACAAAAAGACGACGGGAATGTGCTTTGTCGAGTCCTGGGACTTGAGCGCCTGACAGGCCTCGTAGCCGTTCATTTTGGGCATGCGGACGTCTAGAAGGATCAGATCCGGCTGTTCCTTGGCAGCCTTGGTCACGGCGTCCTGGCCGTTGATGGCCTGCACCACGGTGAGTCCAGCAAACTGCAAGCTGTAGGTGATGAGTTGTCGAATATCAGGCTCATCCTCTGCTATGAGGACCTTCTTGTTCTGAGACATGGTAGACTCCAAACTGAGAATTCAGTTGCCGCTCAGGTGTCGTCGCCGGACACTTCCAGGACCGCCACTGCGACGTCGTCCTTGCTGCTGCCAAAGCGCTCGACGATCTCGTGGGCCACGGTTTCGGGTGCCGCTTCTGGCAGGGCCGCCAAGCCCCCTTGCCGGATAAACTCGGACGAGATCCCGTCGGTATAGATGGCGAGCCGATCTCCCGGCGAACAGTCGTAGCGGAACTCGATCAACTCGGGCAACCGGTGGCCCACCACCCCGTTCTGCGAGAAGGGCTGCATCGACTCCCGGCTGTCGGCGTTAAAGCCGACGTTGCCCACCCCTACAAAAGACAGCTTTTTCGCCCGGTGTTCCACGCGGACGAGGGCTGCAACGATCCCTCGCGTCCCGTGCAGGGCTTTATGGCAATCGGTCAGAATCTCGACCAAGGGCCGGTTGCGGTTCGCTGCCACCCAGGCCACCGCTCGGCGCGAAGCTTCGGCGGCCGGCGGCCCGCTGCCCAGGCCGTCGACCACGGCAAGCAGGGTGCTGGCCTCGTCCTGCCAGACGCCGACGGTGTCTCCAGACGCCGACTCGCCATCCTTGGGACGGCAGACCGCGGCAGCTTTGGCGGTGATCACGGGCTAGGGCAACCACTTGCAGGCGACCACCGTCGTGCCGCTGCCGACCTCTGACTCGATCTCGAACTCGTCCATCAGTCGTTTCGTTCCGGGCAGGCCCATTCCCAATCCTTGTGTCGTCGAATAGCCATTTTGCATCACCAGTTCCAGGTCCTTGATCCCGGGCCCCTGATCCTCGCAGATGATCTGGAGCCCTTCCTTTTCGTTGTGCTCGATTCTGTTCAAGATGATCTGCCCGCTATTGGCATAAAGCACCACGTTCCGTGCCAATTCCGAGATGGCCGTTGCGATCCGGGCCTGGTCGATGATGCCAAAGCCCATCTGCCGCGCCAGGTTGCGACCCTCGACGCGGGCGGCCACGATGTCCAGGTCGCTGTTGATGACGACGCGCTGTATTTCAGACATGGGCATCTTCCTCCACCGACAGGCGGCGCAAGATCTCGATGCCCTTCTCCAGGTTGAGGGCCGTGATAACGCCCCGCAACTCGACGCCCAGTTCGACCAGCGTGACGGCCACGGCGGGTTGCAGGCCCGAAACGACGACCTGGGTGCCCATCAGGGCGGCCATCTCGGCGATGTCGCCCGTGAGTTTGGCGATAAAGCTGTCCACGATCTCCATCGCCGTGAGATCCAGGATGAGGCCCCGGGCCTTTGTGTCGTAGATGCGCTGGAGCAGATCGTCCTTGAACTGGGTCGCCGCCTTGTCGTGGAGCTGGGTTTGCACCGAGGCCACGAGAAAGTCCTGGATCTGCAAAATTGGAATCCGCGAAACTTCCATCAGTTGGCCCTCCCCTCCCCGTTCACTTGGGTGACTTGGAATCCCCGCTCGCTCAGCGCGTATTCGATGCCGGCCTGCAAATTGCTCCGGGTCACCACGCCCCCCAGGTCCAGGCCGAGCGTGACGATCGAGATGGCGGTCTCGTGGCTGATGCCCACCAGCACGCACTGGGCGCCCAGAAACGACGCGGCCTTGATCGTCTTCATTAGGTGGTGGGCAACGGCCGTATCCACCATCGGCACGCCGGTAATGTCCAAGATGACGATCTCGGCCTGGTTGCGCACGATGCCGTTTAGCAGATTCTCCATAATCCGCGAGGCGCGGGCTGCATCGATGGTGCCAACCAGCGGTACGGCCAGCACCCCTTCCCACACCTGGATCACGGGCGTGGACATCTCTTCAAACACACCTAGTCGAATTCGGCACTGGGCGAGTTGGGATCGGAGTTTCTCTATGTCGTTGGTTGTCTCGGTCGTTTTCTCGTTCATCGCTCCTGCGCCACCAATTCCATGGCATATTCGATGCCGGCTTGAAGGTTGCTGCGCGTCACCAGCTCCGAAAGGTCTACGCCCAATGTGACAATGATCTCGGCCACGTTGGGGCGCAGCCCGGTGAGGACCGCCCTGGCACCCAACAGGCGGGCTGCGCGGGCCGCCTGGAGCAACGAGTGGGCGACGTTCGTGTCTACCTGGGGCACGCCGGTGATGTCGATAATCACGACCCGGGCGTCGTGCTCCTCGATGCCCGTCAGCAATGCCTCCAGGATGCGGTCCGCCCGGCCCGGGTCCACGGCTCCGATCAGGGGCAGCACCAGGACCTCGTCGTGGACCGGCACAATCGGCGTCGAAAGCTCCTCCAGCGCCTCCTGGACCTGCCGGAAGAGGCGGTTGTTCTCGATAGCCACGGCGGCCTGGTTGGCGATCATGCCCAGGAGTCGGCGCTCGCGGGTGTCATAGACGCCGACCTCGTAGCTCTGGACCGAGATGACACCCTTGACCTGGCCCCGGACCTTCATGGGCACCCCCAGCCACGAGCGGGCCTTTTTCCGTTCCTGCCCATAACGCTCCGGCTCCAGTTCAAAGCGCTCTCGGGCCTGGGCATAGACGTCGTCGAACAGGAGCGGCTGCCCATGTTCGATGATCCAACGCAGCAAAGGCCCCAGCTTTCGCTCCTCTGGCGGATAGAGCACTCCGTTGTCGGCGAACAAGGGAAAAAAGCCCCTCGTGGCGCCCGGCGCCGCCAGGACGATGTAGAACGCATCGACGGACAGCACCGCACAGATCTGCTGGTAAATGGTCTGGTACAGTTTTTCCAGCCTGGAGGACTCGAGCCCCAGGAACTGGCTGACCTGGTCGATGAGTTGCAGATCGGCCTCGTATTGCTTCAGCAGCTCCCTCAGCCGCTGGACGTCTGACCGGACGCCGGGCTCAGCCGGCAACCTGGTTTCAGCCATCGCCGACGATCCTCTTGCTCATCTTGGTCAGGGCGTGCTCGACGCCGCTTTGCAAGTTGCGTTTCGTATCCAGATGGCGCAAATCCACGCCGACCCGGATCATCTCGGCGGCTGATCGGGCGTGAAGGCCGACGAGCAACACCTCTGCCCCCAGGAGCCGTCCGGCCTGGCCCATCGCTTCCAGGTGGTGCACGGTCTCCTCGTCCATTTCGAGCAAGCCGGTCAGGTCGATAATGGCGACCTTGGCCCCGTGCTCGGCGATGCCGTGCAGCAGGGAGTGGCGGATGAGGTCGGCCCGGTGGGCGTCCATGTAGCCCACGATGGGCAGGACGATGATCTGATCGTGCACGGCAATGACCGGCGCCGCCAGCTCTTCGATGGCCTCTAGAAGCCGTGCCTGCTGTTCGGTCCGAGCTTGCAGGTCGTTCAGGAGCACGGCCTGGTCGCGGCGCGCCGCCTGCAACTCTTCCGCCTGCTGGTGGGCCTCGTGAAGGGCCAGGGACAAGTGCCGGTTGCCGATCCAGTTGAGCACGGCCACCAGCAGCAGCACCAGGCCCAGGCTGAGGACGCTGGGCAACAAGGGCCACTGCAGCGGGATTTCACTTATCCCCAGGTGTTGCAGCAGGCCCACGACGGCATAGAGCGCCCAGGCAATCACCGCCGTCACGATGCTCCCCTTGCCACCCAACAGCAAGCCGGCCAGGCTGACGGCCAGGAAATAGAGGACCACGTCGTTGATCTCGATCCCCGCCCGCCAGAGCGCCCAAGTGGTAAAGCCCAGCAGCGCGCCGATCAGGACGTAGCTGGTCACCTGCACCGCGCCCCGGCGGGAGAGAACATAGACGGCCGCACAGGCGGCCAGACCGACCCCCAGGGCCGCGAAGGAGGGCCACTGCATGGGGAGCCGAGTCGTTTCTGTGCCCGGGGTCAGCCACAGCAAGAGATTGCTGGCCAGCCAGAGCACCCCGACGATGATCAGGCTGATGGCCGTCGCATTGAGCACCACCTCGCGAAGGGCCACCTCCGGATCGTCCGAGCGCCCGCCGAGAATCGATTGCAGGAAAGGCGGCATCCTAAGGCTCATCCACCCGACCTCCCGCCCGGCGATTGGGGCGCAAACCCCGGTGGTCTCACCGTGAGCTGCTGGCCCAGGATCGTCAAGGCGTGCTGAAAGCCACTCTGCAAATCCCGGCGCGTGACCACGTCTCCCAGCTTGACGCCAAGGGCTATCAACGTCTGGGCGACCTCCGGCCGGATGCCGACCAGGATCGTCTCAGCGCCGAGAAGCCGCGTGGCCTTGGCCGTCTGCTTGACGGCCTGGGCCACCTGGGTGTCGACCTCGGGCACCCCGGTGACGTCCACGATCACCACCCGGGCGCTCTCCGCTTCGATGGTTGCCAGGAGATTGTCCATCAGGCGCTCGGTACGCGCTGCGTCCATGTGTCCGATCAGCGGGGTGACGATCACCCCCTCGTGGACCGGGATGATCGGTATGGAGAGCTGCTCCACCGTGTTCCATAGCCGCTGTTGTTCTGCCAGGCTGGCCTCCAGTTGATGGGCCGATTCGGTTCGCCGATCTACTTCTGCTTCTAGCTGCTCGCGGATCTCTTCCAGCACCTGGGCGTAGGCCAGGGCCTGGTGCTGCGATTCCAGGGCCTCGCCCAGCGCCCGCCTCACCTCGCGGTGAGAGAGCCAGACGATGACGGCCAGGGCCAGCAGCGCAATGCCCAGGGCGAGGCTGTCGGCGGCGAGGCTGTCGCCGGGCATCACCGGACGGGGCAGCCTGCCGGCCCGCTGGACCAGGCCCACGATAGCATAGCTTGCGGTACAGAGCAGAGCCAGGATGACGGCCGGCCAGACGCCGATGAGGACCCCGGCCATCACCGTCGCCAGGGCCAGGCCCACCAACGTGCTATGCCCGATGCCCAGGCGGATGAGAATGGCCAGCATGGTCAAAAACAAGATCCCCGTGGGAATGTAGGCGGCCAGCCGCACCCGGCCCTGTCGCCCCAGCCAGTAGGCCAAACCGTAGAACGGAATCTGGACAAAGGTATAGAGCATGCCGATGGCCGGCGAGTAGCCCATCAGCCAGGCCCACACGCTGGCCAGCCAGAGCACGAGGCTCAGCCCGCCCACGCCGACGAGCACCCGGTTCAGCACGTACTGCTGCCGGGCGACCTCCGGGTCGGACGAGGTTGGCGCCAGCCACATCGAGAGAGGCACCGTCATGGACTCTTCCCCTTGCCCGGTTTCTGCGCCGTGAGTCGCCGGCCGATGGCGTCGAGTGCGTATTGAAAGCCGCTTTGCAGATCGCTGCGCGTCACCATGTCGCCCAGGTTTACGCCGAGCGTCACCAGGGTCTGGGCCACGTCGGGCCGGATGCCAACCAGGATCGCCTCGGCGCCCAGGAGCCGCGCAGCGCGCACGCTCTGCATCAGGTAGTTGGCCACTTGAGTGTCGATGACCGGCACGCCCGTGATGTCCAGAATGACGACCTTGGCCCGGTGTTCCTCGACCCCCCCGAGCAGGGTCCCCAGGATCTGCCCCGCGCGGCGTTCGTCCACGCGGCCCACCAGGGGCACGACGATGACCCCGTCTACGATGGGCACGACGGGGCTGGCCAGCTCCTCCACGGTGTGGAGCAATTGTGCCTGGGCGCCCACCAGTTCCTGGAGGTCGAGGTTCAGCAACTGCATGTCTTTGAGCAACTGAAAGTTCTGGAGGGCCAGTGCCGTCTCCTGGGCAAAGAGCTCGATGATGTGCAGGCTCTCGGCCGTAGGGCGCCGGCCGTCCTGCGGATCATCCAGGCCGATGATGCCCAAGATCCGCCGGTCCCGGCCGTAAAGGGGCACGTAGAGCAGGTCCTGGGGATGCCAGGATTCGGTTTCTTTGGCGCTCACGCGACTCTTGACGCCTTGCACGTGCTCGCGGACCCAGGGGTCGCTCCAGGGCAAATAATAGCACTGGCCGATGCGGAACCGTTCGAATTCCTCGCCGAATCGCTTTTGCCATTCGCTGCCCGGCAGGAGGTTGGCCCGCAAGGCGGCTTCGTCCTCGGGGCGAAAGCCGGCGCAGACCAACTCCGTAACGTTCAAGTCTGCGTCTCGCAGCGACACCGAGACCCGCCCCCAGCCGGTCTCCCGGATGCCCTCGGCAATGATCCGGAGCTTGTCCGGCAGGACGTCGGTTTTCTGCACCTCCAAGACGACGCGGTGCAGGCGGGCCAGTTTGTCCCGCTCCTCGGCGGCGCTCCGGTGGGCCTGCTGGACGTCTTCGTAGAGTTGGGCGTTTTGCAGGCTAATGCCCGCCTGATTGGCGATGGCCGTGAGCAGCCTCATCTGCCGGCCAGAGAAGGCGTAGGGCTCATAGCTCTGGGCGCTGATCACGCCCAGCACCTGGCCCTTGGCGATGATGGGCGCACCGAGCCAGGACTGGGTCGGTGCGCCGATGACCTCCGGCGCGATGGGTAATTGGTCTCGCTCCATTTCCATGTTTCGGATCAGCAGCGGCTGGAGCGTGCTCACGACGTGGGCCGTCAGACTCTGGTGTCTGGCCAGGGGGCGGCTAAAGGCGGCCAGCCGCTCGCCCTGGTCGTAGACCAGCTTAAAATGCAGTTCGTCCCGGTCCCGGTCATAGAGGGCGACGAAAAAGGCCCGGGTATCCATGATCTCGCCGGCCTGCTCGTAGATGGTCTGAAGGACGTGGTCCACGTCGAGGCTGGAGGCCATCACCGCGCCGATGTTGGAAATGCTCTCCATCTCCCGGGCGCGGCGGGTGGCCTGATCGAGGAGCCTGGCCCGCTGGATGGCGGCGGCCACCTGGGTGGCCGTGATGTTCAGGAACTTGAGATCGGCCTCGCCAAAGGCAAAGGGTTCGTGGCGAAAGGCATAGATCGTGCCGATGGCCTGCCCGTCGACGAGGAGCGGCACGCCCACGGCCGAGCGGATCGGGTCGGTGCGGCCGCCGATGTGGATGCGGCGGGGGTCGGTGTCGGCGTCGCCCACCAGGGTGGGTTGGCCCTCCCGATAGATCCAGGCGTTGATGCCCTGGTCGAGGGGAAACTCGAGGCCCAGCATCGATTCTGCCAGCGAACCCACGGCGGCCCGCACGCGCAGGGCCTGGCCGCTGGACGTCGCCAGGTTGATGAAACAGCCGTCAAAGTCCAGCACGTGGCCGACCTGGGAGAGGACTGTGGCCAGCATCTCGTCGAGATGGGTCGCCTGGGCCAGGGTCGCCGCGATTTCGTAGAGGGAGCCCATCTCCTCGGCGTGGCGCCGCGTCTGGTCCAGCAGGCGGGCATTTTCGATGGCTATCGCCACCTGGCTGGCAAAGATAGCGAGCACGCGCACGTCGTCGCTCTGAAAGTCGCGCCCTTGGCGTTTGTTGCAGACCTGGATGGCTCCCAGGAGCTTGCCCTCGTGTTGGAGTCCAACGGCCAGAACGGTCTCGACCTCGATCTGCCGGGCCATTTCGTCCAGGCCCAGCCCTCGGATCAAGGGATCGTTCTGGGCGTCGTTCACGAGCAAATAGGCGCCATTCTCCCAGATGTCGCGGATGGGGCTTGCTTCGTCGATGGGGACCTGGTAGTCGGCGAGGATCTCGTCGGAGACGCCCATGGCCGGGGCCTGGGCAATCAGGGCCTCTGCCTCGGCGTCGTAAAGCAGGATGATGGCGATCTCGGCCTGCAGCAGCTGGGCGGCCTGTTCGGTCAACTGGTGATAGATGTCCTCGCCCAGGTGAGTGGCCGCGCCAAAGACGCGAGCCGCCCGCTCCAACGCCGAGATCTCGCGATTTCGGGCTTTGAGCAAGGTTTTCAATTTTTCACAATCGGTTGCCTTTTGCTCCAGGTCGCCCATGTGTGTCCCGTTACTCGTCTTTCACTGCTTTCGCCACCGGAAGCGTAAAGCTGAAGGTGCTGCCCTGTCCCGGTGTGCTTTCGACCCAGATCCGCCCCCCGTGGAGCTCGACCAGGGATCTGGCGATGGATAGGCTCAACCCTCGTCCCGCGTGTTCCTGGACGAGGGGGTGCTCGGCGCGGAAGAACCGCTCAAAGACCAGGGGCTGGTCTTCGGGCGCAATGCCGATGCCGCTGTCAGACACCGAGACGGTGACCCAGTCGGGCACGCGCCGCTGCAGCCAGTGCCCGCCCTTGGCCTCCCCTTCGATGGCGATGCGGCCCTTGGGCAGCGTGTAGAGAAAGGCGTTGGTCAGCAGGCTGCTGAGCACCTGGACGATCCGCTCTTCGTCCACGTACACGTCGGGCAGGCGCGAGGAGACCTTGACCCCCAGCTTGAGATTCTTGGCCTGCAATCGTTGCTCATAGGAAGACACCAGGGGCGCCACGATCTGTTTGAGGGCAATCGGCTTTCTCTGCAACTCGGTTTCGCCCGTTTCCAGGCGAGCGATGTCCAGCATGTCCTCCATCAGGGTGATGAGGTACTGGGTGCTGTTCTGGATCTTGCGGACGCTTTCGACGTGCATGATGTCCAATTCGCCCATCGCGCCGGACAGCAGCATGTCGCTGTAGCCCTTGATGGACGTCAGCGGCGAGCGAAGCTCCTTGGCCACCTTGGTCACGAATCGGCTCTGGGCAGCGTGGAGCTCGCGGGCTTCCCGGTAGAGGCGGGCATTCTCCAGGGCAATGGTCACCGAGCTGGCCACGTTGCTGAGGCGATCCATGTCGTCCTGGGTAAAGGGGCCATCGACTTTGTTGAGCAATTCGATGACGCCGATGCAGCGGTCGCGGAGCAGGAGCGGGGCACAGAGGATGGACCGCGTCGTGAAGCCGGTCGCATCGTCCACGTGGTCGTAAAAGCGCTCGTCGCTGTAGGCGTCGTTTACGACGGCCGGTTGGCCTGTCAGGGCCACCTGGCCGGCCACCCCCTGTCCCAGCTTGAGGCGGATGCCGCGCAGCGGCTCGGGGTCGCCCAGCCAGTTGGTGACGAATTCCAATTCCTGCGTCTCTTCGTTCAGCAGCAAGAGCGCCCCGGCCTCGACGTGGAACATGTCCATGATCCGGGCGGCGATCAGGTCAAAGACCTGTTCCCGGTCCAGGGTCGAAGTCACGGTGCGGGTGATGTCGTAGAGGTAGGTCAGCTCCTCCACCCGGCCGGCCAGGGCTTGATCCGTGGCCTGGTAGGAGCGGGCGTTTTCGATGGCGATGGCCGCAAAGTCGGCCAGGGCCTGGAGCATGGCTTCGTTGTTGGCGTTGAAGGGCTGGCTGCGCGTCCGGTTTGCGACGATCAGCACCCCGAAGGGCTCGTCCTTGATCACCAGGGGCACCGAAAGGAGCGACTGTACTTGGTAGTCGGCCGCGATCTCGATGCCCTGGTCGCTCTCCCCGGCCTGCATCCGCAGGGGGCGCGAGCCGTGCAGCATCTGGCCGGCAAAGGTCTCTTTGAGGGGCAGCCGCTCCAGGCTCGATCTCTGGAGCTCCAGGTTCTTTTGGGTGCGCAGCTCGAGTTGCTCTGTCTGGGGCGCCAGCAGCCACAGGGCACTTTCCTCGGCCTTGGTGATAAAGACGGCGGCTTCCACCACCCGCTCCAGCACCCGGTCCAGGTCGAGCTGGGCGGCGACCGACTTGCTGAGGCCAAAGAGGACGCTCAACTCGCGCACCCGCTGCTCCAGGTCGCTGCGGGTCCTTTTCAACGCCCGGTTGAGCCGCTCTTTTTCGCGCCGGAGCCGGGCCTGCTCCAGGAGGCGGTCAATGATGGCCTGGGCGGTGTCCGTGTCAAAGGGCTTGGCCAGATAATCCTTGACGCCCAGCCGGAAAGCGTCCACCACCACCCCTTCCGACCCGTGGGCGGTCATGAGTATGACAGAGCTGGTGATGCCGCGCTCCTTCATCTCCTTCAAGACGTCGATGCCCGTCATGTCGGGCAGTTGCAGGTCGAGCATGACCAGGTCGGGCTTCTCCGCGACGAGGAGATCGAGCCCGGCCTGGCCCGTGGCGGCAGTCAGCGTCTCGTAGCCGAACTGGGGCAGCATCTCTTTACCCAGGAAGGTCCGCAGTTCCTTGCTGTCGTCCACGACCAGGATGCGCCCGGCTGTTTCGACTCTTCCGGCGTCAGGAGCCATCGACGGCCTCCTCTGAGGTGGGCAGCGTGAACCCAAAGATGCTGCCTTCGCCCATTTTGCTCTTGAGCCAGATCCGCCCGCCGTGCAGCTCGACCAGGGACTTGGTGATAGCCAGGCCCAGGCCGGTGCCCGATTGATCCTGCACCAGCGGGTCCTCGCTGCGGTAGAATCGCTCGAAAACGTGGTCGAGTTCGTCCGGCTGGATGCCGATGCCGGTGTCCCGGATCGTGGTTTCCACCACGCCGTCCAGCCGGCTGGCGGCGATGGTGATCTGCCCGCCTACGGGCGTGTAGCGGCAGGCGTTGCTGACCAGGTTGGTCAGGATCTGCACCACGCGCTGGGGATCGCCCAACACCCGGGCGCTTTCGGGCTCGATCTGGACCGCGACCTCCAGCTCCTTCTCCGAGACCAGGGTGGAGAGCGCCTCCAGGGTGTCGCCGACGGCCTCTTGCAGGTCGAGGGGCTCGGCCAAGATCGTCAGGCGGCCGTCGTCGATCTTGGAAATGTCCGAGAGGTCGGCCACTAGCCGCATGAGGCGCCGGATGTTCCTCTGGGTCGTCGTCAAGCACCGGGTCTGCTTCGCGGTCAAGGGGCCGGCCCGCTCGGCCGCCAGGAGGTCGGTATAGCCCCGGATGGCCGTCATAGGGGCACTCAGCTCGTGATAGATGGCCGAGACGAAATTGCGCAGTTCTTTGGTCCGCTCCCGGACCTTTTCTTCCAGCTCCCGGCTGGCGGCCCGGACCTCTTCGTAGAGGCGGGCGTTCGCGATGGCGACGGCGGCCTGGTTGGCCAGCGCCCGCAGCAGGTCGAGCTCCTGCCGGGCATAGATGTCGCCCGACCGTTTCGGACCTAGCAGGTAGACTCCGACCATGCTATTGCCGCTGACGAGGGGCAGTACGACGCGAACGTCGGCTTGTCCCCAGGCTTCCGGCAGTTGGTCGGCCAGGGTCTGGGCTTTGTCGCCCTCGCCATCCAGCAGCAGGATCTGGCCGGGACGGGCGAGGTTCACGGCCGGGCCGCTGCGGGAAGAAAAAGAGAGGTCCAGGGCCGGTGCTGGGTCTGCCTGGCTGCCGGCTGTTTGCGCTGGCAGGGGCTCGAAGGTGGTCTCGTCTTTATTGAGCACCAACAGCCACGCCCAAGAGATCGACATCTGTTCGGGCACGCGTTCGAGGAGGAGCTGGCCCAGGTGGCTGAAGCGCAGGCTGGTGCCCAGCTCCAGGCTCCAGCGGACGATGGCCTGCTGGAAGCTGACCTGCTGCCGAAAAAAGTGCCGGTCGATGACGGTCTGGATGCGGCGCCGCAGGGGATCGACCAGTATGCCGATGATCAGCGCCGAAACAAAGACCAGGAGTGTGTAGCCGCTGCTGCCGGTGGCCAGGCCCAGGGCCGTGGAAGCCAGGGTGATGAGCAGCAGGTAGATGGCGGCCAGGGTCCCCGTCAGCAGGCTATAGACCACGCTGCGGTTGAGGACCAGGTCGATGTCCAGCAGGCGGTAACGCAGGATGGAAAAGCCGAACGTGACGGGCAGGGGCAGCAGGCCCAAGAGCAAGAGGACGCTGGTTTCGGCCGTGTGCAGCCTCAGGATCGTCAGGATGATGTCGATGACGTTAACCACGACAGCACAGCTCAGGCCGACCATGATCCACTGGATCTGGCGTTTCACGACGGGCTGGGCCGTGGTCGTATAGACGTAGGCCAGGCTGGCCAGGCCAAAGGCTGCGCTGATTCCCAGGTAGCCAAAGGCCACGTTGTTTAGCAGCTCGTACTGCGGACCGGCGTATTTCCCGGTGCCTCTGGCCACCGATCCGGCCAGGGTGTAGATGAGTAGCCCCATCAGGACCAGACCGGGCAGGTGAAGGAGGGCCGACCAGCGATTCCGCACAAAGGGCCGTTCTTCCGGATAGCTGAGGAAAAAGAGGATGGCCATGCCGGGCGTCATGGTGAGGGCGATGATCTGGACGTAGATGAGCGGGACGAGTTCTGCCCTGAACAGGGAAAAATACAAGCCCAAGGGAAGCGCGGTCAGGAAAAAGAGGCGCGCCGCTCTGCGTTCGGGGTGTTGAAAGAGCACCAAGACGCCCATAGCCAGAAAGGCAAAGGTGACGATGTTGCGCAGGAACAGAGGCAGCGCGGGCGGAGGCCCTTCAATCGAGGCCGGGAGTGTAAGTGTTTCGCCGTCCCGCGCCACGTCGATGGTAATTGTGGCGCCCGGCGCAAACTCCCTGAGGGCTCGGCGGTAGCCCATCACGGTGGAAATGGGTTTGCCATGGATGGCCAGCAGTTGATCGCCCGCTTGAAAGCCCAATTCGCCGCCCAGGGGGCCAACCCCGGCAATGACGAGCGTTTCGGGATTCAGCCGGTCATAAACCTCGCGGCTGACGAATCTTTTGCTCAACTCGCCATAGATTCCCGTCCCCTGCAAGACCAGAAAGAGAGCCGCCAACACCAGGGCGCCGACGCGAATTCGTTGCGCCCGCACCAGACCCCTGTCGTGCTGGATCTCGGCCGGGCTGTGCGGCTGCGTCCCGACTTTGGGAGCGCTGATGTCTTGGGTGCCAGGCGATGCCGACAGTGTCGGGGCCGCCCTCCGTTGGCGATTCATCGAGCCTACCTCTCCGATATGGCGCTCTTGATCTCGTCAACGAGCCCTTCGATGGACAGCGGCTTGGTCACGTATTGATCGGCGCCCATGCCCAGGACACGGACGCGATCCCGCTCCTTGTCCACCGGGCTGGCGGTGATGACGATGATGGGGATGAAAAGGGTGGCTTCGTCCGATTTCAGGCGGCGGATGACCTCGTACCCATCTATGCCCGGCATCCTCAGGTCGAGCAAGATGAGGTCGGGGTGGCTTTCGGCCACTTGGTCCAGCGCCTCCCGGCCGTTCTTGGCGGTCCGGATGTGGTAGCCGTGGAAGGACAGCGCCTCTTCGAGGAATCCTCGGATGTCGGGATCGTCGTCCACGACGAGGAGGTGGCGTGGTGCGTCGTCGTCGTGGGGACGCAGCGCTTGCTCGATGCTTTCTAGCAGCTTTTCCTCGGCGAAAGGCTTGACGACGTAATCCACAGCCCCTAACGCATAGCCCTTGTCTTTCTCGGTGAGGACTGCCGAAGCAATCACCACCGGGATCGGGCTGGTCAAGGGATGGGCTTTGAGCTTTTCCAGCACCACAAAGCCGTCGATGTCGGGCAACATGATGTCCAGGGTGATGAGTTGGGGCTGCTCTTCCCGGGCCAGCCAGATGGCGTCCTCGCCGCTGCCGGCCAGCAGCACCTGGTAACCCTCGAATTCAAGCTGCCGGCGCAGGAGCAGGGCCAGGTCCCGATCGTCCTCCACGACGAGGATTTTCGGGCGGCGGCTAATGACCGTCGTCGCCTCGGGGCTGAGCAGGTCGGGGTCCACGTCGGGCGCGTCGGCCGTCGCCAGGGGCAGGGTGAAGCTAAAGGTCGAGCCTACGTCCACCTCGCTTTCGACCCAAATCTGGCCGCCCAGCATGTCCACGAACATCTTGACGATGGACAGTCCCAGGCCGGTGCCCCCCGCCTCCTCGACGACCGGGTCGTCCACCCGGTAGAAGCGGTCAAAGATGCGGGCCGCGTCGTCCTCGGCAATGCCGATGCCGGTGTCGGCGACGTCGATCCGGACGAATCCGTCCAATTCTGTAGCCGACACGGTGACCCGCCCGCCTTCGAGCGTGTACTGCCAGGCGTTGGCGATGAGGTTGTTCAGCACCTGCGTGACCCGGTCTTTATCGCCGCGTACTTCGGGCAGCCCCTTGGGAACGTGGCACTCCAACGTGATGTACTTTTCCCGATACTGCTCCTGGAAGGCGAGTTCGACCTGGGAGATAATCTCTCTCAGGTCCAGAGCCTCGATGTTCAGCCGGATGCGCCCGGTTTCGATGCGCGAGATGTCGAGGATGTCGTTCACCAGGGCCGTGAGGCGGTCGGCGTTGGCCTTGATAATCTGCAAAAAGTTCCGCTGGCTGTCGCTGAGCCCCCCGGCCATGCCCAGGAAGAGCAGGTCGGTGTAACCCTTGATGGACGTCATCGGCGTCCGCAGCTCGTGGGAGACGGTCGAGATGAATTCGTTCTTGAGCCGCTCGATCTCCACCTCGCGGCTGATATCGCGCAGTGCCGCTACCACGCCGGGCGCGCCGCCGATGGCGGTGATGAGCGGCGCGAGGTTGACGGCCAGGGCCCGCTTGCCCGCTTCGAGGCGGACGGTGCTGGTCTCAAAGAGCCGGTCGCGGCTGGTCGGATCTTCCAACCGGTGGCGCAGCTCGGAGTAGAGGCCCTGGGCCAGCTCGCGCTGGGCCGGCGTCTCGCCCAGGCCCAACATGTAGCGAAAGTGGTCGCCTTCCAGCGCCTTGGCCGAGATGCCCAACAGCTCCTCGGCGGCCGGGTTCACCAGGAGCACACGGCCGTTGTGGTCGATCACGAGCACGCCGTCGGCGATTGATTCGAGAACCGCCTGGTTCTTGGCGGCTTCCTCCTGCTGCGATTGGAGCATCGAGCCAAGCTGGTCGGCCTGGTCGGTGATGAAGGCATAGAGGTCCGAGTTGTTGACCGCCATCGCGATCTGAGAGGCCGCGGCGGTGACCAGTTTGAGGTGCTCCTCGGTAAAGAAGCCGATCGACGGGTGGCCCAGCGTCAACACGCCGAGGATGTCGCCACCGCCCAGCGACAGTGGGGCCGCCAGGGCCGAGTGGATCTCGAGTTCCCGGCCCGGGATCTTGAGCCAGCGCGACTCCTCGGCAATGTTCGGCACCAGGACCGGCTCTCGGTGTTCGACCGTCCAGCCGGCCAGGCCCACGCCCGCTTTCAGCGGCGTGCGCTCGCCCACGGCAATCTCGATCACTTCGGGCGGCATCTCGTCCTTGTTCCAGTGGACGGCGACCTCGACGGGGTTCAACGTGGCCCGCAGCTCGAGAAAGCGCGACTCCTGGTCGAGCAGCATGATGGTGCCGTGGGTCACGCCCAGGGCATCGGCAAAGAGTTGCAGCGCCCGCTCCAGGACCCGCTCCAGCTCCAGGGTGGTGCCCAGCTCGCTGGTGATGCGGTACAGGGTCTCGACCCGGTCGCGCTCCAGCGTCAACTCTTCGAGGGCCTGCTCCAGGTCGCGGGTGCGCGCCTCGACGCGGTCCTCCAGCTCGTTGCTAAAGTCCACGATCTGCCGATAGAGCTGGGCGTTGCGCACGGCTGCCGCCGTCCCCGCGGCCAGCGTAGAAAAGAGGGCCAGGTCCTGTTCATCGTAGACCCTGTCTCGCGTGTAGTCCTGGATGGCCATCACGCCCACGATCCGGTCGGCAGCGACCAGCGGCACGCCCATCCACGATCTAGCCCGCTCGCCGACCTGGCCGATGCCATACTTTTCGTGGAAGGCCACGACCTCGTCGAGGCTGCGGAGCAAGATCGGCTCCCGGGTGCGGAGGATGTAGCCGGTAAGTCCCGCCTTGACGCTGTACCGGGCGACGGGCTCTCGCTCGCCATGTTCCTGGGCAAAGGCCAGGGTCCACTCCTCCTGGCCTTCCTGGTAGGTTGCGATGTAAAAGTTGGTGGTGTCAAAAATGCGGTTGACCTGTTGGTGGATCGTTTCCAGCAGGTCCTTCAACTCCAGGCTGGAGCTGATGGTCTGGCCCATCTCGTTGAGCACCGAAAGCTCGTTGATGCGCCGCTGGCGTTCCTCAAAGAGGGAGACGTTCTGGAAGGCGATGGCCGCCTGCCCGGCGACGGTGGCCAGCAGATTCAGGTGGCCCTCGTCAAAGGCATTTTCCTGGTCAAAACTCTGCACGGCGATGGCGCCGATGGCCCGGTCTTCGGCGATCATGGGCACGCCCAACCAGGATTTGGCCGGGTCTCGCTCCAGGGTCAGATCGTGCTCGCGCAGGAATTCGGTGGTGCCGTGGGTCAGCAGGATCGGCTCGCCGGTGCTGATGAGGTAGCTGGTGAGCCCCTGGCCCAGCTCGAGCTGGACCTTGGGCTGGCGCTGGCTGTTTTCCACCAGATATTCGACGTCGATGGTCTGGGCCTCGGCATCGTAGAGCGCGATGTGAAAGTTCCGGGTGTCCAGGAGTTTGCCGACCTGGGTGTAGATCATCTCGGCCAGTTGCTCGGCGTCGAGCGCGCTGCTGATGGCCCGGCCGATCTCGTTGATCGTGGCCAGCTCGGCGACGCGGCGCTGGGTCTCTTCAAAGAGGGAGGCGTTTTGGATGGCGACGGCCAACTGGTCGGCTGCGATCTCGAGGGAGGCGGCGTCTTCTTCTGTAAAGGCCCCGGCGTGATCCGCTTCGGCGTGTAGAACCCCCGCCACCCTCTCTGCAATGCGGATGGGGACCGAGAGGCTGGCCGGCGCATCCCAGGCCCCGGTGCGATAGTATCGCTCGTCAGTGCGTGTATCGTTTACGAGCACGGTCTCGCCCTCGGCGGCCGCTGTGCCGATCAGGCCCTGGCCCGGCGCCTGCCGATAGTTGGACGGGATGACGTCCCAGAAGCTCTCGTTGGCCGCGGCTACGGCCAGCTCGCCGGACTTTTCGTCCACCAGCAGGACGGCCACGCGAAAGTAGCCCAGGTTTTGATGCAGGGCGTTGACCGTCGTCTCTAGCATCTCTTGCAGTTCGAGTTGGGCAGCGGCCCGGCGGCCGATGACGTTCAGCAGCGAAAGCTGCACGGCCGCCTGCTGCGTGCCGGCAAAGAGGCGGGCGCTTTCGAGGACCACTGCGGCCTGGTCGGCCAGGGTGCTGAGCAAGACCTCGTCCGATTGGGAGAAGGCGTGGGTCTCGGTG
Organism: uncultured Anaerolineaceae bacterium; assembly: GCA_964387775.1. Classification (GTDB taxonomy): domain Bacteria; phylum Chloroflexota; class Anaerolineae; order JAAYZQ01; family JAAYZQ01; genus CAYLZO01. The sequence continues at coordinate 33,631 of CAYLZO010000002.1, forward strand.
CTCCCCGCGGTCAGTACGCCAATGACCTGCCGGCCGGCCATCATCGGCACGCAGATCATCGAACCGATGGGGCTGGGACCCTCGACGAAGCGGGGTTCACGGCTGGCGTCGGGGACCAGCAGGGGGCTGCCCGTCGCCGCCACGTGGCCGACCAGCCCCTCGCCGAGGCCGAAGCGGAGGTCGGCCAGCTCGTCGGGGCTGGGACCCTGGCTGGCGACCGCCACAAAGAGTCCGTGTACCGGGTCGGGCTGAAAGACGGCGCTCAGGTCGCATTGCAGCATCTCGCTCACGGCCCGAACCGCCGTGTTGCGTACGTGGTCGGGGTCCAGCACCTGGGTCAGCGAGCGCCCGACTTCGTTGATGCGGGCCAGGTTGTCGGCCCGGGTTTGGGCGTCGCTGTAGAGTTGGGTGTTCTCGGCAGCGATGGCGGCCTGGTTGGCAAAGATGGCCAGGGCTTCGAGGGTCTGGCGGGAGGGCCGCCGGTCGTCCCGGGGATCGTCCACCGAGATGATGCCCAGCAGCCGCCCGCCACTGCCCCGCAGCGGGGCGAGGAGCATGTCGTTGGCGTGCCACTGCCCCTCCTGCCAGTCGCCCCGGCCGACCATCGGGGCGTGGGTGTGGAGTTTGGCCGCCCAATCCTCCCGTTTTTGAAAGGGGAAGAAGTAGCAGAGACCCTGGCGGTACTCCTCGCGCAAGATTTTTTCGTAGCGCGCTACGGGCTGGCGGACCTTTTGCAGTTGCTCAAAGGCGCGAAGTGTCAGACCGGCGGCGGCCATGCGTCGCAGGGTGGGCCGGGTGCTCTGCCAGTTCTCGACTACGCTGATGAGCACCACGTTAAAGCCGACCGTCTCCTGGATGGCGTAGGCGATCTCTTCCAGCGCCTCTCCCAGCGGCACGTCGGCGCGGAGCTTCTGGCTGATCTCCAGCAGGCGGCCCATCTGCTCGGTGCGATGGCGCAGGCGGGTGTTGGCCCGGATCTGGTCCTCGTAGCGCAGGGCATTGCCGATGGCGATGGCCGCTTGCTCGGCCAGCGATTGGACAAAGGTCAGGTCGTCCTGGTCAAAGGCCTCGACGTCGGTGTGGCGCAGGTTGATGAGGCCCACGACGACCTGTTCGTAGAAAATGGGCACGACGAGGGCCGATCGGGTATCCTGCCGCACGCAGACGCTGCACGTCTCCCGGCGGGCATCGTCGACGATGCGGGCCTCGCCGCTGCGGCTGACCTGGAGGGTCAGGCTGTCGCCGCTGGCGTCGAGCAGCAGCGCTTCGATGTCGGCCTGCTCTTCGGGCGAGTAGCCCTGGCTGGTTCGCAGCGAGAGTTCCCCCGTCTCCCTGTCGGTGAGCATCAGGTTGCCGTGGGTGGCGCCCGTCGTCTGCACCGCCGACTCGAGGACGACCTGGAGGATGTGGTCGAGGGCCAGCGTGGCGTTGAGCTCCTCGATGGTGTGTTGCAGGGCGGTCAATTCCTCCAGGCGGGCGCGCAGACGCTCGTCAGTCTGTTCGTAGAGCCGGGCGTTCTCGATGGCCACGGCGGCCTGGTTGGCCAGGGCTTGGCCCAGGCGGACGTCGGCCTCGGAAAACTCGCGGACGTGGCGGCTCTCGTACAGCTCCAAGAGCCCGACGACGTTGTCGCGGGCGATGAGGGGCATCATCATCAGCGATTTTTGCTGCATCTCTTTGAGCAGCGCCACCTCAGCCTCGTCGGCGTCTGGATCGTCAACCTGAATCACGACCGGCTGGCGGCGTTTCAGAGCTTCGGCTGTGGCGGGATAGTCGTCCAGGGGGTAGGCCACGCCGACGTCTGACGGTGGCAGGCCAGGGATGACGTCCTCGTGCACCAGGGTCGTGACCAGGCCTCGCTCCGGGTCCCAATCGGAGATGCTGCACGTCGAGACGTTCAGGGCGCGGGCCATCTGCCGGGCCACGGTCTGGAGGACCTCGTCGAGGGCCAGGCTCGAAGAAATGGCCGCGCTCGTTTCGAACAGGATGCCCAGCTCGCGGAGCCGTTCTTGCTGGGCTTCAAAGAGGCGGGCGTTGTCGACCACGGTGCCGGCCTGCCAGGCGATGGCATTGGCGACCTGGAGTTCTTCCTGGCTAAATTCGCGCTTCTCCGTGCTCCACACGAGATAGACGCCGCCGATGACTTGGTCGCGGGCCACCATCGGGGCAAAGAGGGTGGTCTCGTTGGGAAAGGCTTCGAGGGTCGCCGGGTCCAGCCGCGGATCGTGGGTTGGGTCCAGGCTATAGACGGCCTGGTGGGTCTGCCACGCTTCTTCGATGAAGGGATGGCCCTCGATGGGGACCCGAAAATCGCGATAGAGTTCCAATTTGTCCTTGGGAATGTGGTAGCCGGCGACGGCCCGCAGGCGGGTGCCCGTTTCGTCGGGCAAATAGACGCCGGCCATGTCGGCGTCTAGGGCGCGGCACATCTGCCGGGCGACCTGGCGGACCGTCTCGGTCAGGTCGAGGGTCGAGCCGATGGCCTCGCTGACCCGGAGCAGGAGCTGGGTCTGCTCGAATTGCTGCTCGGTCTCTTGGTAGAGACGGGCGTTCTGGATAGCGACGGCCGCCTGGTCGGCGATGATCTGTAGGATCGCGAGGTCGTCGGCGTTGTACGCGTCCAACTCGTCGCTGGCAATTTCCAGCGTGCCCACCAGCTCGTCACCGGTCTTGAGGGGCAGGCCCAGATAGGAGCGGAGCGGCGTGGCTTCTGCCTCCATCTTGGGGCGCACGTCGTGGCGGACGGGGATGTCGGCGATCAAGAGGTGTTCCTGGTGGCGGGCGATCCAGCCGGTGTAGCCCTCGTCGAGGTGGTAGATGCCGCCGCTGGCCGCCGTGTAGCGCGGGTCGCCGGCGCTGGCGTGGGTGATCATCACCTGGTCCGTCTCGTCCCAGAGGCAGATCTCGGCGATGTAATAGTCCACCAGGTCTTTGACGCGGGCCAGGATGAGGTTGAGGGTCCGCTCCAGGTCGAGGCTGGTGCGGATTTCGCGGCCGATCTCGCCGATGGTGCGGAGCATCCGAACGCGCTGCCGCTCCTCTTCAAAGATGCGGGCGTTCTCCATGGCGATGGCGGCCTGGTTGGCAAAGGTCTTGAGCGTGTCGAGCTCGACAGAGCTGAACGAGTGCGGCTCGGCGAAATAGACGGTCAGCGTGCCGAGGTTGGCCTCGCGGCCGCGCAAGGGAAGATCGGCCAGGGCACGGAATCCCTCGCGCCGGGCCAGAGGTAGAAAGTCGGCCAGTTCGGGCTCGTCCTCGATGTCGGACACGACCAAGGGTTCCTTGGCCAGTGTGGCCCTGGCCCGGCTGTCGGGCGTGACCTCGACGTCCTGGGCTCCGGCGACGTATTCGTCGCTGAGGCCGTGGCTCACTCTCAGGCTGACCCGGTCCTCCTCCAGGACAAAGATGGCGGCCTTTTGGCAATTGGATACTTCGATGACCGAGTCGAGGATCGTGGTGAGCACTTGCTCGGAGTCGAGCACCGAGCTGACCGTGGCCGAGACCTCGTTCAGGGTGGCCAGGTTGGCGGCGCGGCGTTGCTCTTCGCGAAAGAGGCGGGCGTTCTCCAACGCAATGCCGACGTGGTCGGCCAGGTGCTCCATGAAGTGGAGATCGTCCGGTGTGAAGGCGGCCGGCCGGTCACTCTCCAGGTTGAGCACGCCGATGACCTGTTCGGTGCCCTCGCCTGTTCCGCGTCTCTTGATCGGCACCGCGACCTCGGAGCGGGTGGTCTCGCTGACGGCTTCATAGTCCGGATCGGTCCGCACGTCGTCGATGCGGGTCGGCTCGCCGCTGCGAACGACCCGGCCGACGATGCCCCGATCCACCGGCCACGCCCGGGTCCCGGTGACGGCTTTCTGGTCGGCGCCTGACGGGCCGGAGAAACGGGCCTCCAGCCGCTCTCCGTCGTCGCTGAGCGTGCCGATCATGCCGCTGCTGGCGTTGCAGGCTTCGATGGCCCGTTTCAAAACCAGGTCAATGATCCGGTCGTAGTCGAGGTTGGTGCCCAGTTCGTGGTCGATCTCTTCGATGGTCGCCAGTTCCCGGTGGCGCCGGGTCAGGACTCGCTCGGTTTCCGCCAGTTGGGCTTCGGCCTGGGCCAGTTGGCGCCGGGTCTCGGCGTGGGCGCGGGCGTTTTCGAGGGCGACGGCGACCTGGGCCGCAAAGGTGGAGAGGAGCTCGAGGTCCTGGCTGCTGAACGGGGCGTCGTCGGCGCCGCTCCAGACTTCCAGGGCGCCAAGGGGATGGTCGGGGCCAAGGAGCGGCACGCAGAGCAGGGACCGAACCGGGAAGCCGGGGTCGGCGTCGGGGGCGTCGGCCCATTTTTCGTCCTGGGGCAGATCGTGGACGAGTAGGCCCCGTCCCGTTTTGAGGACGGTTCCGGCGATGCCCTCGCCGGCGACAGGCCGCCGGGCGAGGAATACGCCGGCGACGGGGCCCTCGGAGGCTCGAAATACCAACTGGCCGCTCTCGCCGTCCACCCAGGCCAGCGCGGCGGCTGTCGCCTCCAGGATCTCGACGGCCTGGGTCGCCGCCTGGCCGGCGACGACGTCGAATTCCAGGGAAGCCGAGATCGCCTGCCCGGCCTCGTAGGCCTTTATCAGGCGCTGGAGGCGGTCGAACGCACCGTTCTCGCAGCCAGAGCCGTCGGACGGCATCGTTTGCTGGATTTCCTCCAGTGCTCGCGCCAGGCGGCTTTCCCTATCCGTTTTTAGGCTGGACATTTGTACACTCATGGCCAAACCATCACCAGCTTTTCAAATCTACCACTGCCAAAGATGTTCCAAGACACGCGATTCCGGGGAAGCCGCTGTTTACAATCCCTGCTGTGCCCGCCGGCGGGCATCGGCGGCGACCTCGGTGATCTCGCGGATGTCGGCAAAGGGCGCTGTGTCGTATCGGATGAGACCGACGGCCAGCGTCATGAGCGGTTTCTCTTCGACGTTTCCGTCGCTGTCCACCACCTCGATGTGGCCGCGCTCCCGGTCTCTGAAATTGTAAAAGGTCATCACTTCTTCGTTGAAACGCTGCACGAGGCGTGCTTTCATCTCGGACGCGTGCTGGGGCAGCGTGATGATCATAAAGTCGTCGCCGCCGATGTGCCCGATAAAGTCCCCGCCCGTGCCGATCTCGTCTACGACTTCGGTCAGGAGCATGGCCGTGAAGCGCAACACGTCGTCACCGGCGACGAAACCGTACACGTCGTTAAAATCTTCGATGTTTTTGATGCCGATGTAGAGCACGGCCCAGTCGTCCCGGCGGATGATCTCGCGTAACTGCTCCTCGACGAGTTTGCTGCTGGGCAGGCCGGTCACGGGGCTGGTGAGGCTGAGCCAGCCGGCCCGCTGGATCGAGTTCTGCACCCGCAGGAGCAGGAGCTGGAGGTCGAAGGGCTTGGTGACGTAATCGTCAGCTCCGAGCTCCAGCCCAGCGATCTGATCGCTCCGTTCGTCCTTTTGCGTCAAAAAGATGATGGGGATGTGGCTGGTGCGCAGGTTGCCCCTCAGCCGGCGGCAGACTTCGTAGCCGTTGATGTCGGGCAACATGATGTCCAGGATTACCAGGTTGGGCAGTTTGCGCCGGCACATCTCCAGGCCCTCTTGGCCCCGGGGAGCGACCATCGTTTCGTAGCCTTGGGAATCGAAGTAGATGCGGAGCATGTTCGAGATGTCAAAGTCGTCTTCGACGATGAGTATCCGTCCTTTGCTCATCCTATTTTACCTCCCCCACGAATTTCGTGTCTTGGAATCTATCCTCACGACGACCTCGGTTCTACTTTTCGCGCCTTGGCCTTGACGGCTTCGATCTCCTGATCGGTTAGGACTCGCTCAAAGCTGCGAAATCCGGAAAGGCGGAAGCCGTGTGTGGTCGCGAGCTCGGCAATCTCGTCCACCTTTTCCAGCGAGATCTCTTTGCCGAGTGTATAACATTCGTACCGTTCCTCCAGGGCCAGGATCATCGTCTCTGCCATGCAGGCATAGGCCTTGCCCGGCGGGAAGCCAAAGTCAAATCCAAAGTTGGCCTGACCGGGCACGTCCATCACGCCTCCCTCGATGACGAGTACGTCGTCTCGCTCGTCGGCCACGCAGCGGGAGACGTTTCGGGGCCGGGCCACGTCACAGACGACGGCGCCCGGCTTTAGATGGGCCGGCTCGATGATCGGCTCGACGGCGCTGGTTACGGTGAGCACCACGTCGGCTTGCCGGACGTCGGCCAGCCGGGTGCTGGTGGTGGCCCGAGCGCCCAGCAGCTCGACCTGCCCCTTGACCCTCTCCAACCGGGCTGCGTCCCGGCCGACGAGCAGCAGGTGGGGCACCGTCCGGGCCAGAAGTTGGGCGCAAGCCTGGCCGATGGCGCCGTAGGCCCCGACCACGGCGGCCAGGCAGCGGCCGGGTTCGAGGCCCATGCGCCGGGCGGCTTCCAGCGCCGCCTCGACCGCTACGGCAATGGTCAGGCTGTTGCCCGTCGTTACCGGAATGGACAGTTTGCGCGAGACCGTCATGCCCGCGTCGCCGACGACCGACGTAAAGGCCCCCAGGCCGAGAATTCGCGCCCCCTGGCGCTCGGCGAGGTGCCCCGTCTGGACGATCTTGTTGTAGGCTGCCGAGACCGGGATCTCGAGCATCCGCTTAGGCGTGACCGGGCAGGCGACCAACCAGCCCTCGATCTCGGCACCGGTAGCTTTGGAGCGGATGCCGGTGACGTGACTCAGATACACCGGCGGGAAGTAGCGCGAAAAGTAGTCGATGACGTTCGCGGGCAACTTGCCCAGCAAGGGAAACTTGCGGGCTACGTCCTTTTGCGGCTCGATGGGATGGATCATGAAGGCAAAGTTGTTCATCGTCTAGCCCGCTTGGAGCAAAGGTGGCCTGCTCCCCGGCGATTCGGTGTATGTGCGTCCCTTCCCCTCGCTCAATCATGACTCCCTGCTACCGTGGATAGAGTCTGGGATGAAAATCGGCATCCGGCCAGTCCAGGTGATCGCTCTCTTCGTACGCGACGTTGTGCGAGATCACGGACCGGTCATCCTTCTTGGCCAAGATGACGTCCGACTCGATGATTCTGGCCGGATAAATGGTCAGGTCGGCGCCAATGCGGCAATGGTGGCCGACGCAGCCGCCCAGCACCGTCGCCCCCACGTCCTCCAGGTGATCCCGGTGGATGGTGCGCAGGGGCTTGGGAATCAAGTTAAAATCGGTAAAGGTCGTGCCTGCGCCAATAAAAGAGTCGCGGCCCACGACGCAGAATTGCAGGCAGGCGTTCTGGGCCACCATGGTGTCTTCCATGAGCGTGCTCATAAAGAGTGAGGATCGGAAGGGCAGATAGCAGCGGTCGCCGATCACGCTGATGAGCAGTTCATTGCCGTGCAGGATGCTGACATTGTTGCCGATGATGCAATTCGAAATGGTCACGCCGGCCCCAATGTAGACGTTGTCGCCGATGATGGTTGGCCCCTGGATCACGGCGGTCGGGTCGATCTGGCTGTTGCGGCCGATCTCGACCATGTGGGAATTGCTCAGGAATTGCTTTCGCTCCAACAGCGAGCGCCAAAAGACCTTGAGTTGCATTCTGAACCTGCTGAGGCTGCGCTCCATGCGCGCGCCCTCGGCCAGGACGCCAAAGAGGCAGTTGGTGACATAAATGTGAACCCAGTTCTCGATAGAGAGGAAGGCGCGGGTGGGGATCTGAAAGACCAGGTCGCCCTTGGCCGTGGACATGTGGGTGGGCACCCGATAGGAGCCGAACTCGTAGGCGCCGCAGTCGACAACCAGGGGGCGGGTCATCTCCTCCAGCCCCCGGGGATAGTACCACATGTTGCCGACGTAGACGTCCCCTTCGCGGCGGATGCCGCTCTGGAGGGTGAGGGCGTGGCTGGTGATGACCTTGTCGTCCAGCGAAAAGGCGACGCGGCACGCTTTGCCCAGGGATCTGGCTTTGGAGAGGAAGGCCTCGATGAATGCCTCGTCGAAAAAGAGGTTGTCGCGATAGACGAGGGTCTCCTCGTATTCGCCGTTAGGGATCTGCTCAAAAAAGTCTACTTCGATCTCGGAGCCGGTGTAGGGGGCCAGTACGTCTTTTTGGTGGAGCCAGAGGGGCTTGTTGAGTACTCTCAGATCGCGGGCAGGCTCGTTGAACGGAGGTATCTTTCGTTTGTCCCGAATGATGACCTTTCTCATCACGGTGCTTAATCCAATGGCCGCTTGTCAATGACGTAGGTACACGTTGCATCCCCTTTGGCGATGCAGAGCGTCTCCTCCACCCGCATGTTCTTCCCGCCGGTGACCCAGTGCAGGCCCTCCAGCAGGAGGCCCAGGCCGCCGTGGCAAATCGGGACGTCCGATTCTCTCTGCCAGCACACGGGGCAGCGGTCGATGTGATAGAGAAAGTGATCGACCTCTTCTTCAACCCGGACGATCTGGTCGCTCGTTTTGTTAAAGGTCTCGGCCATGGCGTTGAGGCCCACTTTCATCTTCATGCCCAGGGGCAGCAGACGAAAGGCCAGGTCGGCGACGCCCAGGACGGCACCAAAGTCCTTGAGGGCGTAGTAGAGTCCCGCTCGCCCGGCTCGAACGGAAAGCCCCTTGCCTCCGCGCGGGCCGTACATGTCGTCCAGCGCCTGGTTCAGGGCCCCCATTTCCTCAAAACTCCAGCCGAGGTCCAGGTTGTTGGGCGGATAGTTGTTGATGAGGTGACGCAACTTGGCCAAATTGAGGACCGCGTTCACCCCGTTCTTGCCCATGACGTCTTCCAGGGCGAGGAGGTACATCCGCCCCATTTTGTTGGGCCAGTAATACTGCTCGGTGGATTCCGCTTTGATCTGTTCGTCGTTGGTCATCCTCACTTGCCTTTCAATTAGCCAGGAAGCTCAGGAGAATTGGATAAAAGTCCTCCGGTTCATCCAGCATCGGGAAGTGGCGTGAACCCGCCATCAACTCCACGCGGGAACGCGCGACGCGACGGAACAATTCTGCCTGTCTGGGGTCGACGATCTTGTCGCCCTGCCCGTAGACGCCCATCGTTGGCATGCGCAAGGTACCCAGCCGGGGACGCAGGTCGGTGCGGTGGAGGGAGTGGATGCTCCATAGAAAGGATTCCAAGGTCATTTTGGACAGATCGCCCATCAACAAGTCGTACCAATCGCTCCAGTTGGCCGCGATCCAGGGCGCAAAAAGCTTGATGCCCAGGCGCAACAGCGCCGGCGAGTTCCAAACCAGGAACGCGATCCACGGCTGGCCTGCCAATTTGAGAAAGACGTTCAACGAGCGGCCGTCTATAGGCGAGCCGACGACGGCTACCTTTTCCACACGTTGCGGGCGATCGAGGGCCAGGTTCAGCGCGACGGTGCCCCCCATCGAGTGGCCAATGACCGGCGCACGCTGGATGCCCAGCCTTTCCATAAACTGATCCACCAACGCGACAAAATCCGAGACGTTGTAGCTTTCACGGCGCTTGTCCGATTCACCAAACCCCCAAAAGTCGAGGGCGTAGGCCCGGTATCGCGAGGACAGGGCCTCCATAGTGCCCAACCAACAGCCCCACGAGCCCAGCCATCCGTGAAGCAGCACGACCGGTTTGCCGCGTCCATAGGTTTCGTAATGGACGACGCCTTGGTTAGTAACGATGGAGCTCAAAGTCTCTCCTTCTCAAGACATATTCGTTCCCAGACAGTCCCTGCGGCTTCCTCCAGGTCAGATCAATCGGCTCAAATCCTCGGCGGCGCGGCGCATGTCCAAAAAGACCAAGCCCAGCTTGGCATCTTTGTGAGCCAGTACGGTGAGTACGGCGTCTTCTCCGACTGAAGTCAGGATCACGTAGCCGTTGGCGCCCCGGATGTAGACCTGGTCCAGGATCCCCCGCCCCAATTCGCCCGCAATTCGCTCGCCCAAGCTGAGCATGGCCGCACTCATGGCCGAAACCCGGTCTTCTTCCACGTCCGTGGGGAGTGCGGAGGCGATGATGAGCCCGTCGACGCTCACCACGGCGGAGGCCTCAATATCGGGCGTGCTGATTTGTAGATCTTTGAGGCGAGCTACCATCTGTTCCGTGCGTGATCGTGTCATTTGTTATTGCTCCTTCCTTCGTTCAAAATAAACTCGTTTCGGTTGCCTATTCGGGGGTCTTGTCCAGTATGGTATAGAGCAGCTCCAATAGAACTCGTTTTACACTTTCTTTTTCCGTTGCTACACAAGGCAGCAATTTGATGTCCGGCCGGACCTTGAGGGCGATGCGCAGGTCTTCAGGGGGCCAGGCGTCCTCCATGTCCTGCTTGTTGGCGGCGACGACGTAGGGGGTATGGGCGTAATTGCGAAAGATGTCCAGGATGCGGCGCGCTTCGCGAAAGGTCTCAGGGCGGACACTGTCCACCAAAACGACAAAGCCGAGCATGCCTTCGGAGAGGATCTCCCACATAAAATCGAAGCGTTTCTGGCCGGGCGTGCCAAATAGGTAGAGGACAAGGTCTTCGTCCACTGCGATGCGCCCAAAGTCCATGGCGACGGTGGTTTCCCGTTTGATCCGGGAGGTGGCGTCCGTGATCTTGCGCTCGGTGGATACGACGTCAATCTCGCTAATGGTGCGAATGAATTCGGTCTTGCCAGCGCTAAAGGGGCCGGTAATAACCATCTTTACTGTTTGCATCTTTGCATCAACCTTGTCCTATATCACCAATGATCTAGTAAGCCGAATGCTTCAACTTGGGACGGCATCCCGGCCGATCCTGGGATGCTGCCCATGCACTCCCCTAAAGCCGCTTGATCCGGTCGATCAGCTTGTGGATGACGGATCGTTTGACCGCCGGCGGCCGCGAGATGACCTTTTCCATCGCGGCGGTTGGGGCTCTGCGCGGTTTTGCGCCTTCCGGTTCTATGATCTCAACCAGGCCGGCCTGCAAGAGCCCATAGACGATCTTGCGGATCTGGAAATCGTCCATCCCGATGCGCTGGCCGATCCGCTTGATGGAGTTTTTGGGATTGATGTAGGAGATAACGCGCCACTCGTCTACGCTCAGGTTGATGTTACGCAACTGGGCCTGGGGGCGGTCGGTGAATTTGAGCGCCATCTCCAGATCGGGCAGTTCGTCCTGCAGCCGCTCCCATTCCTTGACCCGGCGGCTTCCTTCCAGGATGATGTTCTCCAGGTCTATGGAGACGGTGATGGCGTCGTTGGCCGGCAATTGGTTGGGCTCAAAGTGGAACAAGCCCTCGGTCCACGTAAAGAGGCTGTAGACCACGTCCAGAAAGTCGCTGCGGACACTGTTCAGGATGTCCGACTGGCTGACGTGACCAGCGCTGATGAGGAGCATTCCCAGCTCCTTGTCGGTCTTGACGCCGGCTCGCTCCCGGATCACCCTGGCCTGCTCGCGGGTCAGCTTTCCGCCCCGGGCCAATACGCTGGCCAAGTGCGAGTCTCTGCCGCTTGCCGTGGCGTAGACCAACTTGCCCTCGCGAAAAAAGAGGGTTGTCACGCCCGGCTGGACCTGTGTCGTCAGGGCACCGGTCTTGCGTGCCAGGTGGATCAGATTCAAGAGCTGTGTCGTGCTAAAGTCTCTGAGGTTCCCTTTCAGCGCCATCTCGACTTATCCTTTGATTCGTTGTCGGCCCTGGCCTCATTTCTCGGTCAACGGCCATCCTCGGTGCTGACCTTGCTGCCGCCCATTATACCTTGTCTCCAAGTATAAGTCAACTGCTCTTTCGGTTCTTATCCCCGCGATCGCCGATTTCTTTGAGGTGCAGTCTGCTGCTGCCCCTTGCGGATTTGAAGGAAGGGGCGGACGTGTGTTATAATGACCGGCACTCAGGTCCCATTGCCGTCGAGATGAAGGGAATGCCGATGGAGGATGAGAGAGAATGGACCCAAAACAGACGGGGCGATTGAGATTTGCTGTCTTGACCGTGCTCTTGGTGCTGGTCACGGCCTATGTCACTGCCTGTTTGCCTTCAGAAACGGCCAGCGTCACGCCGACACCCACCAAGACCTTGCGCCCGGCCAAGACCGAGGTTTCGGTCCTTCCGACCTCAACTCATACGCCACCGGCCACGGCGACACCTACGGCCGCCGACCAACCCCTGGCTCAGATTACGACTGAGCCTCCAACCGAGACCCCCTCGCCCACAGCCAAGCCGACCGAGAGCCTGGACCCCACGCCGACGCCCTGGCCAACCCTGGCCGCCGACCTCTGCCCCCTGACCGGCCTGCCGGTGGACGATCCGGCCCGGCTGGATCGCCGGCCCCTGGCCGTCAAAGTACAGAACGCACCCATCTCCCGCCCCCAGTACGGCCTGACCCAGGCCGACATCGTCTACGAACACCTGTCAGAGGCCGGCATCACCCGCTTCACGGCCATCTACTTGTGCCAGGAGGTGGACAAGATCGGCTCGATCCGCAGCGCGCGCTTTATCGACCTGGAGATCCCGGCCATGTACGAGAGCTTGACGGCGTTCTCCGGGACCAGCGCCGGGCTCTATCCCAAGTTTCTCAACGCCGATTTCTACGACCGCGAGTTCTGTTACGGCTGGGGCCTGCATCCGGAGGGCTTTTACCGCGACAAGGAGCTTCGCCAGCAGGGCATCCCTATTGAGCACACCCTCTTTGCCGACCCGGTCAAGATCTGGAAGATCGCCGACGAGCTGGGCGTCAACGAGCGGCAGACCCTGGACGACATGAACTTTGCGGCCGAGGTGCCCGAGGGCGGGCAGCCGGCGACTCACATTTACCTGCCCTTCCCCCACAAGGACATGATCGTGGACTATTACTACGACGAGGCGCTGGGCGCCTACCTGCGCTGGGATGGCGGCAAGCCTCACGTGGACGCCGAGACGGGGGAGCAGATCAGCGCCACCAACGTCGTCGTGGTCTATGCCACGCACGTGGATACCGACATCTACGAGGACGAACCCCGGCGCAACCACCCCTCGGTCCAGATCCAGCTTTGGGGCACCGGACCGGCCGTCCTCTTTCGCGACGGACAGGCTTTCGAGGGCTTGTGGGCGCGGCCGGAGCGCGATCACATGCTTGTACTCCGCGACGCGGCGGGCCAGGTGCCCATCCCGCTCAAGCCGGGTAACACCTGGTTCCAGCCCGTCCCGCTGCCCGGCCATCGCTGGGCGTTCGAGGCATCGTGGGATACTGAGGAGCGACCGTGATGATTGTAACAGGGCGGATCAAGTTGAATACGCAGGGCCACGGCGACGTCATCGACATAACGGGTGAGGTGAATCGTGAGATCCGGGAGGCGGGCTTGGGCGATGGGACCGTGACGGTCTTTACGCCGAGCTCTACCAGCGCATTGACGACCATCGAGTACGAGTCGGGGGCGGTGCACGATCTGCAGCAGTTGTTCGACCGCATCGTGCCGCCGGATAGGGAGTACCGGCACAACCTGCGGTGGGGTGACGGAAACGGCCACTCCCACGTCCGCCATGCACTGCTGGGGCCATCGCTCACCGTTCCTTTCGTCGACGGGCGCATGACGCTGGGCACGTGGCAGCAGATTGTCTTTGTCGATTTCGACAACCGCGCCCGATCCCGGTCTCTGGTCGTCCAGATCATGGGCGAGTGAGCCTGACGGCGGCCAGGACCTGGTTCGCTTTTCGATTGTTAAAGAGCGGATCCTACGCGCCCCATCGGGCTTTGTAGGCATTTCAACCGAGTGAAAGCAGGTCAGATTCATTATAGCACACGGCCAAGGGGCGGACAATAGGCTTTTGGTATTAAATGAAGGTACTACCTCAAGAACCTGGGGTGTAGGCTGAGAGGGGGCATTTGAACAGAATGGCTGAGAAATCCGCTGCGGACCTCCATTCTCAGCGTCAGCCCGAGGCCTGGCTGCACGAGCGGGCCAGGCTGGCGCCTCGCTTGCGGATCGAATCTTCCCCCTGGGTTCGCAGCGTGTTCGAGCACGCCTGGGCGCCGATGCAGGCGCTCACAGACCACTTGCGCTGTCTGCCCGATGCGGTTTGGGATTACTTGTTGAGCTGTGACGGAGGGTTTGCCCTGATCGGTGTGGGGGAATCCCACTACGAGCCGGGTCCCGCGCGGATTCGGCGGCTCGCGGTGCGAAACGTGGCCCACATCTCGGTGGAAGACCTGGCCGACGAAAACGAGCGGCCGCTGCACGTCCTGGGCCACTTGCTCGATCACCATTTGGGCTGTGGGGGCGCGCCGGAGGGTCCCTGGCTCTCCGATGGGGGCGGCCTGGTGCCCCGCTGGCGGGAGGCGGGCGCCCGGCTGCTACGCCTCTTCGACCTGGGCTACGGCCCGGACGACGTGGCTCTGAGCGACGCGCGGAACTACTTTGCCCAATCCCTGGCCTACTATTGCCGCGATCGCCAGCGGTTGAACGTGGCCGATCCCCAGATCTGGAAATGGTTCCGCAGCACCCTCTGGGACGACGGCTTCTGGCGGGCGGCCAACAACCGGAAGGGAGCGTGAATGTACGAGACTCGACTGGAAGCTCTGCGAGCGCTGGCCAAGGCCAACGGCGTCGACTGTGTAGCCTTGATGCCGGGGGCCAATCTGCGCTACTTTACCGGTTTGACCACCCGTCTGAGCGAGCGGCCGACGGTCCTCTTTGTGCCAACCGAGGGGCCGCTGGCCGTCGTCGTGCCCCAGCTCGAGGCTGCGGCGGCCGAGGATCAGCTACCGGAAGGTGCCCGGCTGTTCGTCTATCGAGACGAGGAGGGCCACGAGCATATCTTTTATCAAGTTGCTGAGGCGCTGGACCTGGCCGGCAAGGCCATCGGCGTCGAGTACCTGGCCATGCGCGTCATGGAGATGCGGCGGATCGAGCAGGCGGCGCCGGGCTGCCAATTGTTGGCCACCGAGCCGTGGCTGCCCCAGCTCCGCAGGGTCAAGGACGAGGTCGAGATCGCCCACATGCGCCGCGCCGTCGAGGTCGCCGAGCGGGCCATGGCGCGCCTGCTCGACGAGGGCGGCATCCGGCCCGGCCGCACCGAGTTGGAGGTGGCCGCTGACCTAAAGATCGCCCTGCTGCGAGAGGGGACGCAGGGCGAGCCGTTTGAGCCCCTGGTCGTCGCCGGCCCGAACTCGGCCTTGCCTCACGCCGGCCCGTCCAACCGGCCCCTGGCCGAGGGTGACCTGGTCATCGTCGATTGGGGGGCGGTGGTGGAGGGCTATCGCTCCGACATCACCCGCACCTTTGTGCTGGGCGAGCCCACGGCCGAGATGGTCCGCATCCACGACGCGGTGCTGGCTGCCAACCGGTCGGCGCGGCTGGCCGTGCGTCCCCAGATGCCGGCCCAGGAGGTGGATTGTCTGGCCCGGCGGGCCATCACGTCGGCCGGCTACGGCGAGTTTTTCATCCACCGCACCGGTCACGGCCTGGGCCTGGAGACCCACGAGCCGCCGTACCTGGTCGAGGGCAACCTGGCGCTTTTGGAGCCGGGCATGACGTTCACGGTCGAGCCAGGGGTCTATGTGCCCGGCCTGGGCGGCGTGCGCATCGAGGACGACGTGCTGGTCACGCCCGATGGCTCGGAGACGTTGACGACGCTGCGGCGTGGGTTGATTGCCTTGTGACCCGGCCCGCGTTGCCTATCTGCCCCCTTTGGGTTATCATGAGGCAGGAGGGAATGAGCCATGAGCGAGAGAGATAACGTGACGGTGGCCGAGGTGAAGGAGCTGGTGATACGCGAGCTGCCCCGTTGGCTCCGGGAGACGCCGGCGTTCTGGGACCAACTGGACGTGGCGTGGCGTGAGCGCCCTTCCCGGCTGCGCATGAGCTACGACGAATTCCTGGCCTGGGCCGATGAGGATACCCTGGCCGAGTGGGTGGATGGGGAGGTGATCATGTACAGCCCGGCTTCCCGGCGGCATCAAGACATCGCCGATTTCCTGACAAGTATCATGCGCTCCTTTGTGGAACAGTGGGACCTGGGGGTGATTTTGAGCACACCTTTCCAGATGAAGCTGTCCCGTTCAGGGCGAGAGCCGGACCTGTTGTTCGTGGCCCGCGAGCGCCTGGATCGGCTGAAGGCGACCTACCTCGACGGCCCGGCTGATCTGGCCGTGGAGATCGTCTCGGCGGAGAGCGAGAGGCGGGACCGCGTGACCAAGTTCTACGAGTACCAGGCGGAAGGCGTGCGAGAGTACTGGCTGATCGACCCCAACCGCCGTCAAGCCGAATTCTGCTGTCTGGGAGAGGATGGGCGGTACGAGGCCGTCCAGCCTGGGGAGGAGGGGAAATTCCACTCCCAGACGCTGCCCGGCTTCTGGCTGCGGGCGGAGTGGCTGTGGCGGGAGCCGCTGCCTGCTGTGGCGCGCACTGCCTGGGAAATCATGGGCGTTGAGGAACTACACCGCTTGTTGGCCGAGTTGGGGCGCCCGGCTCCTGCTGGAGATGAGGAGTAGGCGCCTCGGCGAGGAATCATGCCTGACGGGTTGGACACTCCCTCAAAATCCGTTAATCCTGCGCATCCGATGTTCTTCTGGCAGCGATGATTTTCGCCAATCTTATTTGCGCCCAGTATCTTGCGAGGGGGTCTTTTGAGGAGCTATGATGTGCCTGTTAACCGAATCTGATGCCCATAGCCAATTCTGGGCGGATAAGCGGGTGTGTGTGACCGGCGGCGTCGGTTTCCTTGGGTCGTTCGTCGTCGAAAAGCTCAAGGCGCGGGGCGCCGGTGATGTGTTCGTGCCGCGCCATGTGGATTATGACCTTGTCCAGATCGAAGCGGTCCGGCAACTGCTGGCCGACGCCCGGCCCGACGTGGTCATCCACTTGGCAGCGCGGGTGGGCGGCATCGGCGCCAACCGCGAGCACCCGGCCGAGTTCTTTTACGACAACTTGATGATGGGTGTCCAGTTGCTGCACGAGTCGTGGCGAGTGGGCGTGGCCAAGTTTGTGGCCATCGGCACGGTGTGCGCCTATCCCAAGTTCACGCCGGTGCCCTTCCGCGAGGAGGACCTGTGGAACGGCTATCCCGAAGAGACCAACGCGCCCTACGGCCTGGCCAAGAAGATGCTCCTGGTGCAGAGCCAGGCCTACCGGCAGCAGTATGGCTACAACTCGATCTTTTTGCTGCCGGTCAACCTCTACGGCCCCGGCGACAACTTTGACCTGGAGACGTCGCACGTGATCCCGGCTTTGATCCGCAAGTGCCTGGAAGCCCGGGAGCGGGGTGATGACGAGATGGTGGCCTGGGGCGACGGCTCTCCGACGCGGGAGTTCCTCTACGTCGAGGATGCGGCCGAGGGCATCTTGCTCGCTGCCGAGCGGTACGATGAGAGCGAGCCGGTCAATCTGGGCTCGGGATTCGAGATCAGCATCAAGGACCTGCTGGGGACCATCGCCCGCTTGACCGGGTTCGAGGGCCGGATCGTGTGGGATACCAGCAAGCCCAACGGCCAGCCGCGGCGGGCGCTGAACACCGAGCGGGCCTGGCAGGCGTTTGGCTTCCGGGCGACGACCGATTTTGAGACCGGGCTGCGGCAGACCATCGCGTGGTACCGGCGCTCGCTCGACCGCGGGCGTGCGGGTATCGGGGTACGTCTGTGAACCTGGCCCGGCGCAGCATTACGTCTGCCTCATGGACGACGGTTACCAGCCTGACCACAGTCGTGGTGTTGGCTGTGCGCTCGATCATCTTGGCTCGTTTGCTTCCGGTCGAGGTTTTTGGTATCTATGGTTTGGCAACTTCCATTATGGGGTTGAGTGTTGTCGTTATCAGATTTGGGATGGGAGGGGCGTTTTTACACCGTTCGCCAGAGACTGAGGATGAGCAAGAAGCGGCAGCTGTGCTCTTTACCCTGAAATGCATTTTTACGGTAATCGGGGGTGCGCTGCTGGCCGCGAGCGCTTTTGTCATTTTTGACCGCGATGCCCGGACCGCTCTACTGCTGCTTGTGGCCACACGTAGCGGCGTCGAACTGGCCCAGATTCCCCAGCTAATCTTGGCCCGTCGGGTTGTATACCGTCGTTTGGCGCTCCTACGATTAAGTGACGTTCTACTCTCTTCTCTGCTAGCGCTGACATTGGCCTGGCAAGGAGTTACGCTTTGGGCTTTGCTGGCTACGGACATCGTTACCTTGGTTGTAGTGGTAGTAGGGTTATATGTGTGGCGACCCGTATGGCGACCACGTCTTGGCTGGTCACGCTCTATCGTGCGTTACTATCTAACCTTTGGCAGTCAAAGTTTCCTGGCTGTTCTGCTCTTGCAAGCCTTGGATCGAGTAGATGATCTATGGACGGGGTTTTACCTGGGAGACCTGGCTATGGGGTTCTATTCCAAAGCCTATCGGTTTGCCACATACCCTCGTTCTATCCTGGCCGACCCTATTACTGGTGTGGCAGGAGGTACGTACGCCGAACTGAAGCACCAGCGTCTTCGTCTGTCGCGGGCGTTTTTCCGAACCAATGCGTTTCTTGTGCGCAGTGGATTCCTACTGGCTGGGTTACTGGTCCTGGTGGCCCCCGAATTCATTCGCATACTGCTTGGTGTAAAATGGCTGCCGATGCTGGACGCATTTCGACTGATGTTGATCTTTACCTTGTTCGATCCGATCAAGTCGACAGTGGCCAGTTTGTTCATCGCGGTAGGCAGGCCGGAACTGGTCGTCCGCGCCCGGTTGATCCAGCTCTTGGTGATGGTTGCTGGCCTTCTCCTCCTCAGCCCCACGATGGGCATCACAGGAGTGGCCCTGGCAGTTGATGCTATGTTGGTGGTTGGTATTGCGATCTTGCTGCGGCAAGCCCGGACCTATGTGGATTTTTCGGCAAAGCGACTTTTTGCCGTGCCATTCCTGGGTCTAGTTACTGGGCTTGCCTTTGCGCACGGTGCCATCCTGCTGCCGGGCGTGGCTGGTTCTGACTGGCGCACGGGATTGGTCAAAATTCTGGTCTTTTCACTGGTTTATGGGTTTGTGCTGGGAGTCCTTGAGCGGCAGCAGCTGTCAGAGATGCTGGTCTACCTTGCCAGCCACGTGATCAAAAGAGATGCGAAACCATCCGGTGCGTCCCAACAGATTGGGAGCTAGCCGGAATAGGTCGGATGGGTCAGATGGTGATGGATGACCGTGGAAGCAAGAGAATCGAGTCATCTGTGATTCTGGAGCAAATGATATTGTCCGGTGGGCCTCCTCGGAGTGGAACGATGCTCCTGGCCAAGATCTTGAACGCACATCCCGAGATATCGGTGGCCATGGACAACAGCGTTTATGAGAGCTGGAGCTTGTACTATTACCGCACGCGGCAAGGACTGGTTCAGGAACTCCGCGTCGGGATGCTGACCCCAGACCAGGCCCGGGCGCGCATGCTGGAATATCTGGTCAAAGATGGGCAGGTGTGGGGAGTCGCGCCCTCACCGAAGGTGGCCGGGTACCCGCTGGCTCCGGCGCCGGTTCGTCCTGGCTCTGATGAACCCGTGCGATGGGGATTCACTTGGAGGATAAGTCGTTCGGTTCGACGGCGTTTGGGGTGGAGGGGGACTGACCCGCACAGATTCGTGCGGCACCGTGTGCCTGTGGCGTCCTATCGCGACGATCTACGGCTCTGCCTGAAATCGCCCGAGATCGTGTTCGTACTGCCTGAACTGGTCAGGGCTTTTCCACAATCCAAGATCGTGCTGGTCTACCGGCCAATTATCGAGATTGCCGAGTCTATGTATCGCAAAGGGTTTGAATGGCGGTTGTCATCCTATCACCGGCGTTGGAAGCAAGAAGTCGACGAATACGGCGATCTGATTCCGCCGCCGGGTGTACCCGAGAAATGGCGTGAATTGTGGTCTGGGGTGAGTGATTTTCAGCGATGCGTTATCTATGCCGCGAGTTATCTGCGGGCCATGGCCTTGGATGTTCCCAAACTCCCGGAGCCGGTCTTTATCTACGATCACGTCGACTTGAGGCAAGAGCCCTCATCCGTGCTCGATCCTCTGGCTGAGTACCTGGGGGTAGAGGCTGGCGGCTGGCAAAGGGCGACCAAAATGATACAGAAAACGAGGCCCAAGGTTTCTTTGGAACTCGAGATAGAGTATGCCGAAATCGCGCCGGAGATTGCCGTTCAAGAATGGAGCACGCGGATTGCGCGCCTTGCTACGAAAGGCTATTAGTCGTCCATGTTTTTTGTTGTCAGCACTGGCCGATCCGGAAGCAAGACGATAGCGCACATGCTCTCTTTGGTAGAGGGATGTGTTTGTCTGCACGAGCCGCCCCCAGAGTTGATCCTGGAATCATCGGCCTATCGCTACGGCAGCATCGATGAAGCCGAGCTGCGAGCGATCTTGGAGAAGACACGGTCTCCTTACGTAAATGGGTCCGTATACTGCGAATCCAATCAGACCCTGTCTCTCATTATCCCCGTCTTGGTCGATGTGTTTCCTCAAGCTCGCTACGTCTGGCTCATGCGCAATGGCCTGGACACGGTTGCTTCGGCCTATAGTAAGCAGTGGTACAGTGGCCACTCGGAGAACCACGATCGCTACGAAGATTGTTCCCCGCTGGAGCAAGCCTGGATTGACGGTCGCATTGAGGGGGATCTTTGCGGCGATGTGAGCTCGAAACAATGGGTGCAACTGGATCGGTTTGAGCGCTGCTGCTGGTATTGGAGCTATGTCACGCGGCTCATAGGATCGGATTTGCAGACATATGCCCCTGATCGCTTCCGGCTCTTGCGGCTGGAAGAACTGGATCGGCAGTTTCCCGATATTCTCCGCTGGATGGGCTCGAAAGCAGCGATTGTTCCCGTAGCCAAGCAGATTAATGTTGGCAAGCGGGAGCCTTATCCCTGGACGGCCTGGACCCCTGAACAGCGCAGCACCTTTGAATACTGGTGTAGCGACCTGATGGATCGTTTCTATCCCTCATGGCGCACGCCCACCGGGGAATGGCGGGGCATCGAGTACGTCGCCCGTTCTGATTTACTTGCCAGGGTGGCCCGCATATACAGATTGGTGCGGCTTGTAAACGCCTGGCTGGCACCCAATCGGGTACGATGAAGATCTCGGTGTTCATCACGTCTTACAATCAGAAGCAGTATCTGATCGAGGCGATTGACAGCGTCCTGGCACAAACCTTGCCACCCACCCAGATCGTCATCGTGGACGATTGCTCCCAGGATGGCTCCCAGGAAGTGATCGCGGGCTATGCCTCCCGATACCCAGATCTCATCACGCCGATCTATCATGCCCATAACCGAGGAGTATCCCAGACTCGCATTGATGCGTTGAGTGTTGTGACAGGCGACTATGTGACCTATGTCGATGGGGACGACAGGTTTCTCCCTGACAAACTCGAAAAAGAAGCCGGGGTTCTGCGTGGACATCCGATCGCCAAGATTGTATTTGCAAACAACTACCATATCACCGATGAGGGAGTTCGAACCAAGGTATGGGCGGACGAGGAACTGCCGCCAGGAGGGGACGTTTTCTGCCAGACGTTTGCCCGGGATTTCCCTAGACATAATCTTTTCCGAATGGAGCTGGTGGATTATCGGTCCTGGAAACGTGTTGGCTTTCACGATCCCGATCTGCGTCTGTACGAAGATTGGGACATGCGCATTCGTTTGACAAAACACTACCAGGTTGCGTATTGCAATCAATTGCTTTCCGAGATCCGCGTTCACCGAAAAGGACTCTCCAGTGCGGGTGCGGCTGAACATCTGGCCGCTTTGGAGCACATCGTGCAAAAGAATGCACACCTGTTGGATGATATTGAGCCTCAGCAGCGCCGCTACGTGCATCAGAGACTAGACGAGCGCCGGGCAAGGATGATGCGGCGTGGGGCAAGAGAGGCGCTGGGCGTGAAACCTGGTCAAAAGGCAGAGCGAAAGCAGGCGCTGGCGCTCTATATCCAGAGCTGGAGGTACCAGCCGCTCTACTTCGACCACGAACTACTCTTTCGGCTTATACTGCCCAGGGGGGCATACCGATTGTTGAAAAGCATGTCCGTTGGGTTCAGGCTGCGCAAGCATTCAGGTCAGTGATGCATTTTTCCAGTGACAATTTGATTCTTCTCATCTCCCAGCCCCGCGCCGGCTCGACGATGCTGCAGCGCATCCTGGCCGGCCATTCAGAGGTGTACACCACCGCCGAGCCGTGGCTCATGCTTCACCCGGTCTATGCCCTGCGCGAGGAGGGCCACGAGGCCGAGTATGGGGCGCGCACCGCCTACCGCGCTCTACAAGACTTTCTTGGCACGCTCAACGGCGGCGAGGCGCATTACCTGGCGGCGCTGCGTGCCATGGGCCTGCACCTGTATGGCGCCGCCTGCCAGCAGGCCGGCAAACCTTACTTCCTGGACAAGACGCCGCGCTACTTTTTCATCATCCCCGAGTTGGCCCGGATTTTCCCTGAGGCGCGGTTCATCCTCTTGCAACGCAACCCCCTGGCTGTGCTGGCCTCCATCCTGCACACCTGGGTCCAGGGGGATTGGATCCGGCTAGCGCGCCACTACGACAACCTGGTCCAGGCCCCGTGCTTCTTGCTGGAGGGCGCCGAGTTGTTGGACGAGCGGGCCATCGTCGTCCAGTACGAAAAGCTGGTGGAAGAGCCGGCGTCGCAGGTGGCCGAGCTGTGCGCTCGGTTGGGCCTGACTTTCGAGCCAGACATGGTCGACTATGGGACGCGGCCCGCCTTTGAGGGCCGCTACGGAGATCCCGCCGGCGTGGAGCAGCACACGCGGCCCAGCGCCGCCAGCCTAGATCGCTGGCTGGAACTGGGACGATCGCGCCAGGGGCGGCACCTCGCCGGAGCCTACCTGGCTGCCCTGGGGCCGGAGCTGGTGGCGGCCCTGGGCTACGACGCCGCCGAACTGGCCGCCCGCCTGGAGGCCGAGCCGCTCACCGAGCGGGGCCTGGTCGTCTCCTGGGATCGCATCTTTGGCAAGCCCACGTTTGCCAACCGGCTGTCGTTGATCCTGGGCGAACTGCTGCAAAAGCGCCAGCCGGCCCACGCCGGCCGCCAGATCGCCAAGCTGCTGCTGGGGCGCCTGTGAGCCGGGGAGGGTAGAAACAGTGTCCACGTCAGGCAGGTTGCACCGGGGTCTCACCCGCCGCATCGGCCGGGTCGTCCATCCCCTCTGGCCCGGCGAGATCCGTGACGTCGTATTCGTCGTCGGCTGCCCCCGCTCGGGCACGTCGGTCTTTGGCCGCATCCTGAGCCGCTATCCCGATTTTCTCTACATGCACGAGCCGCGCTACATCTGGCGGGGGGTCAACCCCGCGTTGAACGTCTGGCGCGGCCACGAGACGCGGGGCTGGCTGGCCTGGGACGCCGGCGATGTGAACGAGCAGGATCGCCGCCGCCTGGCGCGCTGGTTCCACCTGGCGTTGACCCTCAGCTTTCGCCGGCGGCTGGTGGAAAAGATGCCGCTCAACGTCTTCCGGCTGCCCTGGCTGGCGGCTACCTTCCCCGAGGCGCAGTTCATCCATGTCGTCCGCCACGCCCGCGACGCGGCGCTGTCGCTGCAAGAGGCCGTGGGCCGCTGGTTTTCGGCCGAGCGGGGTTACGAGCCGGGCCACTGGGCGTCGAGTTGGAACTATCTCATGTTCGAGGAATACGCCGAGGGCCTGCCCGAACTGCGCGACAAGGTTCCCCTGGTCCGCGCCCACGACGACGATTATGCGCGCGGGCTGCTCGTCTGGCTGTGCTCTGTGTGGGCCGGTCGCCAGGCCGGTCGGGAGCTGGGCGAAGCGCGCTACCTGGAGGTCCGCTACGAACCGCTGGTGGCCGACCCAGCCGCCGAACTGCGCCGCGTCCTGGACTTTTTGGGGGAGCCGTTCGACGCGGCCCCGGCGGACCACGCCCGCGCCGTGCTGCACCGGGGGTCGCTGCGCAAACCCGACCCCAATCCCCAGGCCACGCGGGCCATCGCTGGCGATCTGCTGGCCGAGTTGGGCTACGAGGTGTAAAGACCGATGACCGACCTGCCCTGGGTGTCCATCGTGACGCCGTCTTACAACCAGGCGCAGTACCTCGAAGAGACGCTGCGCTCGGTGCTCGACCAGGGCTATCCCAACCTGGAGTACATCGTCATGGACGGCGGCTCCACCGACGGCAGTGTGGACGTGATTCGTAAATACGAGGATCGGCTGGCCTACTGGGTCAGCGAGCCGGACGACGGCCAGGCCGACGCCATCAATCGCGGCTTTGCGCGGGCGACGGGCCACATCCTGGCCTGGCTCAACTCCGACGATACCTACGAGCCGGGCGCCATCCGGGCCGTGGTGGACGCCTTCCGGGCCCATCCCGAGGCGCGGCTGGTCTATGGCGAGGGTTGGTACATCGACCCCGCCGGTGAGCGCATCCGGCCCTGCAAATTCGTGCGCGACCGCTTTCCGGCCAGTTATATTTGCAACAAGGACCCCATTTTGCAGCAGGCCGCTTTCTGGACCCGCGACTTGTGGGACGAGGTCGGCCCGTTGAACGAAGCCTTGAACTGGGTCTTTGACTGGGAGTGGTTCATCCGCGCCCACCGAGCCACCCAGTTTCACTACCTGCCCCGTTTCCTGGGCAGCTATCGCGTCCATCCCCAGGCCAAGACGCGCACCAAGGATGTGGCGCGGCGCCAGGAGCACGCCTGGATCACGCGCACCTACGGCGCCTGGTGGCATCCCAACTATCTCGTGCAGCGGGCGCGCATCGTGTCTCACCGGGTGGATGCGGCCACGGCCCGCTGGCCTCGCTGGCTGGCGGCTCCGATGCAGGCGCTGGCCGCCCTGCCCCGGCGCGCCGCCGAGCACCTGTTCTACGGGATGTACACGACCTGACATGGAACTCACCGTCGCCTTTTTGCCCGTCTACCAAAACCCCTACCAGCACCTGCTCACCGCCGAGTTGGAAAAGCTCGGCGTCCACGTCGAGCACCTGGACGGCATGCCTTCGGCGGCCTGGCTGCTGCGCAACCGGGGGCGGGTGCGCGTGCTCCACCTCCACTGGCTCTACGGCCTCTACATGAAGCACCTGCTGACGCCCGCCCGCCTGCTGGCCTTCCTGGCCCGCTTCCATCTGGCGCGGCACCTGGGTTACCGCTTCGTCTGGACTGTCCATAACATCCTCCCCCACCGCCAGCCCTTCCCGCCCATGCACCGCCTGGTCCGCCGCCTGGTGATGCGCCGCGCCAGCGCCGTCATCGCTCACTGCGAATATGGCCGCCGCGAGATTCTGCGCCTCTTTCCCAGCGACGTGCCGGTCCACGTCGTGCCCCACGGCAACTATGCCGGCGTCCACCCCGTGACCGTGACCCGCACCGAGGCCCGCGCCGCGCTGGACATCGAGCCGGGACGTTTCGTCTACGCGCTGTTGGGCAATATCTCGGCCTACAAGGGGGTCGAAGCCTTCGTCGCGTCCTTCCAGGCCGGCGCCGGGCCGGATGACGTGGCCCTCGTCGCCGGGCGCAACCGGGCGCCGGCCCTGGTCGAGCGGCTGGAGGCCCTGGCCGCCGCCGACCCGCGCCTGCGCATCCACGCCGGCTTTATCCCTGACGACGCGATGCAGTGCTACTTGCTGGCTTCCGACGTGGCCGTTTTCTGTTTCCGCGAGGTGCTGACCAGCGGCTCGGTGCTCCTGGCCATGACCTACGGCCTGCCCGTCATCGCGCCCGCCCGCGGCTGCCTGCCCGAATTGGTCACGCCCGAAGCCGGCCTGCTCTACGACCCCGACGACCCGGCGGCCCTGGGCCAGGCGCTGCGACGCATCAAGAATCTGGACGCGGCCCAGATGGGCGCCGAGGCACGACGCATCGCCGACGAGTTGCGTTGGGGGGACATTGCCCGCCAGACGGCGGCCGTCTACCGGGCGTGCCTGTCAGGCCCGCACCCGGCGTGGGGCATTTGATCTCCCAGACGGCCTGTGCTACAATGTCGTGGGACTGGCAAAATGGCAAGTGACAAGGCGCAAAGCAAACCCTTTGACACGAGTGTACTCGATGCCGCGCTGGAGCAGCAGCGGGAGGCCCTCGAACAGGAGCGACGGCAGGTCGTAGCCCGGCTTCTGTCGCTCCTGGACCGCTGGGGGCCGGTTTATGGCATCCGCCGGGCGTATCTATTCGGCTCGGTGGCCCATCCGGGTCGCTTCCGGTCCGATTCGGACGTGGACCTGGCCGTGGACCAGATCGATCCGCTGTCGTTTTTCCGTGCCTGGGGGCGACTTTCCGGCGATCTGGGCCGGCCCTTGGATCTGGTCGAGATGGCGCATTGTCCTTTTGCCAACAAGATCCGGCGTGAGGGAATCAAATGGACCCAATCCGCTTAAAAGTATTGGAGGCTGAAGTGCAGGTCCAATGGGCGTCCATAAACGATCTGTACACCACGGTCGAGGCGCGGGCCCAGGGCCTGCGGCCCGACGACCCCGCTTCCCTGGAGGGCCTGGCCTATCAACTGCACAACCTCTACAACGCCCTGGAAGACCTGTTCAAAATCGTGGCCGACGCTTTCGAAAACAGTGTGACGGACACGAGCCGCTGGCACACAGAGCTTTTGGGTCGGATGCGACTAGAGATCGAGGGGGTGAGGCCGGCCTTGATTTCCACGGGGCTTTATCCCCTGTTGGACGAACTGCGAGCTTTTCGCCACTTTTTCCGTCACGCCTATGGCCGACGGCTGGAAGAGGCCCGGGTGCAGCTTGTGCTGGACCGGGCGAGGGAAGCCAGGTCCCTCTTGCAGCAAGATGTGACCGGCTTTTTGTCCCAACTGGGTTCCGATCGCTAGGGGTAGATGGCCAAAGTCTGCATCCTGTCCAGCGTCCACGACGCCCTGGACAACCGCGTCTTTTACCGCGAGGCCCGCAGCCTGCAGCGCGCCGGCTACGACGTGACCCTGGTCGCCATCCACGGCCGGGACGAGGTCAAGGACGGCGTGCGCATCGTCAGCCTGCCGCGGCTGCCGCGCTGGCAGCGCCCCCGCCTGTGGCTCACGCTGCTGCGCCACGCGCTGAATGCCGAGGCCGACGTCTACCACTTTCACGACCCCGAGCTGCTGCTGGTGGCGCCCTGGCTGCGCCTGCTGACCGGCAAGCCGACCATCTACGACGTGCACGAGGCCTACCCTGATTTTGTCCGGGTCAAGGACTATTTGCCGCGCTGGGTGCGCGATCCGGTCGCCTGGACTTTTGGCTGGCTGGAGCCGCTGCTGGCCCGCTTGCAGAGCGGCCTCGTCTTTGCCGACGACCAGATCGCCGCGGCGTTCCAGGGCGTCCGGCGGCCCAAGACGACGTTGTTCAACTTTCCGGCATTGAGCTTTGTGGAGGAGGCCGCTGCCGCCACGCGCGACATCGAGCAACGCGAGCCCGTGGTCCTCTACCTGGGCGGCCTGGAGCGTAATCGCGGCTCGCGGCTGATGGTCGAAGCTTTTGCCCGGGTGCTGGCCGAGTATCCGCAAGCGCGGCTGCTGCACGTCGGCCACATGGCCCCGCCCGATCTGGCCGACGAGGTGCGCGCCGACCTGGACGCGCGGGGCATCGAGGCGGCCGTGACGTTGGCCGGGCGCGTGCCGTTCGAGCAGATCGGCGCCTATCTGCAGCGCGCCGCCGTGGGCTGGGTCACCTGGCAGCCGGTGCCCAAAAACGAGAAGAACATCCCGACCAAGCTCTTTGAGTACATGGCCTACGGGCTGCCGGTGGTCAGCAGCAGCCTGGCCAGCACGCGGCCCTTTGTCCGGCCGGGCGAGAATGGCTTCCTGGTCACGGCCGACGATCCGAGCGCCCACGCCGGGGCGATCCTGCACCTCTTGCGGCGGCCCGGAGAGGCGGCGGCCATGGGCCGGCGGGGCCAGGCGATGGTCCGCGCTCGCTACAATTGGGCCGAGATGGAGAAAAAGCTGTTGAAACTGTATGAAGAACTATTAAAACCCTAAGGGTCTCGCCCCCACCGGCCAGACCCTTAGGGTTTGTTCAGCCGCGCCATCAGCGGCGCGATGAGGGGCTCGATGCGGGCGATGGCCTCGGGGTTCTCGCGGCGCCATTTTTCGCGGTCCGGCGCCGAGACGACGTTGATGCGCGGCAGGCCCTCGGCAAAGCGGGCCAGGTTCGTTTCAAAGTCAATGTCGAGAAAGGCGGCGACCTGGGGCAGCACCGCGCCGGGGTCGGCGATCAGGTCCTCGTAGCGGATGGTCAGATACGGGGCCTGGCCGGTCTCGCGGTGGGCCAGCACCGCCTCGTTGCAACGGATCCACTGCCAGGCGCAGACCTCCTCCAGGGGGCTATCCGTCAGGTCGTGCCAGCCGGGGATGAGGGTGAAGGCCCAGCGGTCGCGGGTGTAGCCGAGGATGTGCAGCGGCTCCGGCACCCGGTAGCCGGGGAAGAGGTGGGGCTGCCGCCAGCCCTCGATGAGCGAGTTGACGTTGCTGCGCCCGTCGCGGGTCAGGTAGAGGACGCGGGCGTCGGGAAAGAGGGCCAGCAGAAAGGGCAGCCGCAGGCAGTTCTCGGGCGTCTTTTCCAGGAGGCGGATCGGCCCGTCGGGCTTGCGGAACGTATTTCGCAGGCGGACCAGGCGGCGGACCGCGTCCAGCCCCTGCTGGGGCAGCGCGCTGCTGACGCCCGAGCCGGGCTCGGTGGTCCGGCCCCGGCGCTTGACCTGGTGCCACAGACGATTGCCGCGCAGCCAGGCGCGAAAACGGTTGACCCGCTGCCAGAAGGTGCCCGGCGCCGCCTGGCGCTCGAACTCGGCCAGGATGTAGGCTCGCGACTCGGGGGTCAGGTCGTCGGCGTCGAGGGCGCCCGAATCCCAGCCTTTCGTGCGGGGATGGTGGTAGCGCTCGATGATGGCCTTGCTCTCGTAGCCGATGGACCACAGCGAGGGCACCTCGGAGAGGATGTTGAACAACAGCGTCGTGCCCGAGCGCGGGCAGCCGATGACCAGAACCGGTGATTGAATCATGCGCACCTCAACCGTTTGTTGCCTGATGGGCCGGATGATACTCGACAGGCAGGCAGATGTCAAGTTGCGGGGAGTACGAGATGTCTGGTTCCAAAAGCCCTATCTTTATCGTCGGCGTGCACCGCTCGGGCACGACGCTGCTGCGCTTCATGCTCAGCAGCAGCCCGCGCCTCTACATCCCGCCCGAGTCGGACTTTATCCCGCGCTTTTTCGGTAGCAATCCGACCGGGACGTTGAGCGAGGCGCGCATCGCCCATCTCCTGGACGTCATCTTTGGCCGCTACCGCCTGGTCAAGGAGTGGCAGGGCGAGCGCCCCACGGTCCAGCAATTCGTCGCGGCGATGCCGGGCCGGACGCCGGCTGACTTTCTCGACACCCTCTACGGCACCTACGCCCGGCAGCACGGCGCCGCGCGCTGGGGCGACAAGACGCCGATTTACGCCAGCTACGTGGATCTCATCCACGAGATATTCCCGACAGCCCAGTTCGTGCACATCGTGCGCGACGGGCGCGACGTGGCCCTGTCGATGCTCGACAAGTGGGCGCACGAGATCCACATCGACGTCTATTTCTCCACCCGCAACTGGGTGCGCCGCATCCGCCAGGCGCAGGCTTCGGGGGCGCGGCTGGGGCCGGACCTCTACTACGAGCTGCGCTACGAGGACCTGGTGGCCGACCCCGAGGCAGAGCTGCGGCCCCTGTGTGATTTTTTGGACGAGCCCTTTTTGCCCCAGATGGCCGAGCCGCACCGCCTGGGCCGCCGGCAATTCGACGAGGGTGACTTTCACGCGGCCCTGCGCCGGCCGCCTAGCACGGCCCGCATCGCCCGCTGGCGAGACGAGATGCCGGCGCCTGACCAACGCCTCTTCCAGCGCATCGCCGGGCCGCTGCTGGCTGAGCTGGGCTACGAGGTCCCCGACGCGGGGCCGATGCCGCCCGTCGAGTGTCTGCGCTACGCCGCGTTGGGGCTCAAGTACGCGACCTTGCAGGCCGGCCGCCGCGTCTTGCAGGCATTGGGCCTCGTGCCGCCGATCTAGACCGAGGCGATTGACTGGCGGATCTCTTGAGGACACGGATTTACACAGATTTCACAGATTGTCTGGCCGAGACGGGGCTGAAAAATCTGTGTGAATCTGTGAGAATCTGTGTCCTAGATCGAATTGACCAGGACAGAAGGGGAGAACTGCCATGACTAACTTGCCGGAACGGCCCTTTTTCGTCGTGGGCAACCCCCGCTCGGGGACCACGCTGCTGCGCTTCATCCTCAGCAGCCACCCGCGCCTGTACACTCCCTCGGAGACGGGCTTTGTGCCCTTTCTCGGATTCGACGCCGACGCCAGGCTGACGCCGGCCCAGGCCCGCGCCGTGTTGGCCCGGATCGAGCGGCTGAACCGCGAGTGGGCCGGCCTGGTGGAGGACGTGGGCGCGTTCTACCGCGGACTCCCCGAGCCGACCCTAGCGCATCTGCTCGACGCGCTCTATCGCCGCAAAATCGCCGGGCAGGACGCCGCGCGCTGGGGCGACAAAACGCCGAGCTACGTCCTGCACGTTTCCTGGCTCGCCCGCATCTTTCCCACGAGCCAGTTCGTGCACGTCATCCGCGACGGCCGCGACGCGACGCTCTCGGCCCGGAAAAAGTGGGGGCGCTGGTACATGGACAACTACTACCTCTTGCGCAACTGGGTCCGCCACGTCGAGGCGGGACGCCGGGCCGGGCGTGCGCTGTCGCCGGAGCGTTACCTGGAGATTCACTACGAGGACCTGGTGCGGCAGTCCGAGGCGGTCGTTGCTCAAACCTGCGAGTTTCTGGGCGAAGCGTTCCATCCCGAGATGCTGGATCACACCCAACTGGCCCGCGAGCAGATCGGGCCACGCGGCCACGTCGAGGTTCGTAAGCCGATCTCGACGGCGAGCGTGGCGCGCTGGAAGACGGATATGTCGGATTCCGACAAGAGAGTGGCCGACCGGGTGGCTGGTCCGACCCTGACCGCCTGTGGCTACGAACTCTCGGGCTTGGGGCCGCCGACCGGCAGCGAACGGCTCAAATTCATGCTTCTTGCATCCAAATACGTCCTGGTCCAGGCCGGCCGCCAGGCGCTCACGCGGCTGGGATGGCTGACGCTCAACCGCGGCAAGCGAAGCGGGTGACACTGGCTCCCAGGCAAAACCACAATTCGCGCTTTTGGCGAAATGTGCTATAATGGGGCGCGTCTGTCCTGGCGGGGATGGACCTTGAGGGGGGGGATGCGGATTCTGTGTCTGACGTCTCGCTTGCCCTATCCGCCCAACCGGGGCGACCGGCTGCGAGCGTTCCATTTTATCGAGCATCTGGCACAGGAACACGAACTGAGCCTGGTGTCGTTCGTCGCCAGCGAGTCAGAGCGGGCGCACGTGGCGCCCCTGTTGGATCATTGCCAGCAGGTTCATGTGCTGCGGATGGACGCCCGGCGCTCGGCACTGGCCGTGTCGGCCAACTTTTGGCGGCGCGAGCCACTGCAAGCGCTCTACTACCGCTCGCGGGCGATGCAGCGCCTGGTGGATCGCACCTTAGCAGAAAATGAATTTGACGTAATCTACGTGCACCTCTTTCGGATGGCGCCCTACGTGGCCCACCGCCCGGACCTGTACCGCGTCGTGGACCTGACCGACGTGATTTCGCAGGAGGTGGTCCGCTCTTTGCCCTACCGGGGGCTGCCCTGGCGCTTGCTTTACCGCTTTGAGCGGCCGCGCATCGAGCGCTACGAGCGCTACGTGGCTGAGACGTTTGAGGAGACGTGGCTTATCTCCGAGGCGGACCGGCAGGTACTGGCCGCGGCCTGCCCTTCGGCCCACATCCGCGTGGTGCCCAATGGCGTGGACGCGGATTATTTCCACCCCACCGGCCAGCCCGCCGAGCCGGATAGCCTGGTGTTCGTCGGGCACCTGCGCGTCTTTCACAACGTGGATGCCGCCACGCACCTGGTCCACGACGTGCTGCCGCTGGTGCGAGAGCGGGTTCCGGGTTGCACGCTGACCATCGTCGGCGCCAATCCCGCCCCCCAGGTCGAGCGGCTGGGCGATGTGCCGGGCGTTGAGGTGACGGGCTTTGTGCCCGACCTGAACGACTATTTGAACCGGGCGGCCGTCTTTTGCGCGCCACTCCGTTTTGCGGCCGGGGTGCAGAACAAGGTCCTGGAGGCGATGGCCGCCGGCCGGCCGGTGGTGACCACGTCGGTGGTCAACGCCGGGCTCGGTGCCCGGGCCGGCGAAGAGGTCCTGGTCGCCGACGATGCCGCAACGACGGCGGTCCACGTCGTGGCCCTGTTGCGCGACCCTGACCTGCGGGCGCGCCTCGGCCGCGCGGGGCGGCGCTTTGTACGCCGCACCTACGACTGGGCCCACGCCGTGCGACGCATGAACGAGATCGAGGAATCACTGGCAAAGCGTACCTGACGTAGGAGAGAAGAAGCCTGTATGCGAACGAAATTGAGTCTTTTTTGTGACAAGATCATCGAGGCGGGCTGGCTGGCGGCACTGATCATCGTGCCCCTCTTTTTCAACATCTACTCCCAGCGCGTCTTTGAGCCCGACAAGCTGTCTCTGCTGCGTTCCCTCGCCCTGGTGATGAGCACGGCCTGGGTCATCCGCGTCGTCGAAGACTGGCGCTCCGGCGCGGAGCGAAACGATGACCAGCCCTCATTCTGGCAGCGCGTGGTCAAGACGCCTATGGTGCTGCCTACGCTCTTGCTTGTTTTGGTCTACCTCGTCAGCACGGTCCTCTCGGTGACGTGGAAGGTCAGCTTGCTGGGCTCCTACCAGCGCTTGCAGGGCACCTATACCACCTTTTCCTACATCGTCATCTTTTTCCTGATGCTCGATGGCTTGCGCAACCGGCGCCAACTCGATCGCATCATCACTCTTGTGGTCATTGTGAGCTTTCCCATCGCCATGTACGGCCTGGTCCAGCACTTTGGCCTCGACCCCCTGCCCTGGGGCGGGGACGTGAAGCGGCGCGTGGCCTCCAATATGGGCAACGCCATCTTTGTCTCCGCCTACATGATCATGATCTTGCCCCTGACCCTCTCGCGTCTGCTGGAAAATTGGAAAAGCGTCGTCGGCGACGTCGAGACGCGGGACGGCATCCTGGGCGTGGTCGCTTTTGTCGTCCTGGTCGCCGCCCTGTTGGTCGGCATGCTGGTGCGCCGGGGCGAGAGCGTCATCTGGCTGCGCTGGGCGGCTTTGGCGGTGGGCGTCGCTCTCCAGGTGCCCATCTATCTCCTCAGTCCCGCCGAGCGCCGCTCCAAGGTGCTCTCGATCTCGCTGCCGCTGACCTTTGCCTTTCTCGTCGGCTTTTCCTGGGTCCTGGAACTCTTTTTCCCGCCCGAGGCCGGGGGCACCATCGACCGCTACTTCTGGCTGGGATTGGGCGCGGCCGGGGTCTTTGTTTTGGCCATGGTGGCCTTTGCCTACTACCTGCGCAAGCCGGTCGCTCGCCTGCTGCTCCTTTCGTGCTACGCCGTCATCCTCATCGCCCAGTTGGTCATGATCTTCTATACCCAGAGCCGGGGTCCGCTACTCGGGCTCCTGGCCGGTGTCTTTGCCTACTTTGCCCTGTTGGGCGTCATTCGCCGGCGGGTCTGGCTGCCGTGGTTGATGACGGCTGGTGCAGTGGGATTGGGCGTTTTTCTCATCGCGTTCAACACCGTCGAGTCGCCCTTTTTCGATAGGCTGCGCGAGACGCCCTACGTCGGGCGCCTGGGCAAAGTCTTGCAGACCGAGGAAGGCACGGGCAAGGTTCGCGTCCTCATCTGGGAGGGCGTGACGAACATGATCGACTGGCACGAGCCGCTGGAGGCGCCCGTGGACGACTGGGAGGACCCCTACAACGCCATCCGGCCCATCGTCGGCTACGGGCCAGAGTCGATGTATGTGGCCTACAACCGCTTCTACCCGCCCGACCTGGCCCACTATGAAAAGCGCAACGCCTCGCCCGACCGCTCTCACAACGAGACCTTTGACTCGCTGGTTATCACCGGCGGGATTGGCTTTGTCATCTATATGCTGGTCTTTTCCAGCGTCTTCTACTTCGGCTTGAAGTGGCTGGGTCTCATCCGTGAGCGCTGGCAGACGATCCTCTTCGTTGCCCTCTGGATCGGGGGCGGGATCGCCGGCGCCATCGGGACTTGGGCCTGGCGGGGGCCGGTCTATGTAGGGGTCGGCATCCCTGGCGGGGTGATGCTCGGTCTTGGCCTCTATGTCTTTATCGAGGTCCTGCTGGCGACGTTTAGGCCCCAGGCGCAACGCCCGGCGACGGGGCGCTACTCGATCTGGATCTTGGCCCTCTTTGCCGCCATCATGGCCCACTTTGTCGAGATCCATTTTGGCATCGCCATCGCTGCCACGCGGACCTACTTTTGGATCTATACCGCGCTGCTGGTCGTGATCGGCAGCCGCCTGGTGACGCTGCCGGCCGGTGGGGAAGAACCCGCTGCCGAAGCCGTGGCCCAAGAGGAACCTTCTCAACCCCGGCGGCGCCGACGTCGCAGATCGTCGCCCCGGCGCCAGCCGCGGACATCACGGGCCCACGACTGGCAGGGCTCCCTCCTCGTCTGGAGCTTGCTGGCGATTTTGATCCTCAGCACCATGTTGTTCAATTCGATCACCATCCAGCAGGGCGATCCGGGTGTGATATTGACCATCCTGAACTCACTCATCGAGGCCCGGGGCCAGCCCTCTCTGGTCATGCTCGTCCTCTTTGTCAGCACCTGGACCATGATCGGCCTCGTCGGCCTGGGCGACCTGGCGACGCGCCGCGAATCGGCCGGGAAAGAGCCCGTGGACTGGTTGGCGGCGGCTGGCATCTTTGCCCTGGTGACCTTTGGCGGCTGGCTCATCTTTGCCCTGCTGCACGCCACGCGCCTCCGGCCGGTGACCATCACCAGCGTCGATGCGCCGAATCCGTTGGCGAATACGGTTACGTTCTACTACGTCTTTGCCCTCGTCGTCCTGCTGGCGTTGGCCGGCGTGATGACCTTCCTTTTCCGGCACCGCACCTTGCCCTTCCGCTGGACCGGCGAGTTGGGCGACATCGGCGTGGTGGCCCTGTCTGTCGTTCTGCCCATTGTCGTCGCGGTGCTGATCTTTGCCACCAACACCAGCATCATCCGTGCCGATATCGTCTACAAGCAGGGGCTCAGTGCCGAGAAGGCCCGCCAATGGGACGGGGCCATCTACTTTTACGAAAAGGCCATCGAGATGGCCCGCGAGCAGGACTTTTACTACCTCTTTCTGGGGCGGGCCTACATGGAAAAGGGCAAGTCGGCCAAGGGGCAGAATCGTGAGGCCCTGCTCCAGCGCAGCGAGGATGCCCTCCGCCAGGCCCGGCAGTTGGCGCCCCTCAACACAGACCACTCGGCCAACCTGGCCCGCCTCTACCGGACCTGGGGCGGGCTGAGCCAGGGCGAGGAGCGCAGGACGCGCCTCAACAAGGCCCTCGAATTCTACGCCGACGCCACCAGCTTGAGCCCCCACAATGCCCAGCTCTTTAACGAGTGGGGCCAGACCTACTTTGCCCTGGGGGACGTGGACCAGGCTCAGGAGATGTACGACCGGTCGCTGGCCCTGGACCAGCAGTACGTACAGACCTATCTCCTTCGCGGTGAACTGCACATGCAGCAGAGCCAGTGGGAGGAGGCCGCTGCCGCCTACGAGCAGGCCATCGAGGTCTCGCCGAAATCGGTGCAGGCCTACAGCGCCCTGGGCTACGTCTTGACCCAGTTGCAGGATTTCGAGGGGGCGCTCGATGCCTACCTGCAGACCGTCGAGCTCCAGCCCAACAACTGGAATCACCACAAGAACCTGGCCGTCCTTTACAACGAGATGGGCCGGGTGGAGGACGCCGTCCGCGAGGCGACCCAGGCCCTCGAACTGGCGCCGGAGAATCAAAAGCCCCAGCTCCAGAGCTTCCTGGCCCAACTTCGCCAAACCCAGTCGGCGCTCTCGCCCGAGGATGAGGAGCGGGTGCAGGCGTTGATCGCCCAGGGCCGCGAGCAGTTGGATGCTGAAGAATGGGACGCCGCCGAGCAGACCTTCAAGGAGTTGCTGGCCCTCGATCCCAATCACCCCCAGGGCCACAGCGGCCTGGCCTACGTCTATGCCCGGCAGGGCCGCATCGACGAGGCCATTGCCCAGAATCTCATCGTGGCCGAGTTGCTGCCCAACGACTATAACAGCCACAAGAACCTGGCCCTTCTCTACCAGCAGCAGGGGGAGATTGACAAGGCTATCGCCGCGACCGAGGCCGCCATTGCCCGGGCGCCCGATGCGGAAAAAGAGGCGCTCCAGACCTACCTGGAGCAGCTACAACAGATACAGGGACAGTCGCCGCCGGCCGGCGAGACCGACCAGCAGGCCGGTGAACTGGCCCCTGAGGAGAGGAACAACATGTATAATTCGCCACCGCCGCTGGTCATCGACCCGGAGAAGGATTACCAGGCGACCATCGTCACCGAGAAGGGCAACGTCGTCGTGGAGCTTTACGACGACCTCGTGCCCAACACCGTCAACAACTTTGTCTTTTTGGCTCGCGAGGGGTTCTACGACAACACGGTCTTCCACCGGGTGCTGCCCGGCTTCATGGCCCAGGCCGGAGACCCAACCGGCACCGGGATGGGCGGGCCGGGCTACCGCTTCGCCGACGAGTTCACGCCCGAACTGCGCCACGACGAGCCCGGGACACTCTCCATGGCCAACGCCGGGCCGAACACCAATGGCAGCCAGTTCTTTATCACCTACGACGCGACGCCCTGGCTGGACGACCGCCACGCCGTGTTCGGCCAGGTGATCGAGGGCATGGAGGCCCTGCAATCACTGACGCCCCGCGATCCCCAGCAGAATCCCGATTTTGCGGGTGACGAGATCCTGACGATCCTCATCCAGGAGCAGTAGCGCAAAATGGCATTTTGCGCTACAGGGCGCCCCCGGAGCCGTATATGACGACGACTTTCATGCTCATCTTTGCCAGCGCGTTGGTGCTGGCCATCGGGGGCACCCCCCTGGCCCGCCGCTTTGCGCTGCGCCTCGACTTGACCGACAAACCCAGCGCCCGCAAGCTCCACGTCAGTCCCATCCCCCTGCTGGGCGGAGTGGCCATCTATGCGGCCTTTATCGCTGCCGTGCTGCTCTTCGGCAACCGCTTTCGCCTCGACGAGTTGGTCAGCATCCTGGTCGGCGCCAGCCTCATGTCCTTTCTCGGCGTCTGGGACGACCGCCGCAGCCTGAGCCCCCTGCTCAAGCTGGTCGGCCAGTTCGCCGCGGCCTCGATCCTGATCTTTACCGGCGTGCGCATCGGCACGTTCGTCTGGGAGCCGCTGAACGTCGTCGTCACCCTGGGCTGGGTGGTGGTTATCACCAACGCCCTGAACTTGCTGGACAACATGGACGGGCTGTCGGGCGGCGTGGGCGCGGCGGCGGCCGTCTTTTTCCTGCTGCTGGCGGCCATGAACGGCCAATATCTGGTCGGCGCGCTGTCGGCGGCGCTGGTGGGCGCCTGCCTGGGTTTCTTGATCTACAACTTTAACCCGGCCAGCATTTTCATGGGCGACGCCGGCAGCCTCTTCCTGGGCTTTATCCTGGCGGCGACGGCCATCAAGCTCCGTTTCCCGGACAACGTCGAGATGGTGACCTGGATGGTGCCGGTCCTCATCCTGGGTCTGCCCCTGTTCGACACGACGCTCGTCATCGTCTCCCGGCTGCGGCGGGGCTTCAACCCCCTGACTACGCCGGGCAAGGACCACGTCTCCCATCGCCTGGTGGCCCTGGGCTACACCCGGCGCGAAGCGGTGCTCATCTGTTACCTCGCTTGCGCCGGGCTGGGCGTGCTGGCCCTCTTTGTGACGCAGGCCGGCATCGTCGAGGGCTACGTGGTTGGGGGCAGCGTGGCTGCGTTTGCTGCCTGGGCCTTGTGGCGGCTGGAGCAGGTGGATTTTCCGGGGAAAGAGGTGCGGGGGAAATTCTTGCGACGGAGACAGGTACATTGATGGCTCTTTTTCCTTGTCCTTATCTGAATGGGGACGTATGGAAACGACCTTAACTTTTGAATATGATCGTGACGCTGATATTCTTTATATCGTGGCTGCTCACCTGCGTCTGGTCACATCCGAGCCCCTGGTTTCATCTTTGTGAGGGTTACAACCTTGAATGCATTAGCGCATAGTATTGCCGACAAATCGGCCCGGATCGCCGTCATCGGCCTGGGCTACGTGGGCCTGCCGCTGGCCGTGGGCTTTGCCAAGGCCGGCTATACGGTCCTCGGCCTCGACGTGGACGGGCGAAAGCTGGAGGCGCTGCACGAGGGCCGCAGCTACATCCCCGACGCGGACACCGCCGACGTGGCAGCGACGGTCCGCGAGGGCCTGCTGTCGGCCAGCGACGACTACGACCGGCTATCCGAGAGCGAGGCCATCTTTATCTGTGTGCCGACGCCCTTTGACGCCATGAAGGCCCCCGACCTGAGCTACGTCGAGGAGTCGGCGCGGGGCATCGCCTCGCGGCTGCGGGCCGGGCAGTTGATCGTCCTCCAGAGCACGACCTATCCCGGCACGACGGAAGAGATCGTGCGGCCCATCCTGGAAGAATCGGGGCTCGCCGCCGGCGAGGACTTTTACCTGGCCTTCTCTCCGGAGCGCATCGACCCCGGCAACCAGCAGTTCACCGTGGAGAATACGCCCAAGGTGGTCGGTGGCCTGACGCCCCTGTGCACCGAGCTGGCCCGCGCCCTGCTGGCCCAGCTCTTTGCCCACGTCCACGTGGTCTCCTCGCCGAGGGCGGCCGAGATGTCCAAGCTGCTGGAGAACATCTTTCGCAGCGTCAACATCGCCCTGGTCAACGAGCTGGCCCTCCTCTCCGAGCGGATGGAGATCGACCTGTGGGAGGTCATCGAGGCGGCCAAGACCAAGCCGTTTGGGTTTATGCCCTTCTATCCGGGGCCGGGGGTGGGCGGCCACTGCATCCCCGTGGACCCCTACTATTTGAGCTGGAAGGCCCGCGAATACGATTTCTACACCAAGTTCATCGAGCTGGCCGCCGAGGTCAACCAGGCCATGCCCTACCACGTGGTGGACCTCATGGCCCAGGCTCTCAGCAACGACGGCAAGCCCCTGGAGGGGGCCCAGGTGCTTATCCTGGGCGTGGCCTTCAAGCCCGACATCGACGACGCGCGCAACTCCCCGGCGGAGCGGATCGTCGAGCTGTTGCTCAAGCGGGGCGCCGAGGTCCGTTACCACGACCCCTACGTGCCGCGCTACCGCGTCGGCCGCGACGTCTTTCACCGAGAGGAATGCTGGCTGGAGAGTGTGGACCTGAGCGACGAGGTTCTGGCCGCGGCCGACTGCGTGGTCATCGTCGCCGACCACCGGGCGGTGGATTACGGCCGGGTGGTGCGCCAGGCCCGGCTGGTGATGGACACCCGCAACGCGACCCAGGGCCTGAGCAGTCCAAAAGGCGCCCGGGTGATCCGCGTCGGCGCGCCGCTTCCCCGCCAGGCCGGCCCATGAGCGACGCGCCACCAAGCGTGGACCAGGAGGAATCGTCAGCTTTTTGGAAGAGCAAACTCTTTCGCCTCCTCGTCATCGCCCTGGTCCTGGGCCTCAGCGTGGCAATTTTCACCTTCCGCAATCGCTTTGCCGAGCTGGCAGCGGTCGGTTACTCTGGCATTTTCCTCGTAAGCTTGCTGGGCAACGCGACGATCATTCTCCCCGCGCCGAGCCTGGTGTTGGTCTTTTCGATGGGCAGCGCCCTGCCGCCCGTGCTGGTCGGGCTGGTGTCCGGCGTCGGCGAGGCCCTGGGCGAGCTGACGGGCTACGCGACGGGTTTCGGCGGGCGGGCCATCATCGAGAACGAGAAGAGGTACCGGCGCCTGGTGCGCTGGATGGAGCGGCGGGGGGGCATCACGGTGTTTGTCCTGTCGGTCATCCCCAACCCGGTATTCGACCTGGCTGGCATCGCCGCTGGGACGCTGCGCTATCCCCTCTGGCGGTTCCTGCTCTTCTGCTGGCTGGGCAAGACAATCAAGACGATGCTGGTGGCCTGGGCGGGGGCCCTCTCGTTCAACGCCATCAAGCCTTTGCTCGGCGGCTGAGTAGTCCTTCGACTGCCGCCCGCTGCGGCATCGAGGGCGCGGCCCCCGCGACGGTGACGGCCAACGCCCCGGCGGCGTTGGCAAAGCGCGCGGCCTGGGGCAGGCTGGCCCCCTCGGCCAGGCGGACGGCCAGCGCCCCGCAGAACGCGTCCCCCGCCGCCACGCTGTCCACGACCTCGACCTCGTGGGGCGGGAAGCGTTCCGTTCCATCGGGTGTGACCAGCAGCGCGCCTTTCTCCCCCAGCGTGACGACCATGGCCTGGAGGCCCCGGCCCAGCAGTGCCCGTGCTGCGCCCTCCGGGTCCTCGGCCCGGTGGTCGGCCAGCATGGCCGCTTCGACCTCGTTGGGCACCAGCACGTCGCAGCAGGCCCACAGTTCGTCGGCAAAGGCCACGGCCGGCGCCGGATTGAAGACTACCCGCGTTCCGGCCTCTTGGGCGATCTCGGCGGCGCGGAGCGAAGCCTCGGGCGGTGTTTCGAGCTGGAAGAGCAGCACGTCGCTGGCCCGGATGGCGTCGGCTGCGGCCTCGACGTCGGCCGGGGAGAGGTTCATGTTGGCCCGGGGCACAAAGACGATGCTGTTGGCCCCGTCGGCCTCGACGACGGGCGAGGCCACGCCCGTCCCCGCCTCCGGATCGCGGACCACGTAGCGGTCGTCGATGCCCTCGGCGGCCAGCGTCTCCAGGAAGGGCTGGGCAAAGTCGTCGGTGCCCAGGCGGCCGATCATGCTCACCTCGGCGCCCAGGCGCGCGGCGGCGACGGCCTGGTTAAAGCCCTTGCCGCCGGGGAACATGCCAAAACGTCGGCCCATGAGCGACTCTCCCCGCCGGGGACGGCGCTCGGCCCAAAAGACCAGGTCCAGGTTAAAGGCGCCGACGACAGTGATCCTGCAATCTACGGTCATGACGACCTTCTCCTCTACCAGTGCGTCGGCCACATTTGGGTCAATGTGTTGAACTCCGGTGGGGTCAGTGCGAACCGGCAAAAGACCTCTTCCTCCTCGTCCCAGATGGCCGGCTCTTTCTCCAAGGCTTCCCACAGACGGCGGCGAGCGTTGGCAATATCGCCCATCTGCAAGTGAGCCAAGCTGGCCAAATAGGGCGGAAATCCGTCTCGCTCGTGGCGTTTGATAGCCGCTTCGGCTAACGTGAGTGCTTCAGAGGAGCGCCGAAGCGCCAAAAGTGCCCGGTCCCGCCAATCGTCTTCCGCCAGGTTGGCGATCTGCTCATAGACGCGCCGAGCGTCGTCGTGCCGTCCCAGCCGCAAGTAATCCAGGGCCAAGTCGAGGCCCGCATAGCCATAGTCTGGATTCTCGGCCCAGATCCGTTCCAGCTCTTGGCAAGCCCGCCGAAGATCACCCTCCCGGCGGTAGGTGCTGGCGATGTCAATCTGAGTTTCAATCAAGTTCTCCTCGTCCTGCTCTACCAGCCGCATCCGCTTCTCATAGATGCGTCGCGCATCCTCGAATTGTTTTCGCCAGCCGTAGATCAGGGCCAGATAGCTGTAGTGGACATACGCCTGAGGTTCTTCTGTTTCGTCAGCTTTCTCAAAGGGTTCCAGGGCTGGGTGGACGTTACCATGATCGAGATAGATCTCGACCAGCTTATCCTCGACAAAGAGCCCTGTCTCAGTTTCGGCCTGATCCCGCAGGGCGAGCAGAGCATCGATGCCTTCCTGGAACTGCTTGCGGTCAATCATCCGCACGGCTCTCCGGTACTGTCGGACGATAGGAGCCGGGTGGATTTCTCGCATGATGCGAATTCTGCTACGATCCTGCTCACTGAGCGGGCGGCGCGGGACGCTCTTCTGCTGCTTTCCACGGGAGCGACGCGGCCTTTGTCTATTGCTCATCTGTCAGTCCTTTCTCGCTCGGCTTAG
>CAYLZO010000003.1:0-56420 GCA_964387775.1 uncultured Anaerolineaceae bacterium
AACGGGGCACAGGTTGTGCACGTGACGTTCATCAAGAACTGAGATCGCGAGATACCGTGAAAGAGCCGGGCTGTTCAGGCCCGGCTCTTTGTCATGTAAGGCTGCCGTTGCTACACGAACCGGGCCAGATTGGGTCTTGCCCTGATTCTGGCGTATAATGGCAACGTGCAAGTACACGACTCTGGAAAGGAGCGTAACAATGCAAGACGAGATCCAGTTGAAGCAGGCAGCGCTTGAACGATTGGGCAAATTGAACTCACCGGAACTGCGCCAGGTGCTCGGTTTTATGGATTTTTTACTCGATCATCCCACGTCGCAAGCTAAAGAGTTGAAAGCACCTCCAGGAACCGTACAAGATTTGTTAGCTGTTGCGGGGTCCTGGGAATTTGAGCCAGGGGAGCTTGAAGAGATTCTCCAGGACATTGAACAATCACGATTGATGGAATTAGAAGAGTCTTACGATGACAGTCTACTTGTTTGATACCAACCACGCCTCCAGAATCATGGGTAGCAGGGACCAGATGGAGGCATTGATTACCCGCCGGACACAAGTAGGAGATCGATTCTTCACATGCGTGACAGTTCTGGGAGAGCTATATTTCGCCGCATATGCCAGCAGCCGCCGGACCTACAACCTGCAGAATATCGAGGTATTGATCGACCACATCCCCGTTCTGGACTTTGACCTGGCAGCCGCCGAAGAATATGGCCGCATCAAAACCGAGTTGAAAGCCAAAGGCCGGCCCATCCCCGGCACCGACGCCCAGATCGCGGCGGTAGCCCGCCTCCACGGCCTGGCTGTGCTTTCGTCCGATCGCCACTTCCAGCACATAGACAGCCTGGAAGCAAAGAACTGGTTCTAGTCACGAAAGCCTCCTCCGCACGGCTCGATTTCCAGTCTGCACAGGAGTCCTCCTCCCCCAATCCCCCCTTGGTAGTAAGTTGAATAGTCCTTCCTGCCTATAGACAACCATCATAATCTGCGATAAACTGCGAGAGCATCAACACGAACATCCACGACATTGGGAGAAAGCGACTATGAAACTGAGACACGCGGTGCAGGCACTCCTGGTGGCCGTCGCCTTGCTGCTGGGCGGCGCGGCCAACGCCCAGCGGGCATCGTCTTTTACGCTCTATTTCTACCGCGAGGGCCAGGCCGTGCCGGTCCAGCGCGCCGGAATCCTAACGGGCGACGACCAGGCCGACGCCGAGACGCTGCTCGAAGCCCTGCTGGCCGGCCCCACCGGCGACGAACGGGCCGGCGGCCTGACCTCACCCCTGCCGCCGGACGCCAAGCTCGCGGCCGTGATCGTGGCCGGCGACGAGGTCACCGTGGACCTCGACCTTCCCCTCGATTTTTTGCGCGGCGACCTCGACCCCTTCCGCAGCGACGCCATCGTCGAGCAGATCGTCAAGACACTCCACCCGCTGGGCCTGCATCACGTCCACGTCCGCGCCGAGGACGAGGGGGGAGCGATTCTGCCCATCTCGGCTTTCCTGCCACGTCCAGCCGTGCCGGCGCCCGGCGTCCCGCCCAACGACGATGGTGCCCCGGACCGGCCGGGGTCTGAGCCCTCTGGCGTCGCGCAAGCCCAGGGCGCCCTCGCGGGCAAGGCGGTCTGGCTCAGCGCCGGCCACGGCTGGTACTGGAGCGAGACCCTGGGCCGCTGGACCACCCAGCGGGGCAACAACCACGGCCTCGTCGAGGATTTCTCCAACGCCGAGGCTGTCAACTATTACCTGGCCCGCTACCTGTCCAACGCCGGCGCCGACGTGTGGCTCGTCCGCGAGCGAGCCATGACCGAGCACGAGGTCATCGTCGACAACGACGGGGGCAGCCCCGGCTACACCGAGACCGGCAGTTGGCTCACCAGCAGCACGCCCGGCTACCAGGGCGGCACCTACCGCTGGGCCAACACCTTCGATACCCTCTCGGCCACGGCCACCTGGACGCCCGACCTGCCCCAGGCCGGCCGGTATGCCGTCTGGACCT
Organism: uncultured Anaerolineaceae bacterium; assembly: GCA_964387775.1. Classification (GTDB taxonomy): domain Bacteria; phylum Chloroflexota; class Anaerolineae; order JAAYZQ01; family JAAYZQ01; genus CAYLZO01. Next base: position 1,994 of record CAYLZO010000003.1, read on the forward strand.
GGTACCGCGAGGGCACCAACCGCCCCACCGATGCCCGCTACGAGGTCCACCACGCCGGCGGCGTGACCACCGTCCGGCTCTCCCAGGAGGTCCACGGCCGGACGTGGCGCTACCTGGGCGAATTCTATTTTCAGAGCGGCACGGCGGGCCACGTCACCCTGCTCAACGCCTCGGACGACCCCGCCCAGGCCGTCATCGCCGACGCCATCCGCTTCGGCGGCGGGCTGGGCAGCATTGAGGCCCCTGCCGGGTCCAGCATCGAGGCCCCCGCCGGGGCCAGCGGCGAGCCCCGCTGGGAGGAGGCGGCCAAGTACTGGGCCCAATACCAGGGCGCGCCGCCCGAGGTCTATGGCAGCGACGTCACCGCCCGGCCCCTCTACGCCGAGTGGGAGGCGGCCAAGGGCTATCCGGGCGAGGCCGCGAACGCCGTCTATGTCTCGTGGCACACCAACGCCGGCGGCGGTACCGGCACCGACAGCTTTGTCCACGACACGGAGCCGACCACCGGTAGCCTCCAACTCCAGGATTGGGTCCACGACGAGTTGATCTACGACCTGCGCCACGCCTGGAACCCCGAGTGGGTCAATCGCGGCCAAAAGAGCGCTGATTTCGGCGAGTTGCGCGAACTCTCGACCATCCCCGGCGTGCTGCTCGAAGTCGCCTTCCACGACACCGAGGACCCCGGCGACGCCGACGACCTGCGCGAGCCCCACTTTCGCCAGATCGCGGCCCGGGCCGTGTACCAAGGCATCGCCAAATACCACGCCCAGCGGGAGGCGGCCCCGGTGTACCTCCTGCCCGAGCCGCCTCAACGGCTGGCTGTCCGAACCACCGCCTCCGGCCAGGTGACGCTGACCTGGGCGCCGCCGCCCTGCTGCGACGGCGTGCTGGGCGACGCCGCCACGGGCTACAGGGTCTACCACAGCGCCGACGGCCGCGCCTTTGACGGCGGGACCGAAACCCTCAGCCCGACCCTGGTCCTGCCCGGCCTGCTGCCCGGCTCGCTCCACTTTTTCCGGGTGACGGCCCTGAACCCCGGCGGCGAGTCCTTCCCCTCGCCCGTCGTCGCCGTGCGGCTCCCGGAGGAAAAGATGTGGCGTAGTGCAACTCTCCCCCTCCCTTCGGTCGCCTCCCCCAAGGGAGGGGAGCCAGCTCCCTCTCCCCCCGGGGGGAGACACTTCGTCAGCGCCTTTGGCGGGGATGGGGTGAGGGGGGATATTCTCGCAAACGTCCCCACTTTCCTCGTCGTAGACGGCTTTGACCGGCTGGACGCGGCGGCCCTCGTCCCCCAGTGGGAGAGCCCCTTCCTGGGCACCGCCCAACGCATGTTCCTGGAGCGGATGAACCGCTATGACCACGCGGTCGAGCACGCACAGGCCCTCGACGCCTGTGGCTGGGCCTTTGACGGCGCCGTGAACGAGGCAGTGGCCGCCGGCGACGTCGCGCTGTCCGCCTACCCGGCCGTGGACTGGTTCGTCGGCGAGGATGCTGCCGCCGACGCGGCCCTGGACGACGCCGAGCGGGCCTTGCTGGCCAGCTACCTCGACGGCGGTGGGGGGCTCCTACTCTCCGGCTCGGAGATCGGCTACGACCTGGTGGAGAGCGACCGCGATCCGGACTTTTATGGCGACTACCTCCGCGCCGTCTACCTGGGCGACGACGCCGACACCTACGACTTTGCCGGGCTGGCGGGCGGACCCTTCTCCGGCCTGGCGGGCCGCTTTGACGCTGGCAGCGAGGGCGCCTACGACGTCGGCTGGCCCGACCGGCTGGCGGCCAGCGGCGGTTCGACCGTGACCCTCTCCTATCTGGGCGGCACCGGCGATGGCGCCGCCGTGACCTACGACGGCGCCTACCGCCTCGTCCACGTCGGCTTTCCCCTGGAAACCGTCACCGATCCGCTGACGCGCACCGCCCTCTTTTGCGCTGCCGCCGACTACCTGCTGGCGCCCCGGGGGCCGGGGCTGTCTTTTGTGCCCTCTCACAGCGGGGTGGCGCTCGCCGGCCAGACGGCGACCTACACCCACACCCTGACCAACCTCGGCCCCCTGACCGACACCTTCCAACTGAGCCACGCCAGCAGCCGGGGCTGGACCGTGACCCACACCCCGGCCCTCACCCTGGGCGCCGGGCTGTCCGCCACGCTGGCCGTCCAAGTCGCTGTGCCAGCCGATGCGCTGAGTGGCACCGTGGAGGCCACCGTCCTGACGGCCACCTCGCAGCTCGGCCCGACCGTCTGGGCCGCCGTGACCGACACCACCACCGCCGTCCAGCCGGCCCCCGTGCCCCTGGCCTGCCGCCCCCGCCTGATCGACCCCGGCTTTGAGCAGGGGCCGGGCCAGTCGGCCTGGCAGGTGAGCGCGCCCGAGGCTGTCTCCGTCCTGGTGAGCCAAGACGACCTGCCCGCGGGCGTCCAACCGCACGGCGGCGAGTGGCTGGCCTGGCTGTCGCCCACTCTCAGCGAGACCGTGGCGCTGACCCAGGTCGTCGCCCTGCCGCCGGGCGAGCTGACCAGCACCTTGTCCCTCGCCTGGCTGGTCGACACAGACTGGCCCAATCTTGAAGACTGGGCCAGTCTCCAGGTGTACGACCTGGGCGGCGCGCTCCAGACGACGCTGCTGACCGTCACCGGCGAACCGCTCACGGATACCTGGTTCGTGAGCGAATTCGACGTGGGCGAATTCGCCGGCCAGACGCTGCAACTCGTCGTCCACGCCGACAGCCGTGCCACCCACTTTTTCGTGGACGACGTGAACCTCACCACCTGCGGCCCCCTCGGCGCCGACGAGTTCCGCGCCCTATGGGTGGACGCCTACCACGACGGCGCCAAGACGCCACAGCAGATCGACGAGTTGGTCGAGACGGCCCGGGCCGGCAATTTCAACGCCCTGGTCGTCCAGGTGCGGCGCCGGGGCGACACCTACTACCCCTCGGCCCTGGACCCCTGGGCGCCCGACGCCGACCCGGGCTTTGACGCGCTGGCCCATCTGATCCAGCGCGCCCACGCCGCCGGCCTCGAGGTCCACGCCTGGGCCACGACGCTGGCCATCTGGGGGGGCGATGGGCTACCCGCCGCGGCCGACCACGCGTTCAACGTCCACGGGCCGGGCGCCACCGGCCGCGATTACTGGCTGATGACCAGCTTTGCCGGCGAGGACAAGCCGGGCGGCGAGATCTACTACCTCGATCCGGGGCATCCCGACGTCGTGGACTATACCGTGGCCGTGTACGCCGAGCTGGCGGCCAACTATGACCTGGACGGCCTGCACCTGGATCGCGTCCGTTACCCCGAGCCCCAGGGCGCCTACTGCCAGGGCCAGGACTGGTACTGCCAGGACTGGGGCTACAACCCGACGTCCGTCGCCCGCTTCCAGGCGGAGAAGGGCCGCGCTGACCCTTCGACATGGCGGCCCGAAGGCCGCACATCAGGGCAAAGCGTCCCCGATCCCCTCGACGAGGCGTGGGTCCAGTGGCGCCGCGACCGGGTGACGGCCCTGGTGCGCCGCATCTACCTGGCGGTCACGGCGCTCAACCCAGAGTTGCGCGTCAGTGCTGCCCTGTCCACGGTGGGTTACGCGCCGACCGAGGCATTTGGCTGGGAGACCCGCTCGCCCTATCGCCAGCAGCTCCAGGACTGGCGGGGCTGGCTGGCGGAGGGCAGCCTCGACGTGGCGCTGCCCATGACCTACCGCGACGAGGACACCGACGCGGCCCAGTTCGACGCGTGGGTTGAGTGGCAGAGGGATCATCAGTACGGCCGGGCCACCGTGGTCGGCACCGGTCTCTTTCTCAACGACGTGGCCGGCAGCCTGGCCCAGTGGCAACGGCTGCGGGCGCCGTCCGGCGGGGGCAACCAGGCCCTGGGCCTGGCGGGCTATAGCTACGCCACGCCCAGCCGCGATGGGACCTCGCGCCGCGCGTTCGCCAACGCCGCCGTCACCGCTGTTCTCACCCGCCCCGCCTCGACGACGCCGCTCCCCTGGAAAGACGCGGCGGCGCTGGGCCACCTGATGGGCACGTTGGCCCAGCCCGAGCCCTGTGCCAGCCTCGATGGCCTCTTCCTCACCCTCAGCGGCCCCCAGACCCGCACGCTAACCACCGACGGCAGCGGCTGGTTCGGTGCCATCGACCTGCCGCCGGGTGAGTATCTGCTCTCAACAGAAGTGCCGTCCACGGGGGAACCCCTCACCTCGAGCGTCTCGATTTCGGCCGGGGCAGTGAGCAGCCAGACAATCGTCTTGCCCTCTTGCCAAGTCTCTCGCCTCTATCTGCCTCTCGTAGTGAAAACACAACCCTGAGGGCCTTTTCGACCCTGCTTGCGTTGTCTTTCCCTCGGAATCTGTGGTATAATAAACGTCGATAAACGAGCCAAAAGCAGGCAGCTCTCATCGCCTCGCCTGGCTCTTCGAGGCCAGATTCCAATCTCGCAAAGGGGGTGAGCTATCGAATCGTGACCCATTTCGTTTTCCTACGTCCGTTTCCACAAGAAAGAAAGGAGGAACTTGCATGAACAGCTTTGCCGGTTCCCTGCGACTGGGCTGGAGGGCGCTGCTCCTGAGGGAAGAGGCTTACGAGGAGATGCGTGCCGCCGACAATCCCGTCGTCAAGGGCCTGATCCTGATCTTGATCGTGGGCGTCGTCATCGCCCTGCTGGGCCTGGTGGGCACGACCATCGAATGGGCCAGCACCCCCGACCTGGGCCGGATGAAGGACGTCATCCTCGACTATATGCCCCAGATGTTCTGGTGGGAAGAGGCCATGCGCGCCGATCCCGATTTCGCCGAGGAGTTCTTGGAGCGGTACAACTTGGGCTGGGAGATCTTTCCCACCCTCTTTGGCGCGCCGGACGTGGGCGGCGCGGCGCTGGGCCTCATCACCACGCCGCTGGGCCTGGTCGTCCGCTGGCTTCTTTACGGCATCCTGGCCTACCTCTTTGCCCGGTGGCTGGGTGGTACGGCCGACTTTAGCGAGACACTGGGCGTGCTGGCCCTGGCCGTCGCTCCTCAGGCCTTGAACGTCCTGAACTTGGTGCCCTTTGTGGAGCTGGGCAGCGTGGTGAGTGTGTGGGGCATCCTGTGCGCTTACGTCGGGCTCAAGACGGCCCACAAACTCTCGTGGGCACGGGCTGTGTGGGCCACGCTTTTGCCCTTCATTCTCTCCATTGGAGTTCTTGTTGCCGCCGCGTGCCTGGGTTCGGGCATCGTGGCTGCCGTGGTGAAGGGGGGCTAGTCATGGGCAATCTGCTGAGTACCGTATTCCGAACCATCATCCTCGACGACGCAGCGTTCGAGGAATGGCGCGAGCGGCCGAACCTCTTTGTCCGAGGCATTCTCCTCATCGTCGCCGTGTCGCTCGTCGCCGGGCTGGTCTCCTTTGCCATCGGTTTTGTCGACAACGTCACGTCGGTAGACCCGCGCGAGATCAAAGAGGCCATCGAGCAGTCGTTCCAGTTCAATCCCGCCTACCAGGACCCCGAATTCCGCGAGATGATGGAAGAGCTGATGGACACCCTCGTGCCCATGATCGTCGAGATCTCTGAGGTCGAGGCGCCGCTGCCTCGGGGCATCGCGGGCTTTTTCCAGGCGGTGGGCGGCTGGCTGTCGGGGGCGCTGCGGTCCATCGGCGGCTGGCTCTTTTACGGGGCGCTGGTCCTCGTCGTCGCCAACCTGTTAGGTGGCGGGGCCAAACTGCCCGACTTTTTGGGGATGGTCTCGCTCTACGCCGTGCCGGGACTGCTGAACCTCTTGGCCCCGATCCCGTGCGTGGGTGGCGTGATCTGGTTGGTCGCCACCATCTGGAGCATCGTCGTCTATGTCAAGGCCGTGTCGGTGATGACCGACCTGGACGTCGGCCAGTCGATCCTGGCCGTGCTCGCGCCGGCCATCGCCATCGTCCTCTTGGGCCTGCTGCTGCTCATCCTGGCGACCCTCTGGCTTCTCTTGCTGTTCTAGCTGGATTCAAGACAAAAGGTGCCAGGCACCTGTCAGAAACAATTGGGAGGGTGGGGGTTCCCCCACCCTCCCAATTGTTTTGGCCATCGCCTACAGAGAAGGCAAGACGGCGCCGTCTAGTGAATTCACTGGGCTTCCAGCGCGGCTTTCACCTTGTCGTAGGTTTGCAGCCACGTCTCGGGCACTACCCGCATGTTGCCGACGACGGGCATAAAGTTCGTATCCCCCAGCCAGCGGGGCACAGCGTGGATGTGGACGTGATCCTCGATGCCGGCGCCGGCCGCGCGGCCCAGATTGACGCCGATGTTGAACCCCTCGGGGGCCATAGCCGCTCGCAGGGCGGCCAAGCCCCGGTTGAGGAGCAACATCATCTCGGTCAGCGTCTCGGGCGCCAGGTTCTCCAGGCTGGGCACGTGGTCATAGGGCACGGTCATAAAGTGGCCGTTGTTGTACGGATAGCGATTCAGGATGAGAAAGGCCTGCTCGCCCCGGAGCAAGACCTGGTTTTCCCGGTCGTCGTCGCCCTCGACAGCCTGGCAAAAAATACAGCCACCAGGCTCCGCCGCGGTCAGATACTCCAGCCGCCAGGGCGACCACAGATGTTTCATCAGCAATCCTCCTCACGGAAAGATAAAAAGCACGCTGGCCAAGACACAACACGTAGCCAGGGCGTGATGCGTGTTGCGTGATCCGTGATCAGATACGCACTACGCACTACGCATCACGTTTTACGTTTCGAGCCTTTTGTGCTACAATCCTTCCATGTTTCAAGTCGTTTTTCTCGGCACTTCGGCCTCTGCGCCCTCGATCCGGCGCGGGCTGCCGGCCGCCGTCGTCATGCACAAAGAATATCGCTTCCTCGTGGACTGCGGCGAGGGCACCCAGCGCCAGTTGCTGCGGAGCGGGATCGGTTTTCGGCGCCTGGAAACCGTCCTGCTGACCCACGGCCACCTGGATCACATCCTGGGGCTGGCCGGCCTGGCCTCCACCTTTTCCCGCTGGGAGATGGTCGACCGGCTGCAAATCTACGGCGGCAAGTGGGCGCTGGATCGAGTGGAAGCGCTGATGCGCGTCGTCTTTGGCCGCTATCGCCCGCCCATCCGCCTGGAACTGACCGACCTCCGGCCCGGCGTCCTCGTTGAGGATGACGCCTTCCAGCTGCATGCTTTCCCGGTCACCCATCGGGGGCCGGGCAACTTTGGCTTCGCTTTTGAAGAAAAGGCGCGACGTCCCTTTCTCGTCGAGCGGGCCGAGGCGCTGGGCGTGCCGGCCGGGCCGGAGCGTGCCCGCCTGGTGCGGGGCGAGCCGGTGACGCTGGACGACGGCCGCACCATCCAGCCCGACGAGGTATTGGGGCCGGCCCGGCCGGGGACCAAGTTCGTCTTTATCGGCGACGCGGCCCGCACCGACGACCTGGTGGACCCGGCCCGCGAGGCCGACACCCTGGTCATCGAAGCGACCTACACCGAGCTCGAGCGTGACGTAGCCCAGGAGTTCGGCCACCTGACGGCCCGGCAGGCGGCCGAGCTGGCCGTCGAGGCCGGCGTGCGGCACCTCATCTTGCATCACATCTCGCGCCGCCACTTCGAGCGCGACATCCTGGCAGAAGCCACAGCCGTCTTTGCCAACACCGTCGTCGCCCGCGACCTGGACCATTTCGAGATCCGGCGCGACGCGCCCCTGACCAAGGTGACACGTAAAACGTGATACGTGACGCGTGAGCCCGAGTTCACGTTTCACGCATCACGCAGCACGTCTCACTCTTTTGGCTCCCCCAGCTCTTCCACCGGCGTACTGGCGTACTTGTCGCCGATCTCGATCAGCATCCGGGGGATGTCGTCGATGATGGGGTACTTGCGGTCGCAGTCGGGCTCCTGGCAGACCAGCCACTGGCCGTCCACCAGCTCCAGTTGCCCCGGATCGTCCCCTTCTTTGCGCGTCGGCCCGCTGACGCAGTACGGGCAGCGCAGGATCTCTAGCAAGTCTTGACTGACCATCGCTCGCCTCCTCGCTTGAATGATTGCCGGGCCATTATAGCACAAAGAAGAGGAAGACTCAATTTGACGGGGATCGATCAAGCTTCCCAGAGGTATGCTACAGGGAACTTTTTCTGCCCTTGAACCGTCTAAGGACCGGTTTGCGCTTACAGGGAAAGCGCAAACCTCTATCGCACGCGTAGCAACCAGCAGACGCCAGGGAGAAGGAATGGCGAGATCGCACAACAGACGACCACCGGCGGGGAACCGGCCCGGCCAGGGGGGCACGGGGCAAGGGCAGGGACGGCGGCCGAACCGCCGCCCCGATCTCCGCGCGCCCCGGCAAAGGCCCGCGCAGCCCCCTGGGCCGCCATGGGGTTATTACGTCCCGCCGCCGCCACCGCCGCCCGAGCCCTCGCCAGGATCGCGGTTCGCTTCGAATATCCTCATCGCCGCCCTGAGCCTCGTCCTCGTCTTTTTGATCGTCCTGTGCGGCCTGGTCGGGGGCTACGTAGCCATCGCCGCCGAGCTGCCCCCGGCCGAGGAGCTCCAGAGCCGGTCGGCCACCTTTGTCAGCACCAAGATCTATGACCGGGACGGCCACCTGCTCTACGAGATTTTTGATCCCGAGGGCGGGCGGCGGACCCTGGTCCCCTACGAGCAGATCTCGGCCCACCTGGTCAACGCCACCGTCGCCACCGAGGACGAGCGCTTCTGGCAGCATCCCGGCGTGGACCCCATCGCCGTCGTCCGGGCCGTCTATTACAACGTCACCGAGCGGCGCATCGTCTCCGGCTTTAGCAGCATCCCCCAGCAGGTGGCCCGGCTGGTACTCCTCTCGCCCGAGGAGCGCTACGAACAGAGCCTCAGCCGCAAGATCCGCGAGGTGGTCCTGGCCTCGGAGATCAGCCGGCGCTACACCAAGCAAGAGATCCTCGAGATCTATCTCAACGAGATCAACTATGGCAACCTGGCCTACGGCGTGGGCGCTGCCGCCGAGACCTATTTCGGCAAGGAGGCCAACGAGCTGACCCTGACCGAGGCCGCTCTCCTGGCCGGGCTGCCCCAGGCGCCCGCCTACTGGGACCCCTACGCCGACCCGGAGCACGCCAAGCGCCGCCAGGCGACGGTCCTCGACCTGATGGTCGAGGCCGGCTACATCACGCCGGCCGAGGCCGAGGCCGCGGCAGCCGAGCCGCTGAATCTCCGGCCCCGGCGGCTGGACGTCCGGGCACCTCACTTTGTGACGTGGGTCCAGCAGTTGCTGGAGCAGAAATATGGCACCGACGTACTCTACCGCAGCGGCCTGCGCGTCCACACCACCCTCGACCTGGACCTGCAAGCCATCGCCCAGGAGGAGGCCCGCGCCCACCTGGCGACGCTGAAGGGCCTGCACGCCACCAACGCCGCCCTGGTCGCCATCGAGCCGAACACGGGCGAGATCGTGGCCATGCTGGGCAGCGTCGATTTCAACGACCCCCAGATCGACGGCCAGGTCAACGTCGCCCTGCGGCCCAGGCAGCCCGGCTCGTCCATCAAGCCCGTCACCTACGTCACCGCCTTTGAGAAGGGCTGGACGCCGGCGACCCTCATCTGGGACGTCGAAACCGAGTTCAAGGACGCCCTGGGCCGCTCCTACGTGCCCAAGAATTACGACCGGAAGGAGCACGGCCCGGTCCTCGTCCGCCGGGCGCTGGCCCAGTCGCTGAATATCCCGGCCGTCAAGACCCTCGATTTGGTCGGCTTGCCGGCCATGCTCGACACGGCCCACCGGCTGGGCATCGCGTCGCTCAATCGGCCCGACTATGGCCTGAGCCTGACCCTGGGCGGCGGCGACGTGACCCTGCTAGAGATGGCCGGGGCCTACGCCGTCTTTGCCAACGGCGGCCGCCGCGTGCCCCCCGTCGCCATCTTGCGCATCGAGGACCCCGCCGGCAACGTCATCGAAGAATACCAGCCGCCCCCGGGCGAGCAGGTGATTAGCCCCCAGCACGCCTACCTCATCACCGACATCCTCTCCGACAACCAGGCCCGGGCGCCGGTCTTTGGCCGCAACAACCCCCTCCGGCTCGCGCGGCCGGCGGCAGCCAAGACGGGCACCACCGACGATTGGCGCGATTCGTGGACCGTAGGCTACACGCCCGACCTGGTGGCCGGCGTGTGGGTGGGCAACAGCGACAACACCGAGATGGAAAAGGTGACCGGCTCGCGGGGGGCAGCCCCCATCTGGCACAACTTTATGGAGCGCGCCCTGGCCGGGGTGCCCAAGAGCCAGTTCGCCCGGCCGGAGGGCATTGAAGAGATCGAGATCAGCGCCGATGCCGGCTCGCTGCCCAGCGAGGCGTGCCCGCCCGACCGCCGCAAGATCGAGATCTTTGCCGCCGGCCAGGGGCCCCTGGGGCCGGAGCACGACTTTCACCAGTTTGTGCGCATCGACACCACGACCAACGCTCGCGCCACTCAATACTGCCCGGAGAGCGCCGTCGAGGAAAAGTACTTCTACTACCTGCCCGGCGAGGAGGGCCAGGCGTGGGCTCGGGCGCGCGACATTCCCCAGCCGCCACCCGACTTTTGCCCGGTGCACACCGGGCCGGCTGACGTAGCCATCCAGGAGCCCTTTGCCGGGGCCAGCGTCTCGGAAGAGGTCTATATCGTGGGTCGGGCCAACATGCCCGGCTTTGACCATTACGTCGTCGAATATGGCGAGGGGCAGAATCCCATCGGCTGGGGGCTGGTCGCCGGGCCGGTCCACTCGCCGGTGGAGGGCGGCTTGCTGGCCGTGTGGGACGTGCGCCGCCTGGCCGACCGCGATTACACCCTCCGCGTCGTCGTCTTTGACGGCCAGGGCAACGGCGTCGAGGCGCGGACGTGGGTCATGGTCCAGAACCCGACGCCCACGCCGTCGCCGACCGCGTCTCCGACGACGACGTCCAGCCCCACGCCCAGCCCCACGCCGACGGTGCCAACCCTGACGCCGACACCCACCCCGACCGCCTCTCCCCTGCCGGCCACCCCTACGGCTACCCTGGAGCCGACATCGACTCCGTCTCCGACGATGCCGCCGCCCACCCTCTCGCCCGTTCCGATCGGGACGCTGGAACCGCCGCTCTTACCGGCGGTGACGGTGACGCCGACGCCGACCCCCACGGAGACGCCGTAGATGAGGTCGTTGCGGGGGGCGCCGCCCGATTTTTGACGAAATTGCGGAGTTGAGGTAAGCTATAGGCCAAAGACGTGGGAAGTTGTGTTCGAGCGTAGGCAGGTGCACCGCCCAGTCTGAGAGAATCTGGGCGTTTTTTTGTCCAGCCGGACAAAAGAAAGGAAAGGGAAATGGCTACACGGGAGACGGGAACGGTCAAGTGGTTCAACGACCAGAAGGGATACGGCTTTATCACCCGCGACCAGGGGGGAGACGTATTCGTCCACTATTCCGACATCTCGGGGCAGAGTGGCTTCAAGAGCCTGACCGAGGGCGAGCGGGTCGAGTTCTCCGTCGTGCAGGGAGACAAAGGCCCATCCGCCGTGGACGTGCGCGTCACCGATTCGCAAATGGGTGAGAGGTTTTAGCTAAAAACGCTTCCGCGATCTCAACTTGCCAACCACCCGGCCTGATGCTATAATCAACTGCCGTTGACGACTGCTCAGCCACGTTTGGCCTGGGCAGTTTGTGCAATTCTACCTTGGGAGTGAAATTGTGGAAGCTTTAGAACATCAACTGGTCGAGTTTCTGACCCACCTGCTCCAGACCATCGACTGGTTTGGCGTAGTCGTCATCATGGCCCTGGAGAGCGCCAACATCCCGATCCCGAGCGAGGTGACGATGCCTCTCGCCGGTTGGATGCTGGTCGAGGCCGAGGGTTTGTCCGCCTGGATGGCCATCTGGCTGGGCGGTCTGTGGGGCGGCGTGGGCTGCACCATCGGCTCGGTAATCTCTTATGCGCTGGGCGCCTGGGGCGGCCGGCCCCTGGTTGAGCGCTATGGTAAGTACATCCTCGTCCACGAGGAGGACCTGGAAAAGGCCGACCGTTGGTTCGAGCGCTGGGGCGATTGGGCGGCCTTTATCTCGCGGCTGCTGCCCATCGTGCGCACCTTCATCTCCTTCCCGGCGGGTGTGGTGCGGATGCGATTCACCAGTTTCACCATCTTGAGCTTTGTCGGCTCGTTCATCTGGTGCGGGCTGCTGGCCTGGGGCGGCTATCACTTTGGCCGCAACTGGGAAGAGCTGCGGGCCATCATGCGCCCCTTTGACATCCCCATCGCCATCGTCATCGTCGGCGGCTTGAGCTATTACGTCTATCGCCACGTGCGCAAGGGCCACAACGGCCAGACCGGGGCGGAAGCCGGACAATGACCAACGCTACGCCCCCATTGCGCGACAGCTACGAGGGCATCTACCAGCGGGCCCAAAATGCCCTCGCGGCTGGCGACTTTCCGACGGCCCTGGAACTCTATCAGCGCCTAGTCGAGCGCCTGGGCCGCCTGAGCGACCGGGTCCTCGCCCGGCGGCCGGAACTGGGCGCCATGCACGTCCAAGCCCGGCGGGAGCTGGCCAAGTTGCTGGAACTGGATGGTCGCTATGCCGAGGCCCTGGAAGTCGCTCAATCCCTTTTGGAAGAGGCAGAGGAGCCCGAACATCGCGAGGAGAATCGCCGCAATGTGGCCATCTTGCGTGTGGCCAAAGGCGAGGTCGAGCGAGGGCTGGCCGAGTTGCGGACCCTGGCCGAGGAGGCACCCGAGGACGCCGAGCGCTGGATCACGCTCGCAGCCCAGGCCCGCATCGAGGGGCGCTTTGCCGTGGCCGAGGAGGCGCTGGATCGAGCCCTGGACGTGGCCGTCGTCCATCACGAGCGTTTTGAGCTGTTTAAAAAGATGAAACGCGTCGATGAGGCGCTGGCCGCCTGGGAGCAAGCCGTTGCCCACGATCCCGAGTTGACCCGCCACGTCCGGGACGTCTACCAGTTGCTGACCGACGCCGGGCGCTACGGCGACGCCCTGTGCTACGTCGAGCGGGACGAGAACGAGATGCAGGCCGGCTTCCAGCGGGGCCTCATCGCCAGCCGCACCGGCAACCAGCTACAAGCCCGGGAAGCGTGGGAGGCTGTCGCCGAGTTGGACCCCTTCGAGTACGAGTATGGCCACGACGCCTGGGCTGAGGCCCTGCTACGCCTGGAAGAGCCGGACCGGGCCCTGGAAAAGCTCCAATACCTCTTGCCCCGATACGGCGATCCCCGGCTCCTGGTCCTGTCGGGCATCGGCTGGGCGATGAAGGGAGACGTGCCCCTGGCCGCCATGCTCTTCCAACAGGCCATCGGCGCCCTGCGGCGTCAGCGCCCGCCCAAGAAAAAGCTGCCCGGCGAGGACTGGCGTCTGTTGGACACCCTGGTCGAGGACGAACAGGTCAAGGCGCCGCTTCGCACCTATTTTGCCGTGATCGAAACCGTGTGGGATGCGCCCGGCCGGGCAGCCAGGGATAGAGTTGAGCAAGTCTCTGGCGTTTTGCGCCCCTAACCCCGTACCTGGGGCTGTTTGAACCACCCCTACTTCTGTGCTATAATTGCGCCTGCTTGCCCCAGAATGAATTCTTGAGGGATACGAATGCGTTTTGCCGAGGCAGAACAAACCTACCGCGAATTGGAAGAGAGGCTCGTTCGCGGCGAGATAACCGAAGACGAATTCACGGCCCAGGTCGCCAAGTTGCGATTGGTGGACGAAGAGTGCCGTCGCTGGATGATCAGCCCCCGTACGGGGCGCTGGCTCGTCTACGATGGCCAGCAGTGGGTCTTTGCCGAGCCGGCGGTGGAAAAAGTCGAGCCGGAGCCGGAAGAAGAGTGGCCGGAAACCGAGGTGCTGGCCCCGGTTGCGGATGCCGAGGCGACCATCGCGGCCCCGGTGGCTCCGATTGGAGATGTGCCCCGGCGATCGGCCGCGCCCCGCATCCTGACCACCGGGGTCTTGGCCCTGCTGCTCGTCGGTTGTCTCATCGGCGGGGGGATCTCGGCCTGGGTCTTTTTGCTGCGCGACTGGGGAGCCACCCCAACGCCGGTCTCCAGCGCCCTGGCCGCCATCGGCCCGGTCGAGACGTACACGCCCCGGCCGGCGACGGCGACCTTTACGCCGACGGCCAGCCCCACGCCCAGCCGCACGCCGACGCCGACGATTACGCCCATTCCCACCGACACGCCGCCAGCCACGAATACGCCCACTTTGAGGCCAACGTCGACCCGGCCGGCCGAGGCGGCGAACACGCCTGGCGCGACAGAGGTAGCCGCCGCGCCGACGGCCCCGCCGGCGGAGAACAGCAGCCAGACCCACGTCGTCCAGAAAGGCGAGACCCTGTCAGAGATAGCCAGCCGCTACGGCCTGACGGTGAAAGAATTGGCCGAGGCCAACGGCATCGACAACCCGGCCCTGGTCCGGGTGGGCCAGGTGCTGCTCATCCCGGCGCCGGGGGCCTCTGCCAGCCCGACGCCGACGTGGACGCCCATTGTGCTCATCACGCCTGCGGTTGAGCCCACGGCGAGTGGCACCGCAGAGGCGACGCCCCCTTCAACCGTGAGTGCAACACCCACGCCCACGTCAACGTCCCAAGCCACAGCCCCATCAACGCCAACCGAGAGTGGTCCTACCGCTACGCCCAAACCGACCAACACGCCCAAACCCACGGCCACGCCGACGCCCAAGCCCGTGGCCCTTTCGGGCAAGATCGCCTTTAGCGTGTGGAATCCCCATCTGGGGATGGGCAAGTACGAGTTGTACGTCAGCAACATCGACGGCAGCGGCCGGAATATGCTGGGCCAAGGCTTCCGCCAGCCGCAGTTCCGCCAGGACGGCAACTTGTTGGCCGCCAACGGCGACGGGGCGCCGAACCTGGAGCACCTGGTGACGATGGACGCCAGCGGCAACGGCAAGGTCGAAGTCAGCAACCACACCGAGGATGCCTACCCCACCTGGTCGGCCGATGGGGCCATCGTCGCCTACTCGTCCAAGTCCTGGGCGGACAGACAGAGCCGCCTGGGCATCGTCCACGACATGTTTGGCAAAAATCAGGACTCGATCAAGATCGGCACCACCGAGATCCGGGGCGAGTACCCCTTCTGGATGGCCGACGGGCGCGTGGTCTATCACGGCTGCGACTTTATGAATGCCACGTCGGCCTGCGGCCTCTATTGGGTGGGCGCCGGCGGCGGCAACTATTACCGGCTGACGAACCACCAGAGCGACACGGCCCCGGCCGGCTCTGGCTCCCGCGTGGCCTTTATGTCGGCCCGCGACGGCAACTGGGAGGTTTATGCCATCAACATGGACGGCTCGGGGCTAAAACGGTTGACCAACAACGGGTCGCAGGACGGCCTGCCCACCTGGTCGCCCGACGGGAACTCGATTGCCTTCGTCTCGGATCGGAGCGGTGCCTGGGCCATCTGGGTGATGAACGCCAACGGCAGCAACCAGCGTAAACTCTTTGACCTGGGGGGCGGTTACGGGGGCGGCGACTACGACTGGACGACCGAGCGCATCTCCTGGGCGCCGTAGAAAGTCGCAAGTGGCAAGTTTCAAGTCTCAAGCGGTGGGTGCGTTCGGCCTGGCCTTGATCGTAGCTCTGGTGGTCTTGCTGATCTCGGGCGGGGCCTCGGCTTCGACGCCGCCCCGGCCGCTGGGCACAGCCACGTTTACGGCGACAGCCACGCTGACCTTTACCCCGACCTCGACGCCAACGCCCACCGCCACGCCGACCCAGACCCCAACCCCGACCCAGACCCCAACGCCGACCCCAACGCCGACCCCAACGCCGACGCCCACGCCGACGCCGCTGCCGGCCAGCCCTACGCCCGCCTCCGCCTCGGACCACCTGTGGCTGCTGCCGCCCATCGGCCCTGATGCCGAGGGCGACCGCTATCCGGGCACCTACTTTCCCTATGGCTCCACGGGCGGCGGGCGCTATCACCTCCACCACGGGGTGGACTATATGAATCCGGCCGGCACGCCGGCCCTGGCTGCGGCCGCCGGCACGGTCATCGTCGCCGGGAACGACCTGGAGACGATTTATGGCAAAAAGCCGGATTTCTACGGCAACCTGGTCGTCTTGGAGCTCGACCGGCCATTCAACGGCCAGCCGGTCTATCTCCTTTACGGCCACCTCTCCCAGGCGCTGGTGAGCGAGGGCGAGCACCTGGAAGCCGGCGACACGCTCGGCCTGGTGGGCATGACGGGCGTCGCCATCGGCAATCACCTCCACCTGGAGGTCCGGCTGGGCAGCAACGACTATCGCAGCACGCGCAATCCGGTCCTCTGGCTGCGGCCGGAGCCGGGCCAGGGGGCCCTCGCCGGCCTGCTGGTCGACGCCCAGGGCCGCCCCCTGCCCGAGACGCCGGTGACCTTTTTCCGCGCCGCCGAGCCGAACAAGTGGTGGCGCCAGGTGCAGACCTACGCCAACGAGGAGGTCAACCCCGACGACGAGCTGGGCGAGAACTTTGCCCTGGGCTACGTGCCGGCGGGCGAGTACCTGGTCAAGGCCAAGGTCAGGGGCAAATCCTACGTCCAACCGGTCACGGTGGAGCGGGGCGAGATCGCGTTTGTGCGCCTCGTGACCGAGTAGCGGCGCGGGAGGAAATCCTTCGCCGTGCCGCTGGCCAGTTGATCTCAACCCAACGTCAGGAGAGGAACGGAATGGAAGCGCAAAGCTCGATTCTCAGCATCTTGCTCGTCTTGATCACGATCCTGGGGAGCCTGTCGGGCTGTGGCAGCCAGGAAGGGACGATCCGGGGTACGGTGCAATCGGCCCAGGATGGAGCGCCCATCGCGCGGGCCGAGGTGTATGTCATCGAACTGATGAGGGCGGAGAACGTTACGGACATGAACGTCTTTCAAAAGGGCGAGGCCCTCGACAAGCAGGTTAGCGGCGACGATGGCGGGTTTTCTTTTACCCTGGACGAGGGCGATTGCATCGTCGAGGTCTGGGTCGAGGGGCAGAAGGTGGCCGACCGCATGGTCAACGTCGAGGGAGGGCAAACGAACAGCCTAGACTTTGACGTCGAGGTGCCCTCGCCCTGACGGAAACCTCTCTCCAAAATCAAAGCGACGCAGATTCGAGGGCTGCGTCGCTTTGGGGTTGGACGATCGGGCGAACCTGCTGCTCGTCTCGCGGCCAGGGCCGGAAGATCAGCGGCGCTTTTGCTTTTGACTCGACCTTCTACCCTTGCCGGAAGATGCTCTATCCTTGGGCTTGCTCCGCCGCCAGGGGGTGACAGGTGGCTCGTCTTCTTCTTCCCAGTCGTCCTCCTCCCAAAAGATTTGGCCAGGCACCGGGAACCCAAGAAGGCGAAAGACGACGAGCAACAGACCGACGCTGATGGCCAGGGCGATGAGGCTCGCCTCAAAGAGGGAGAGCCCGGGGAAGACTTGGACGGCAACCCAACCGACCCCAACGACGCCTAGTGTCGCGGCGAGGCTGATCGCCAGCGCCAATACGAGGATGAACAGAATCGTCGAGATAGTGCGCATAACGTGCTCCTTTCCAATTGGTGTTCGACTCAGCCCAGTTCCCGGGAAGTGGTGTACATGGCGACGATGTTCTCCAGCGGCGTGTCGGCCTGGAGGTAGTGAGCCGAGGCGCAAATGTAGCCGCCGCCCCGTCCCAAGACCTCACACCGCGCCCGCACCTCGGCCTGGACCTCCTCCGGCGTGCCGTGGGGCAGGGTCCGCTGGATGTCCACGGCGCCGTGAAACGACAGCCGGTCGCCGAACTCGGCCTTGATGCGGGCCATGTCCATGCCCGCTGCCCGGGGCTGGAGCGGATTCAAAACGTCGATGCCCATCTCGTCGGCAAAAGCGCCGATGAGGGGGAACACGGCCCCGCACGAATGGTAAAAGATCTTGACCGGGTATTTCGCCGCGCGGATGGCGGCGTTGAGCCGCTGGTGGCGGGGCAAGATGTACTTGCGCCACATGCGCGGCGACAGGAGCAGCCCGCCCTGGATGCCCACGTCGTCGTAGGTATAGACCGCGTCCAGCAGCCCGCCGGCGGCCTCGATGACGCGCACCGTGTTTTCGATATAGACGTCGGTGAAGCGGTCCATGATGGCGCTGGCCAGGTCCGGCTTTTCGACCAGGTCCAGTAAAAAGCGCTCAAAGCCGCGCAGGCCCCACGACCACTCGAAAATGCCGCCCACCTCGTAGCGCAGGTGGTGGCGCCAGGGGCTGTTGAGCCGCTCGCACTGCGCCCGTACGCCCGAGACGTCCCAGTCGTCGGGGCTGGGCCAATCCCAGTTTAGAACGTCGGCCACCGTCTCGGCGTCGGCCAGGGGATGGCGGGCGTACTCGTCGTAGGCGCCGAACTCGTTGGCGATGCGGCGGCGATGGGCGCCCCACTCGTCGACGTAGGTGCCGTCGGCCAACTCGCGGGCCTTGGTGCCCACGTAGCGGGTCGTCACCATGCGGCAGTCCGCGCCCAGCAGGCGCAGGATTTCTTCATCGTCCGCGTCGAGAGCAGTGCGGAGCCGATCCCACACCTCGTCCACGGCCCAAAAGTCAAAGGGCACGCGGTCGGATTCCCGGAGGGCGAGGGCCGTCTCGACCCGCTCCCAGGGTGAGATCGGGCTGGTCTCGGGCCGGCCATAGTGGGCGCGCAAATAGGCCCGGAGTTCAGCCGGGTCCTTGAGGATCGAGGCGAGGGTGCCGGAAAGCGCGGTCATTGCTTCTCGTAGGGCTTGCCCTCCGCCGCCGGGGCGATGGCCCGCCCCACGACGCCGGCCACGACGACGATGGTCAGGATGTAGGGCGCCATTTGCAGGAACTCGGGCGGGATGGGGATTTCGATGAAGGGCAGCACCGGCTTGAGGATCTGCATCTTGACCTGGAGCGCGTCGGCAAAGCCAAAGAGGAGGGCCGCCAGAAAGCCGCCGGTGGGATTCCAGTTGCCAAAGATCATGGCCGCCAGCGCCACAAAGCCCTGGCCCCGCGTCATATTGTCCTCGAAGGAGCCGACGACGCCCAGCGAAAAATAGGCCCCGCCGATGCCGGCCACCAGCCCGCCGAGGATGACGCTCACGTAGCGCATGCGGTTGATGTGCACGCCGACGGTGTCTGCGGCTCGCGGGTGCTCGCCGCAGGCCCGCATCCGCAAGCCCCAGGGCGTGGCAAAGATGACGTAATTGACGACGACCACCAGGATGAGCATGATGAACACCGTCGGCTGGTTGTCAAAGAGGATGGGGCCGACGATGGGGATGTCGGCCAGGACCGGGATGCTGATGGCGTCAAAGTGGCCGGGCGTGCTCAGGCCGGCGGGCTCTAGCAGGCGCAGGTTGAAAAAGCGGGTGCCCCCGGCGGCCAAAATGTTGATGACCGTGCCCGAGATGATCTGGTCCACCTTGTACTTGATGGACAGCACGGCGTGGAGCGAGGCCATCACGCCGCCGAGCAGGCTGGCCATGAGCAGGCCCATCCACAGGCTGCCAAAGACCCCGGCAAAGGCCACGGCGGCAAAGGCGGCCGTCAGCATCATGCCCTCGATGGCGATGTTGATGATGCCCGCCCGCTCGCAAAAGATGCCAGCCATGGCCCCCAGGGTCAGCGGGGTGGCGGCCGTCAGCGTGCTCTGGATCATGCCCGGCAGGTTCAGGCTGGTGCCGCTCGTCATCCAGACCAGGAAGGCGAACGCGGCCAGAAAGGCCACACTCCAGCTCAGGAAGGAGCGAAGGGAGGCCAGCCCCCGGTAGAAGCGCAGCCCGGCCATAAAGAGGCAGAGGATGCCGATGGTGTAGAGCGTGCCCTGGGACGGCAGGGAAAAGAGCGTGCCCAGCACCTGGTCGGTAAAGGTCGATTGGTCGCCGGGCTGGACGCTGAACCCGCCCAGCACCACAAAGATGGCGCCCAACAGCAACACCAGCCCACTGGTCAGAAGATCCTTGCGGCTGAGGCCCGATCTTGGCCTGTCGATGGTTTGTGCTTGCACTGCCATGATTCTCTCCAGCCAGTTCTGGGATATTGGATATTGGCGAGTATCGCCAATATCCAATACTCAGTTCCTACGCGCCCCAACCCCGCGAAAAGACCGTGATCTCTTCGAGGCCCTCGCGCCGGGCCTCGCGGAAGCGGTAGATGGCCCGGATGATGGCCGGCGCGGCGATAAAGACGATGACCAGAGACTGGACGATCTGCACGATCTCGGTCGGGATGCCGGCCACCGACTGCATCCGCCCCGCCCCGGCACGCAGGACGCCAAAGAGGATGCTGGCCCCCACGACGCCGGCCGGATGGCTCTTGCCCAGCAGCGCCAGGGCAATCGAGTCGAATCCATAGCCGGCCTGGAAGCCGAGGGCGATGTTGTGGGTGATACCGAGGCCCTGGCTGACGCCCGCCAGCCCGGCCAGGCAGCCGCTCAGGAACATGGCCAGCACGTAATTCTTGGCCACGCTCATGCCGCCGTAGCGGGCCGCGTCGGGGTTGGCGCCCACCGTCCGCAGCTCGAACCCCCACGTCGTCTTGAACAGGAACCAGCCGGTGAGCACCGCCGCTGCCAGGGCCATCACAAAGCCCCAGTGCAGCGTGACCGGGTGGCCGAGAAAGCGGGGCAGGAAGGCGCTCCCGGCGATGTCGCGGGTGCGGCAGGTGCCCTGGGTGAACTCTAGCGGCCCGCAGAGCAGCCAGTCGCTGAGGCGAAAGACGACGTAGTTGAGCATGATGGTGGTAATGACCTCGTGGGCGCCGGTCCGGGCCTTGAGCACGCCGGCGATGGCCGACCAGAGCCCGGCCGCGGCCGCCCCCACCAGGATGGCCAGGGGCAGGTGCACGATCGCCGGCAAGCCCGGGATGGAGAAGCCCAGGATCACGGCTGCCAGCCAGCCGACGCCGATCTGGCCCTCGGCGCCGATGTTGAACAGGCCGGCCCGAAAGCCCAGGGCCACCGCCAGCCCGGCGAAAATGTAGGGCACCGACTGGACCAGGCTGTCGCTGGGGCCGCGCACGGCGTTGAGCACCGGCTGGAGGCCCTCGCCCCCGAGCCAGCGGCCGATGGCGATCAAGATGCGCGCCGGGTCACTGAGCGAGCCCTGGTAGAGCGCGCCGTAGGCCCGGCCCAGGTTGCCGAACGCCAGGCCGATGGCCTCCCCGATCCGGCCCTCGCCCAGGGCCTGGTAGACGGCCTGGTCGGTGAACATGATGACCAGGGCGCCGATGAGCAGCGCCGTGACCACCGACAGGGCAGGCACGAGCAGGCCCCGCAGCCGGGTGCTCAGCCACTCCTTCATCCAGGGCCAGCCGCCCCGCCGCGTGGCAAAGAGGGCCAGCACACCCAGGCCGAGCAGGAGCGTGATGGGCCACAGGCCCAGCGCCACGAGGAGGAGGAGCACCAGCCACTTGCTGAGCAAGACGACGACGCCCACGGCGGCGGCCAGCAGGGCCGCCCGGGCCCACAGGGGCAGGGCCGCGAGCCGCCGGCCGAGATTTGTCTGACCCGGTTCTCGATCTCCTTCCCTAGCCAACGCTTGCCTCCCCTCTCTCCCGTTCGAGCCGCGAGCCGGCCATGAGCAGGCCCAGCTCCTCGCGGGTCACCTCGTCGGCGTTCACCGTGTCCACGATTTCGCCTTCGTACATCACCGCGATGCGGTCCGAGATGGCCATGATCTCGTCCAGCTCGACCGAGACGAGGAGCACGGCGACGCCCTCGTCGCGTTGCTGGATGAGCCGCCGGTGGATGTACTCGATAGAGCCCACGTCCAGGCCGCGCGTCGGCTGGGCGGCGATAAGCAGTTTGATGGGCCGCGAGAACTCGCGCCCGACGATGACCTTCTGCTGGTTCCCGCCCGACAGATTCTGGGCCGGAAGGCCGATGCTGGGGGTCCGCACGTCGAATTCCTCTGTCACCCGCTCGGCAAAGTCGTAGACCTGCTCGAATTGAAGGGATGGACCGCGAGCAAAGGGGCGCTGATAGTAGTTGCACAGGATATAGTTGTCATAGATGGGGAAGGGAAGCACCAGGCCGTCGCGCTGCCGGTCCTCGGGGATGTGGGCCACGCCCAACTGGGTGACGGTCCGGGGCGGGGCGTTGGTCACGTCCTGGCCCAGGACGCGGACCGAGCCGGCGGTGGCCGGGAGGAGGCCGGTCAACACCTCCACCAACTCGGTCTGGCCGTTACCCTGGACGCCGGCCACGCCGAGGACCTCGCCGGCGCGCACGCTGAGGTCCACGCCGCGCAGCAGGGGTTGGCCGCGGACGTCCTCGGCCGCCAGATCATGCACCTCCAGGACCACGTCGCCGGGCGACGCCGGCCCTTTTTCCACCCTCAGAGCTACCTCTCGCCCGACCATCATCTCGGCCAGGTCCTCCTCCGACGATTCGGCCGGCGTGGTCTGGCCCGTCACCCGCCCGTCGCGCAACACGATGACCCGGTCGGCGATGGTCATCACCTCTTTGAGCTTGTGGGTGATGAAAATGATCGATTTGCCCTGATCCGTCAACGAGCGCATGATCTGGAAGAGTTCTTCTGTCTCCTGGGGCGTCAAAACGGCCGTCGGCTCGTCGAGGATGAGGATCTCGGCCTCGCGATACAAGGTCTTGATGATCTCGACGCGCTGCTGCACGCCCACCGGCAGGTCCTCGATGAGGGCTTCCGGGTCGACGGCCAGGCCGTATTGTGAGGACAGGGCCCGGATGCGCCGCGCCGCCGTGCGCCGGTCCAGCGCCGTGGTCAGCACCTGGAGCGCGGGATAGGAGAGGGCGGCGAAAAAGAGGGCCAGGACGACGAGGAGCGGGATCTGGCTGGCGCTGCCCAGGAGCAGGGCCAGGGCGACGAAGGACGCCCCGCCGGCCAGGGCGGTGACGGGGAAGTAGATGCGCAGCCCCTGGCGGCTCAGGAGGCCCAGCAGCATGACCACGCCGTAGATGGCCGCCGTCGCTGCTGCCCCGGCCAGGGCGGCCAGGAGCCACTGGCCGGCGTTGTCCAGGGCAAAGATGCCGCCCACGAAAAAGAAGAGGGCCGCCAGGCCGCCGGTCCAGCCCAGCGTCTGCCAGGAGAAGGAAAAGCGGGTCGGCTCGGTACCCATCACGATGTTTTCGGCCACGGTAAAGACCGGGACGAGCTGAAAGTGCTGGTGGACCATGCCGATGCCCAGCTCGATGGCGTCGTTGGGATCGGTGATTTCCACCGGCTGGCCCCAGACCTCGATCTCGCCCTCGTCCTGGGCATAGAGGCCGTAGAGGATGTTCATCAAGGTGCTCTTGCCCGCGCCATTTTCGCCCAAGAAGGCGAGGATCTCGCCCTGGTTCAGCGCAAAGCTCACCTGGTCGTTGGCCAGCACCCCCGGAAAGCGTTTGGTGACGTTGCGTGCTTCTAGGATCGGAGCCATCGCCGCTCCCTCTTGTTAACAACGGATTTGCAGAATGAACGGATTAAGCGAGACAGTGCCAACGCCTAACCTCTCGGCCAAATACGATCCGTCAATTCTGCAAATTCACTGTTCTCACAAGGGGCGGTGCCGAGCAGACACTCGGCACCGCCCACAAGGTCAAGCTAGTTGTGGCTGGCTAGCTGCCCCAGCCCGTGTCGATGGTTCCGTCCTTGATCCCCTGGATGATCTCCTCGACCTCTTGTTTCAGAGCCGGCGGGATCTCGTCCTCGTAGTCGTGGTAGGGGGCCAGGCCCACGCCATTGTTCTCCAGGGTGCCGACGTACACGCCACCGCCGGGGAAGTTGTCGTTGACCGCGGACTCGACCACGGAATAGACGGCGTTGTCCAGGCGCTTCATGCACGAGGTGATGAGGATGTCCTTCTCGTTGGGCAGCGTGTAGTACTGGTCCACGTCCACGCCGATGCCCCACTTGCCCCGCTCCTTGGCCGCGGTCAGGCCGCCGTTGCCGGTCTTGCCGCCCACGCCAAAGATGACGTCCACGCCCTCGTCGATCAGCGAGTTGCCCTGGATCTTGCCCTGGTCCGGGGCCTCAAAGTCGCCGACATAGACGCCCTTGACCTGGACGTCGGTGCCGTTCTGCTGGTTGTAGTAGGCCACACCGGCCTCGTAGGCGACGATGAACTGCTCCACCGGCGGGATCTGCATGCCGGCCACGTAGCCCACCTGCGGATCGGCGGCGTCCTTCAGATTCGCCCAGCCGGCGGCCAGGTAGCCGATGGGGAAGGTCGCTTCGTCCACGTTAAAGACGATGCCGGCCACGTTCGGGATGGGCGGGTCGTAGGCAAAGTCGATGATGGCAAAGTTGACGTCCGGGTACTGCTCGGCCATCTTTTGGGTAGCGTCGCCCAGCAAAAAGCCGACGGTGATGATCAGGTCGTATTCCTGCTCGGCAAACTCGGTGATGTTTTTCTCATAGTCGGCCTGGGCCTGGCTCTCGATGAACTGGGCGCAGACGGGCAATTCCTCGTCGGCCTTTTGCAGCCCTTCCCAGGTGTTCTCGTTAAAGCTGGCGTCGTCCAGACCGCCGACGTCCGAGACCATACCGGCCTTCAGGTCACCACTCTCGCAGCCTTCGGGCAGCGCGGGGCCGCAGCCCACCACGACCAGCGACAGCACGAGTAGCGCCACCAACGTAGCAAAGATCCACTTTCTCATTTGTTCCCCTCCTTTGGGTTGGTTTTACGACTTTTGCAAACGCGAATTTCCGACAGAACCCTGTTCGATTGTTTGGCCGACGGCTCACCTCCTTCGCTCCCTTGTGAACAGATGAACGCTAGGCACCGGCGGCTATTATACCCGATTTGGTCAAGATAGGCAAGGGCTTTGCCAGCCTGTGCCGGGGATCAGCCCTCGGCGGGCCAATCGCCGGCCAGCCAGCGGCGGGCGGCTTCGGGCAGCTTGGTCACCGAGTTGCGCACCAGCTTGCATTCGGGCAGCGAGTTGAGGAACATCGGCCCGTACGACTTGGTCAGCACCCGCTTGTCGAGGATGACGACCACGCCCCGGTCGGTCTTGGTCCGGATCAAGCGGCCAAAGCCCTGGCGGAAGCGCAAGATCGTCTCGGGGATGGCGTATTCGCCAAAGGGGTTCTCAAAGGACTCGGCCCGGGCGGCAAAGATGGGATCGTCGGGCACGGAGAAGGGCAAGCGGGCGATGACCAGCACGCTCAGCGCCGGCCCCACCACGTCCACGCCCTCCCAGAAGCTGCGGGTGCCCAGGAGCACCGACTTGGGCGTCGTGCGGAAATTCTCCAGCAGCTGGGCCCGCGAGATGCCCGCCCCCTGCTGAAAGACCGAGATGCCCTCCTCGCCCAGGGGCCGGGTCAGGGTGTCACTGGTATTACGAAGTTGGTAGTACGAGGTAAAGAGCCCCAGCAGCCGGCCCTCGGTGGCCCGGGCCAGGGCGAGGAGGGTCTGCTCCACCGTCTTTTGATAGTAGGGCTGGTTGGGCTCGGGGATGTCGGTGGGCACGTAGAGCAGGGTCGAGCTCTTGTAATCAAAGGGCGAGCCGACGGCCAGCTCGGCGGCGTCCCAGGCATTGAGCCGCTCGCGCATAAAGTCAAAGCTGTTGTCGGTGGTCAGCGTGGCCGAGGTCATGATGACCGATTTCTTGGGGTAAAACAGGTGCTTCTGGACCAGGTTGCCCACGTGGAGCGGCGCGGCGTGGAGCGTCACCCGGTCGTCGCGGGCCGAGACGCTGGCCCAGTAGATGGCCGCGTCGCTGGGCTCGACGATGCAGCCGTTGATCTGGTCGCGCAGCTCGGCCAGGCGGGCCAGGTAGCCGTTGCAGTCCTGCACCAGCCCTTCCACGTCCTCGACGTCGTAGCCCTCCAGGTCGCCCAGCCCGCCACACAGCGCGTCCAGGTCGCTGACGATGCGGTGGAGCTGAGCCGCAAAATTGTCCCACGTGATCTCGACCTCGTCCCAAGCCGGCTGGATGCGCAGCCCGCTGGTCAGCCGCAGCCGCTGGTCGTAGGACCCTTTGCGTGGACTGTGATCCTCCAAAAAGCTGCCCAGCACCCGAAAAAAGCCGTACACGCCCGTCAGCGCCGCCTCGACCTGGCGCTGGAGCTTGTGGACGTGGCCCTCCAGCCGGCCCCAATCGTCCGGGGGGACGGCGCCCCGGCAGCGGGCCAGCACGTCGCTGAGAAAGCCGGCGTACCGCCGATTCCCGACCGGCCGAGCCAACTCGTTGAGCACCCGCTCCACCACCCGCTGATCGGCCTGGAAGCTGAGTTGACGCGTGACGTTATCTTCCAGGTGATGGGCCTCGTCGACGATGAGGTAGCGGTACTCGGGCAGGACCCGGTTCTCGACGGCCACGTCGGAGAGGAGCAGGGCGTGGTTGATGACCACGGCGTGGGCCCGCTCGGCCGCGCGACGGGCCCGGTAAAAGAAGCAGCGCCCCCGCTCGCGGAAGCGACAGCGCTCCAGAGTGCACGTCTCGCTCTCCGCTGAGAGTTTGCTCCACAGCACCTGCTCGACGCGGGTGGGCATAAAGAGCTCGCCCCGCTCGCCGGTCTGGGTGCTGGGCAGCCAGGCCAGCACCTTGGCCAACATGCGCATCTCCTCGGTGGTGCTGACGCCCGTCCCGCGCAGGCTCGCCAGCCGCCGCTGGCAGAGGTAGTTGCTCCGGCCCTTCAGGAGCGCGGCTCGGAATTCGAAGGGGAGCAGGGCCTGCAAATCGGGGATGTCCTTGAGAAAGAGCTGGTCCTGCAAGTTGATGGTGTTGGTCGAGATCACCACCCGCTCGTCGTTGAGGTGGCCGAAGGCGATGGCCGGCAGCAGATAGGCGATGGACTTGCCGGTGCCCGTGCCCGCCTCGACCATCAGGTGCTGTTGCTCGTTGAGCGCCTGGGCCACGGCCCGCAGCATCTCAACCTGCTGGGGCCGGTGCTCAAAGCCAGGAAAGCGCTGGGCAAAGAGGCCGCCCTCTTCCAGCATGGCCGCCAGCCGATCCACGTCCAGGGCCCGGGGCCGGGCGGCGGGGGACAGCTCCTCCTCGTCCTCGGGGCTCGTGGCAAAGAGGGGCCCCAGGACGTCCTCGTGGGCGTCGACCTGGGCGGCCAATTGCTGGCCGATCCCGCCCCGGAAGGGGGTGCGGGCCAGGCCCCGCTCGACGTCGCGAAAGACGTCCTTCAGCGACCAATCGACCGGCGCCGCCAGCCGGTTCAACTCCTTGAGGATGGCCCTCGGCAGTTGGGCCGCGTGCTCCAGCAGTGCCACAAAGAGGTCTACCACGGCCAGCGCGTCGTCCAGGGCGCGGTGGGTGCAGAGGTTGGTCAACTCAAAGACCTCGCCCAGCTTGGTCAGGCTGTAGCGGGCGGCGTGGGGCATGAGGATGCTGGCCAGCTCAAAGGTGTCGATGGTCGAGTTGGCGAGGGGCACGTCGTGGCTGCGCAGGAAGCTGAGGTCAAAGCCCACGCTGTGACCCAGCACGGGATGGTGCCCGACGAACCGCCGCACCTGGTGGGCCACCTCCGAAAAGGGGGGGGAGGACTCGACCTTCTCCTGGGTGATGCCCGTCAGTTGCTGGACCTGGATGGGGATGGGCCGGCCGGGGTTGACCAAGGTGGACCAGGTGTCGAGCACCTCGGCCTGGACGGTGCCCTCGCGATAATAGGTGCGAAAACGGGCCGCGCCGACCTCCGTGATGGTGTCGCGCTCGGGGTCGAGGCCCGTCGTCTCCAGGTCGAGGGCCACGTAGGTTCGGTTCATGGGGAACTCCGTTCTAGGGGAGCAGGTCACAAACTGCGCAGCGCGCGCTGCGTGGACTCCTCTCTCTCCCAACACCGACGATTATACCCCAGGCCGGGAGAAA
Source organism: uncultured Anaerolineaceae bacterium (assembly GCA_964387775.1). GTDB lineage: Bacteria > Chloroflexota > Anaerolineae > JAAYZQ01 > JAAYZQ01 > CAYLZO01. The sequence continues at coordinate 29,647 of CAYLZO010000003.1, forward strand.
AGGCAAATGGCAAAGAGATCTCTCCGGCGATCCCGATCCTGGGCCCAGATCCTTGGGGTTTTTGACTCTCGGACAGGCGTTGTGAATTTGACGCAGGGCATCTCGGCAGATTCCCTTCGGTCTGAGCCAGAAACCCCAAGGGTCTAGGCGGTCAGCCGTCCGGCGAGGTCTGGAGGTAGATCTCCTGGCCGTCGGTGCCGATCTCGTCCATGCCCAGCTTTTCGGCAAAGTAGATGGCGACCTTCTGGCGGATACCGATCCGCCACAGGGGACGCACGCCCCGGGCAAAGAGGTGGGCAAAGAGGGCCTCGACGCAGTCGGTGGCGTAGCGCCGGTGGCGGTGGCGGCGCCGGGTGTAGACGCCCACGTCGCAGTAGCGGGGCGTCAGGGCCAAGGAAGCGGCCACGCTCACCAGCCGGCCCCGGCGCACGACGCCAAAGGCCAGGCCCTCGGCCAGCAGCGCCTCGGCCGCGCCAAAGTTGTGGTGGAGAAAGGCTGCCTCGTCGGGCAGGGCGGCCAGCAGCGCCAAGTCGTCCGGGCCGAGGCGGCGGACGAGCTCCGGCCGCCAGACGGCGAGACCCTCGGGGATCTGCCGGTAGGTGAAGCACAGGCCCTCGACTTCCAGGTGGATGGGCCGCCGGGCGCGGAGGGGCTGCACCAGTGCCAGGGGAATCAGGTAGCCGCAGGCGGCGTCGAGCCGGGCCAGGAAATCGGCCAGGGGGTCCCGCTCCGCTGCGGGCAGGTCGCTCGCGCCAAAGACATAGACGTCGGGGTCGGGCGCGTGGGGCACGACGGCGCCGTAGCGGGGCTGCGCCGCCGAATCGGCATAGACGTCGCAGCGCCGGTGTTTCAAGAGAAAGTAGGCGGTGACGGTAAAGGGCGTATCGCCCACGATCTCGGCGGCCGCGTCAAAGCGGCTGGCGTCGAGCCGGATCACGGCCTCTGTCCCTTACCGGCGAAAAGCGGCCGGGTCTTTGTACAGGTTAAAGATAAAGCCGAAGGGGTCGCATAGATAGCACCGGTCGCTGGCCCCTTCCCAGCGGACGACCTCACAACATATCGATCCTCTCCTTTTCCCAGTTGCTGGACCGCCGCCCAGCCCCCAGGTTCTATTTTGCTACCGGACACCTGTTGCCGGGAGGAATAGCCGCGGATCGACAGAAATGCGCGGATTTTTCAAAGCAGACGAGTTTTGTGCCCCAATTCAACGAGTCCAATCCGCGTTTTTCTGTAAATCCGTGATTCTGAAGCACATGGCAGAAAAAGTGTCCGGTAGTGAAGGTTCTATCACGGATCGCGCGATTTGGCAAGTTTTTCTGTCGCCTGGCCCGATTCGCTCAAGTGATGGCGGCCGGAAGCGTAAAGGCAAAGGTGCTGCCCCGGCCCGGGAGCCCCTCGCTCTCGACGCTCACCTCGCCACCCAGTTTGTCCGCGATGCGCCGCACGATGGACAGGCCGAGTCCATAGCCCTCGGCCCGCAACTGGCTCAGGCGCGTAAATGGGGTGAAGAGCCGCTCCTGTTCTTCGGGGCCGAGGCCCGGCCCGTTGTCCCGCACCCAGAATTTGACCCGGGGTGCACCTTTTGGGCCGCGCGGCTCCAGGATCGTGTAGCCCAGGGTGATTAACGGAGGCCGGCCGCCGTACTTGATGGCGTTGCTCAAATAGTTGACCCATATTTGCTCGACCCAGGGGGCGTAGCCCAGGGTCGAGGGCCAGGTGTCCGGGGCAATGATCTCGGCTTGATGAGCCTCGATCAAGTCCGCCAGCCGCCCGCGGGCTTCGGCCACGATTTGGGCCATGTCCAGGGGAGCCAACGCCACCTCGCCCTTGCGTACCTGGGCCAGGAGCAGCAACTCCTCGATGATGCGGTCCATCTTGCGCCCACTCTCGGCGATGTTTCGCAGACTCGCCTGTAGTTCATCCTCTGGCATCACGGCCCAGTCCAGTTCCAACAACTCGGCCGTGCCGACGATGACGGACAGCGGGTTCTGGAGGTCGTGGGCCACGGTGTGGCAGAAGGCGTCCAGCTCCTCGTTGCGCGCCTGGAGCGCGGCGTTGGAGCGGCGCAGGGCCGCCTCGGCCCGCTGCCGCTCCTCGACCTCTTGCTGTAAGGTCCGGTGCGTCTGGGCGTTTTTCAGCACCGTCTCGGCATAGCTGGCAAAGGTCTGGGCCAGGGCCAGATCCTCGCCGGTGAAGGGCTGGCCGATGCGGTTCAGGCACATGCCGCCCCAGACCTCGTCGTCGACGATGAGGGGGGTGACGATGACGTGTTCCTCTTCCTCCACGGGCGTACCCGGGATCTGGTAGCCGGCGGGGCTCTCGGTGGCGTCGTTAAAGATGAGGCTCTGCCGGGCCTGGATCGCCTGGCCGGTAAAGCTCCCCTCGATGGGGATCCGGGCGGCGAGGATCTCCTGCTCGAAGGGCTCAAAGGTGGCGACGGGGCGCAGGGTCTGGCCGTCAGGCTCCAGGAGGTAGATGGCCGATCCGTAGGCCGCCAGCAGCTCCTTGGCCGCGTCGCCGATGCGGACCAGGACCTCGTCCCGGTCGAGGCTGGAGGTCAGGTAGCGGGCGGTCTCGAGGAGTTTCTCCAGTTGGCCGATATTGGGCTGTGATGATTTCTGTTCTTCAATGGTCACGTCAGCCTCTCTCCTGTGATAGGTCTAGGTGCAATTCGGATGCGGTTCTGGCAGGCCGGGGCGAAACGCACCTCCTCCGGGATCAATCGCCCTTGCCCACGGCCGCCACGATGGCGGGCAGCACCTCGGCCACGTCGCCGTGGATGACGACGTCGGCCTGGGCGTCAAATGCCGTAGGTTGCAGATTGACGATGATGGCCCGGGCGCCGCTCTCCACTGCCACAAACGGCACGTCGGCGGCGGGGGTGACCTCCAGCGACGAACCGGCGACCAGGACCAGGTCGGCGCGGCGGGCCTCGGCCATCGCTTCGTTGAGCACGTGGATGGGCAATTGCTCGCCAAAGAGAATGACGTCGGGCTTGAGCACGCCGCCGCAGGCGCAGCGAGGTACCTTTCCTTCGAGGATGGAGTGTTCGAGGCTGGGGTCCACCGGTACTTTTTCGTAGCAGCGGATACAGGTCGCCTCGCGCAGGTGGCCGTGGAGCTCCAGCACCCGGCGCGAGCCGGCCCGTTGGTGGAGGTTGTCGATGTTCTGGGTGACAATGGTTTGCAGGTGGCCCATCGCCTCCAGGTCGGCCAGGGCCCGGTGGGCGGGGTTGGGCGGGGCGTTGAGCAGCAACTCGGCCATCGGCCGGATCCAGTCGTAGAACGTCTTGGGGTTCAGGCGAAAGGCCCAGATGGAGGCCACGAGCATGGGATTGCTCGTTTCCCATAGCCCGGAGCCAGGGCCGCGAAAGTCGGGGATGCCCGAGGGCGTGCTGTGTCCGGCGCCCGTGAAAGCCATCATGTGCCGGGAGCGGCGGATCAGTTCGGCAGCCCGTTCGATGCGGTCTTGGATGCGCATGTGCCTCCTGGTGTGACGCGTATTGCGTATTCCGTATTGCGTAGATGCTGATCACGGGTCACGTTTCACACGTTACGCTGTACGCAATACGCTGTACGCAATACGTTCTGGTCAGAGCAATGCCGGTTGCCTGTTCTCAATCTCCAACTCTGCGCCGCCGGCCACTTTGTGTGCCCAGCGCGTCGTCTCGGGCAGGCGGTAGCCGCGGCCGCAGCGCAGCACGAACGCGATGGCCGTCTCCAGGTCCACCCGGTGGCCGATGGACACAAAGACCGGCTTCACATTCTTTCGAGTGCGAAGGACCGCGCCGATGGTCTCCTCGCCGTCCTTCAGTGGCGACCAATCCCCGACTTTGTTGCCGGGCTCCTCGTACTCGCCCGTGAGCCGCGACTTGGCGCAGCCGATACTCGGCCGGTCGAGCAGCACGCCCATGTGGGCTGCCAGGCCGATGCGCAGGGGGTGGGCGATGCCCTGCCCGTCAAAGAGAAAGAGGTCGGGCCAGGTGTCGAGCTGCTCCAGGGCGGCCAGAACTGCCGGCCCCTCACGGAAGGTCAGCAGGCCGGGCACGTAGGGGAACGAGATCTCGGTCTCGGCCCGGGCATAATCCACCGGTTCGAGGTCCGGGAGGCTGAGCACCACCCCGGCCGCCCGCGTCTTTCCTTCCGGGAATCCGACGTCCACCCCGGCCACGGTGCGCACCGACTCCGGGTCGAAGGTGGTCTCGCGGATCACGCGCTCGGCCAGCCACGATTGCAGGTCCTTGGCTTCGTCTGTAGATAGATCCCACGAATGGGAGATGGCCGTCTCCACGCCAGCGCTGCCTCCAGATAAAAAAGTATTGCGTATGGCGGACGGTGCAACTGAGCCGGGGATACGCAATACGGAATAGGCACTCGATACGGGTCTCACTGTATCATAAAACGACCTCTTTGGCAAGCTTGACTTTGAGGGCCTTTTGAGGTAAGATGCACGCCGTTGACTTCAAGAGGAGGGGGAGTGCGCGGCTACCTGATCTACGTCTCATATCGGCTGCTGGCAGCATTGACCGGCCGCCTACCGCCCCGAGTTGGCTATTGGTTGGCCGGCCGGGTCGGGTTTCTTCTCTATCATCTCGTCCCCAGTCTTCGCCTCGTCATACTTCACAACATGCAGCACGTGCTCGGACCCCAGGCCAAGCCGGAAGAGGTCGAGGCCGCGGCGCGGCGGGCGTGCGTGAACGTCGCCAAGGGCCACTACGACCTCTTTCGGGTGTCGCGGCTGACGATCGACGAGATCCGGGATCTAACCCAGGTGCAGGGCATGGAGCATCTGTACGAGGCCCTGGACCGCGGCCGGGGTGTCGTCGTCTTTTCCGCCCATTTTGGGAACGTGGATATTGTCGGCCAGTTGCCCGCCGCCCACGGCCTGCGCATCACCGGGGCAGCTCACCACATTCAACCCGAGCGGCTCTTTCGCTTTCTCCTCCGGATTCGACAGCAGCATGGGCTGCGCCTGATCCCCTCCGACGAGTCGATGATCGGCCTTTTTCGCGCCTTGAAGCGGGGCGAGATCGTCGCCCTGCCCACCGACCGGAACGTGACCGACCACAGCCGCGAGGTGGAATTCTTTGGCGAGCCGACCCACCTGCCCGACGGGCCGGTGCGGGTGGCGCTACGGACCGGCGCGGCATTGGTCTCGGCCTTTGTGCTGCGCCTGCCCGACAACTCGTTCCTGGTGCAGGTCGAGCCCGCGCTCGATTTGCCCCGGACGGGGGACACCGAGGCCGACGTCCAGGCCGGGATGGAATTGGTCGTGGAGGTCATGGAGCGGCACATCGGCCGGCACCCCGAGCAGTGGCTGGTGGCCGCCCCTGTCTGGCCGATGGATTAGCCGGCACCCACCAAAATCCGTTGAGGACGGAGATCTATGTCATTCATCGAACAAAAAGCCCGCAAAGTCAGCCGCCCGGCACTGGAAGCCATCGGCCGGTTGCTGGCTCGCCTGAACGTCTCGCCCGACGGCGTCACCCTTGTGGGTCTGGTGCTGACCGTCGGCGTGGCGGTCCTGGCCGCCCTCGGAGAGATCCGCTGGGCGGGCCTGCTCTACATCGTCGCCGCCGCGTGCGACGCCCTGGATGGCACCCTGGCCCGGGTTAGCGGCAGGGGCAGCCGCTTTGGCGCCTTTCTCGACTCGACCATCGACCGCTTTGAGGAATCTATCGTCTTTTTCGGCCTCATCGTCTACTACGCCGAGGTGGGTGGGGCGGTCGAGATCCCGCTGCTCCTCCTGGCTGCCGTCGCCTCGCTCATGGTCAGCTACACGCGGGCGCGAGCCGAGGCATTGGGCATCGCCTGCACGGTGGGCGTCATGACCCGGCCCCCTCGCGTGGCGATCACCATCGTCGGCATGGTCCTCGACCAGGTTCTCATCGCCTTGGTCATCCTGGCCGCGGCGAGTCTGTTCACCACGTTTCACCGCATCTACCACGTCTGGCGCACGACGGGCGGCGAACAGGGCGGGTGGACGGCCCCCGAGGCGCCCTTCGTTGCGCCGGGGCTGTCCCGCCTGGAGAAGAAAGGGCAGGGGAAATCACCATAAAGTTTCTGAACGTCCTGTTGGTTTTCGGCGTCGTCGCCGTGGTCGCCAGCTTTATGGGCTGGAACCCCGTGATCGTCTTTGTGGCCTCGGGCCTGGCCATGATCCCCCTGGCCGGGCTGATGGGGGAGGCCACCGAGGCCCTGGCCGTCCACACCGGACCCCGCCTGGGCGGATTGCTCAACGCTACCCTGGGCAACGCCGCCGAGTTGATCATCACTATCTTTGCCATCCGCGAGGGCGTGGTCAACCCCAACGTCGCAGACCAGATGCTCGAGTTGGTGCGCGCATCGCTGACCGGCTCGGTGCTGGGCAACATCCTGCTCGTCTTGGGGCTCAGCATCCTGCTCGGGGGCCTGCGCCACGGCACTCAGAAATTCGAGCGGAGCCACGCCGGACTCAACGCGACGATGCTCATGCTGGCGGTGGCCGCGCTGGTCATTCCCTCGATTTTCAGCCACAGCATCGAGACGGTGGACCACGACGCGGTAGAGTACCTGAGCCTGGGCGTGTCCGGGGTGATGATCGGGCTCTACGTGCTGGCTTTGGTCTATCAACTCCGCCAGCGCAACGCCATCCGGGCGCACAAGCCGGCCGCCGGGCACGACGTCGTCCCCTGGTCGGCGCGCAAGGCCGGGATCGTGCTGCTCCTCGCGACGCTGGCCATCGCCTGGATGAGCGAGATGCTCGTGGGCTCAGTGGAGCACGTGGTGCTCGAGATCGGCATCACCGAGTTTTTCCTGGGCATCATCATCATCCCCCTCGTGGGCAACGTGGCCGAGCACCTGGTGGGCGTGCAAGTGGCTCTCAAAAACCAGATGGAGTTGAGCCTCTCCATCTCGGTCGGCTCCAGCTTGCAGATCGCGCTATTCGTCGCGCCGCTCCTCGTCTTTGTCAGCTTGCTGATGGGCAACCCGCTGACCCTGGTCTTTAACCAGTTCGAGCTGATCGCCATGATAGCCGCGGTGCTCATCGCCGGGCTGGTCTCCCTCGACGGCGAGTCCAACTGGCTGGAGGGCGCCATGCTCCTGGCCGTGTACGTCATCATCGCCCTGGCCTTCTTCTGGCTGCCGACGTAAGCGGCGACGGGGTGCCGGAATGCAACGGATGGCTTCCGGGTTCAGGAGGTACGTCTTTCGGGGTTTGCCCCTGCTCTACGTCCTGCTGCTGGCCTGGCTCCTGATCGGCGCCTTGTGGCGCGCGCCCGGCCTGCCCAACAGCGCCGACGGTTTCCTGCACCTTCACCGCAGCGCCGCCGTGGCTCGATCCTGGACCGGCGGCGTGCTGTGGCCCCGCTGGTTCCCCGACGTGTACCAGGGCCTGGGGGCGCCTGTCTTTCACTACTACAGCCCACTCTTTTACCTGCTCGTCGCGCCGCTGCACTTCCTGGGCCTGTCCCTCGACCTGGCGGCCAAGGTCGTCATCACGGCCTTTTACCTGGTCTCGGGCCTGGCCACCTGGGCCTGGCTGCGGCGGCTCCTGACGCCGGCGGCCGGGCTGGTGGGGGCCGCGCTCTATCTCTCCCAGCCCCACCTCTTTCGCGAGTTCTACTTCCAGGGCGACTATCCCCAAATCCTGGCCCTGCTCTGGCTGCCCGTGGTCCTGTGGGCCTTTACCCGGCTCTACCAGGACGGCGGCTGGCGCAACTGGCTGCTCGCCCCGCTGGCCCTGGCGCTGTTGGTCATAACCCACAACATCACGGCCATGCTGGGCGCCGGGGCGCTGGCCCTCTACTGGCTGGCCCTGCCCCTCTGGCGACCTCTTGAGGGCCGCTGGTGGCGGGGGCCGGCTGCCGGCCTCCTCGCCGCCGGGCTCAGCGCCTTTTTCTGGCTGCCGGCCCTGGCCGACGCCGATTGGGTCCGCATCGGCAACCTCCAGACGGGCTTTTTTCACTACAGCCAGCACTTTGTGCGCTGGCAGGATCTCCTGGCCCCGCCGCCGGTGTTCGATTCGCGGGCGGCCAACCCGCCCTTTCCCTACATGCTGGGCTGGGCGGCCTGGCTGGCGCTGGCGGCGGGGGGGATCGCCGTGGTCGTCGGTCTGGTGCGGCGCACCGGCTGGACGGCCAGCCGGATCGGGGCGGTGATGGGCGCAACCTTCGCCGGCCTGTGCCTGGCGCTCACCCAGGCGTGGAGCGCGCCCGTGTGGGAAACGGTGCCGGGCCTGGCCCTGGTCGAGTTTCCGTGGCGTCTGCTGGCCCTGGCGGCGTTGGGCGTGGCCCTGGCCGGGGGTGCGGCCGTGGCCGCTGTGGGCGAACGCCGCGCCTGGCTGCTCCTGGGCGGATTCCTGCTGATCGTGGGCTTGAGCAGCAGCGTGTTCCTCGTTCCCCACCAGCCCTTCTTGCCCACCGCCGCCTTGACCGCTGACGATACGCGCCCTTACGAGGCCCGGAGCGGCCAGTGGGGCACCACCAGCGGGAACGAATTCCTGCCCCACTGGGCCGATCCGCCGCAACGGGAGGCCGGTGCCCGGGCTCAGGCCGAGTTCCTGCCCCTTGGCGCCGAATGGTCCTGGGAGACGCCTCAGCGGGCCGTGCTCCGGCCGGCCGCCGGTACCACGCTGGCCGCCGGCCCACTGATTCTGCCCATCCACTACTTCCCGGCCTGGCAGGCCACCGCCGACGGGGAGGCCTTGCCGCTGAATCCGGGCGACGGCGGCTTGGCCGCTCTGGAACTGCCCCACGCCGCCCAGCAGGTTGTCCTTCACTGGCAGGGCACTGCCTGGCAGGGGTGGGCAGAGAGTGTGACTCTGTTGGCGCTACTGGCCTGGGCTGGCTGGCTAGGCTGGCTGGGCTGGCGTGGCCGGCGGCAGACGTCGCCCCAGCCGGCGACGTTCCCGGCACTCGGGTATCGGTGGTGGGCGCCGTTGGGCCTCCTGCTCGTCTTGATCCTGGGCCGCGAGGCGATCCAGATCTTTGAGCCGGGCTGGCTCCGGCGCAGCTCGCCGCCGGGCGCGGTGAGCCACGTCCAGCACCCGCTGCACGTAGAACTGGGTGGTGGCGAGCAGCCGGGGGTTGCGCTGCTCGGTTGGGATCTCTTGTCGGGGGCGCCCCGGCCCGGCGCCCAGGTGCGGCTGCGGCTCTACTGGCAGCGGGAGACCCGAATACGACAAGACCTGCACAGTTTCGTCCACCTCTACCAGCCGGCGCTGCAACGCACCTGGGCCGTGGCCCAGAATGCCAATCCGGGGGGCATTCCCACCAGCAAGTGGATCCGGGCGCTCTACTACGTGGACGAGCTGACGCTGGACCTGCCCCTCGACCTGCCGCCCGCGACCTTTACCCTGGCGGCCGGCATGGTCGACGAAGCTGGAGAACGCCTGGCTGTCCAGGACGACCCGGAAGATGGGTTGATCTTTCTGGAAGAGATCCGGGTGGAGCCCCTGACGGCCGGCTGGCTTCAGCCCCTGCGCGCCGAGACGGCGACCCCCGCCCGGTTCGACGGGCGTTTGCGGTTGCAGGGCTACGATCTCTTGCCCGATCCGGATGGCCCCATCCTGCGGCTCTACTGGGAGGTCCTGGAGACGCCGCCGGAGGACCTGGTGACCTTTGTCCACCTGCTGGACGGTCAAGGCCGGCGGGTGGCCCAGTGCGACGGCCCGCCGCTGGAAGGGCTGTTGCCCACCAGCCGGTGGGCGGCCGGCTCTCTGCTGATCGACCGGCGCCAGCTCCCGCTGCCCGATGGACTGGCGGGGGGCGCATATCGCCTGCTGGTGGGGCTCTACGATCCCGCCACGGTGCGACGGTTGCCCGTCGAGCCGGAGGCAGGGGCGGCAGAGTATTTCAGCGCGGATGATGCTTTGGTGATCTCCTTCGAGATCCCGCCCAAATGAGGAAAAAACGGGGGCGGATGATTCCGTCCCCGTTTGTCGTTTCTAGGGATACATCCGCCCCAGCAGCCGGGGGAAGGGGATCGTCTCGCGGATGTGGTCCAGGCCGCAGATCCACATGACGGTCCGCTCGATGCCCAGGCCAAAGCCGCTGTGGGGCACCGACCCGTAGCGCCGCAGGTCCAGGTACCACTCGTAGGCTTCGCGGGGCAGGTCGTGGCACTCGATCTGCTTTTCCAGATACGCCAGGTCGCCGGAGCGCTCCCCGCCGCCGATGATCTCACCATAGCCCTCGGGGGCCAGCAGGTCGGCCGAGCGGCAGGTCTCGGGCCGGTCGGGCTCCTGGGCCATGTAGAAGGCCTTGACCTGGGTGGGATAGTGGTGCACGAACACCGGCTTGTCGAATTGCTCGGCGACGTAGGTCTCGTGGGGCGCGCCAAAGTCGTCGCCCCATTCGATAGCGGGCACCGGCTCGTTGTCGGGCGGGACGGGCTCGCCGGTTTCGGCCCCCTGGTTGATCATCTCCACGGCCTCGTCGTAGGTGATGCGAGGGAAGGGCGGCTCGATCTTTTCCAGGCGGCTCAGGTCCCGGCCCAGCAGTTTCAGCTCCTCGCGCCGCTCGCGCAGCGCCGTCTGGACGAGGTAGCTGACGAATTGTTCCTGGATCTCCAGGTTCTGCCACAGGTCCACGTAGGCCGCCTCCGGTTCAACCATCCAGAACTCTTGGATGTGCCGCCGGGTTTTGCTCTTTTCGGCGCGGAAAGTGGGGCCGAAGCAATAGACGCGGCCAAAGGCCATGATGTTGGCCTCGTTGTAGAGCTGGCCGCTCTGGCTGAGGTAGGCCGGCGTGCCGTGGTAGTCGGTCTCAAAGAGGGTCGTCGTCCCCTCACAGGCGGCCGGCGTCAGGATCGGCGTGTCCATCAGGAGAAATCCGTGGCCGTCCAGCCAGTCGCGGATGGCCTTGATGACCGTGGCCCGCACGCGCAAAGTGGCCCACTGCCGCGAGGAGCGCAGCCACAGGTGGCGGTTCTGCATGAGAAAATCGACGCCGTGCTCTTTGGGCGTGATGGGGTACTCGTCGGTGACGAGCTGGACAATCTCCAGGTCGCTGACGCCCAGCTCAAAGCCGCCGGGCACGCCGGGCGCCCGATCGTCGGCGCGGATGCTGCCGGTGACGATCAGCGAGGACTCCTGGCTCAGGTCCCGTGCCGCCTCAAAGACCTCGGGCGTGACCTCTTTTTTGAACACGACGCACTGGACGATGCCCGTGCCGTCGCGCACCTGCAAAAACTGGAGCCGCCCTTTGCCCGTTTTGGCGTAGAGCCAGCCCTTGATGGTCACCGTCTCGCCGACGTGCTCGGCAATGTTCCCGATGTAGATCTGCTCGGCCATTTCCTCTCCTCGTGCTGGCTGTTATCCTTGGTTCAGTTCTTAGTGCCTATCCTCTGAGCGCTTCTTCTTCGGGCTCGATTACTTCAAAGCCAGCTTCCCGCAGGACCATCGCCCGCCGGCTGTGAATGGACGCAGTCGCCAAGACAAAGCGCACGGGCTCTACACCCACGGCCTGTGTATAAAGTTCTCGCTTGCGTTCCAGGCGCTCCTGGATTGTGGAGCCCACGCTGGCAGCGATCTCGACCAGGATGTGTTGGCCGTCAAAGATGATGCAATCGAATTGCTCGCCCTCGATCCAGCGCTCTTTTAACTGTGAGCCAAAGGATTCTTCGAGCAATTCCTTGATCGTCTGCCGAAACAGGCTCTCGTTGCGAATGCCCCAGCGGCTTCCCAGGCGGTCAATGGCCCGGTGGAGTTCCTGGAAACCAGCTTCCATTCGTGCTTCAAGGTGCTCGAAGCGTTGGTCCACCTGCTCGAAGCGTTGGTCCACCTGCTCGAAACGTTGGTCCACCTGCTCGAAACGGCCATCTACTTGCTCGAAACGTTGGTCCACCTGCTCGAAACGGCCATCTACTTGCTCGAACCGCTGGTCCACCTGCTCGAAGCGTCGATCTACTTGCTCCAAGTGCTCGTCCACCCGCTCAAAACCCGAGCGAGTTTCCGCCCGCAAGGCGTGGATCTCGTCAAAAATGGCAGCGACCTCTTCCTTCGTGACAAACGTCGTCATGAAAGCGCGATAAATGCGTGGTTCCAGGTCGGGTCGCTGCTCAAGCAGTTCCGTCAATTGTCGCTCGAACAGGTCAATCAGTTCTTCGTCCGTCAGCTTGGTAGCCATAGCTCGCACTCCAATTTCCATCTCGCTGCCAACATTATACACTGAGCCAGGCTAGAAATCAAATAGCGACTGCCCTGCAAAAAGGCAAGAAGGTACTGTGTGTTGTGTGTGCGGGAAGCGCACACACAACACACAGTACTCCACTGACCTTTTTTCAGTGGATTCAATAGCTCTTTGAGCCGTAGAGCTCACTGGTCCGCCCCGGCAGCCATCACCGGCTCCACGAGATCACGCGCTCGCTGGCAAACTCGTAGCGGATGCCCAGGGGGTCCAGGTTCGCGCCGAACATGGGCCGCTGGCCCGTGCCGTCGGCGTTCATGACGTAAAGGCGCCACGGGCCGTCGCGGTTCGAGAGGAAGGCGATCCGGGCGCCGTCGGGCGACCAGGCCGGGGCGACGTTGCTGGGCGGCGCCTCCAGGTCCGGGTCGCTCCAGGTCAGCCGCCGGCGTCCCGAGCCATCGGCGTTCATGACGAAAATCTCCCAGCGATTGTGCACGCGGCCCATGTAGGCGATCCGCTGCCCATCGGGCGAAAAGGTGGGCGAATTGTCCCAAGCGCTGCCACCGGCGAAGCGGCCCGTCTCTATCTCGTCCTGGGGTCCCCAGAGGTCCGTCTTAGGAAAATCAATCCAGGCCAGCCCCCGGCCGCCGGCGTAGACGATGCGCTCGCCGCCGGGGCTCCACGTGGGCGCGTGGACGGCCTGGTCGTCGAGGGGCAGGTTGAGCAGCCGGCCGGTGTCCAGGTCGGCGACCCAGATCTGGCCGAAGGAAAAGGGCGGGATGGTGAAGCAGAAGCCAAAGAAGCAGAGCTCCATCGGCTCGCCGGAGCTGTAGTTGATGGTGAGGGCGACCTGCCGCCCACCCGGCGCCCAGGCCGGCTCCTTCAGGCGAATGCCATCCACCAGGCGTTCTTCGCCGCTGCCGTCCGGGGCGATGACGTACAGGCCCCAGGGATGGCGCCAGCGGGTAAAGGCGATCGCGCTCCGATCCGGCGCCCAAGCGGGGTCGAGGCCGTCGGTCAGCCGCCGCAGCCCCGAGCCATCGGCGTTGATGAGATAGATGTTGCCCCCACTGCTGGCCTGGAAGACGAGTCGGCCGTCGAGTGGGGCGCGCTGTTGCTGCCGGCTGGCGCTGGCGGGCCTGGGCGTCGGCGTGGGCGCCAGTGTCTGGACGCTGGATAGGGAGATGCGATCGATCAGCCACAGGCCCCGCTCGGGGGTGAGGACCAGTGTCATCGTCTGCGTAGCGGGCGCGTCCTCGCCGATCCCGGCCCAGCGGAGCAGCGTCCGCGCCTCGTAGCTGGTGGCCGTTGCGTGGCGGAATTCCAGCAGGGTGGCATCGACCAGGGCGGGAGCGGCGGCGACAAAGTCGGAAAGGAGCTGGCCGGCCTCGCCCTGCTGGGCTTCGTCGGTCAGGTAGAGGCGAAAGGCACTTTCCACCTCGCCCCGGGCCAGGCGGTTCAGGAAATCCCACGCCGTGCGTTCGGCCAGGAGGTCGTCCACTTTGGAAAGGGGCTCAGGATCGGGGTCCACCACCGGGGCCGGCGTGGCCGTGGGCGGCTGCTCGACAGGCAGAGCCGTCGCAGTCGCCGGCGGCTGGGTAGCTCGGGGCCGGGGCGTCGCCGTCGCCGCCAGCGGGATCGCTGTGGCCGTCGGCTCCAGTGAGGTCGGCCCGCACGCGGCCAGGGACAGGACCAGTCCGAAAAGGATGAGCAGGACAAGACGTATTCGCATGGGACCTTCCAAGGGGCTATTCATAGCGCAGCGCGTCGATGGGGTTGAGCCTCGCGGCGCGGAAGGCGGGATAGATGCCAAAGAGCAGCCCCACGGCGGCCGAGACGCCTGTGGAGAGCAAAATCACGTCGGGCGTGACGACCGTCGTGAGCTGCTCGGCCAGGCCGGCCACCACCTGCGAGCCCGTGATGCCCAGGGCGATGCCGATGCCGCCGCCGATGAGCGAAAGCACCACCGCCTCCACCAGGAACTGGACGAGGATGTCGCGCCGCTTGGCGCCGACGGCCTTGCGGATGCCGATCTCGCGGGTCCGCTCGGTGACCGACACGAGCATGATGTTCATGATGCCGATGCCGCCCACGACCAGCGAGATGGCGGCGATGGCCCCCAGAAAGAGGGTCAGCACGCCGGTGATGTCGCCAAAGATCGAGATGATGTCCGTCTGCTTGATGATGGAAAAATCGTCGTCGTCGCGGAAGGCGATGTCGTGGCGCTGGCGCAATAGCTCGGTGATCTGCTCCGAGGCCCGGTCCATGAGCGCTTCGTCGGCGACCTGGACATAGATGGTGGACAGGAGGGGTTCGCCCTGGCGGCTGCGCCAGTTGGGAAAGAGCCGGGCGTGGGCCGTGGTCAGCGGCACGTAAATGGTATTGTCCACGCCGCCGAACGACGAGCCCCCCGACTCTTCCAGGACGCCGATGACGCGAAAGGGAACGCGGTTGATCTTGATTGTCTGCCCGATGGCATAGACGCCTTCCTCAAAGAGGTTCTCGTAGGCCTTGCTGCCCAGGACGGCCACCCGCGAGCGGGCGCTGACGTCGGCGTCGGAGACAAAGCTCCCAAAGGCGATTTCTTTTTTCCGAAGGATGGAGAATTCGGGTGTGACGCCCGAGATGTCGGTGCGGATGTCGCGCCGGCCGTTGACCACGTCGGCCCGGCCGGCCACCTCGGGGGCGACGCCCACCGCGTCGGGCACCCGAAAGGGGTCGGCGATGGCCCGGTAGTCGCTCATGGTCATCTCGGGGCGGCGGGTGCTCGACGTGCCTTCCAGCGAGCCGGGAAAGACAAAAAGCAGGTTGGAGCCGATCTCCTGGAACGACTCCTGGACCAGTTGCTCCACGCCCTTGCCCACCGACATGAGGGTGATGACCGCCCCCACGCCGATGATGATGCCCAGCATGGTCAGGATAGCGCGCAGTTTGTTCGACAGCAGCGCCCGTAGTGCAATTCGGATGCTCTCAGCAAAAGTCATCTGATTTCCAATGGATAGTGGGTAGCTTACAGCAACTACAAGCTACCCACTACGATCTACAATCTTTTGTCGTCCTCAATCAGTCCATCCCGAAGATAAACGATCCGCCGCGTCTGCTCGGCGATCTCGGGATCGTGGGTCACAAAAACAACGGTGATGTCCCGCTCCTCGTTCAGCCGGTAAAAGATGTCCATGATCTCTTCGCCCGACGTCGTGTCCAGGTTGCCCGTCGGCTCGTCGGCCAGGATGATGGACGGCTCGCTGACCAGGGCGCGGGCGATGGCCACCCGCTGCTGCTGGCCGCCCGACAGTTCGTTGGGCCGGTGGCCCATGCGGTCGCCCAGTCCCACTGCTTCGAGAGCCGCCTTGGAGCGCTCGCGCCGCTCTCGGGCGCCAACCCCGGCGTAGATGAGCGGCAGCGTCACGTTTTGGAAAGCCGTCGTCCGGGATAGGAGGTTAAAGGTTTGGAAGACGAACCCGATCATGCGGTTGCGGATCTCGGCCAAGGCGTTGTCGTCGAGCTTTCCCACGTCCGTGCCGTCGAGCCAGTAGCGGCCCGAGGTCGGCTGGTCGAGGCAGCCGACGACGTTCATCAGCGTCGACTTGCCCGAGCCCGACGGCCCCATGATGGACAGGAACTCGCCTTCCGAGACCTGGAGGGACACGCCGCGCAGGGCGTGCACCTCGACGTCGCCCATCTGGTAGACTTTGGTGATGTCCTCGATGCGGATCAACCCGTTCTTGGTCATTGGTCCTTTGCCACTGGTCATGGATCGTTACCGCGGCGGCCCCATCATCTCTCGGAGCTGGTCGATGCTCGACTCCTGGACCAGGACGACGACGTCGCCTTCCTCCAGCCCGGCCAGCACCTCGCTGTGCGTTTCGTCTCGCAGGCCGAGCTGGATCTCGACGGGCTGGACCTCGTTGCCAACGGCCACGTCCACAAAGGCGCGCCCCGTGCTGCGGTCGATGCTGATGAAGCGGTTGGGCACGAGCAGCACGTCTTCGCGCCGCTCGGTGACAATGTCCACGTTGGTCGTCATGCCCACGCGCAGCCGCGCGTCGGTCGGATCGAGCTGGACCGTCACCTTGTAGGTCACGATGCCCGCCTCGAACTGGGCGGTCTCGGCGATCTGGGACACCCGGCCGGTGAGCATCTCGTCCGGCAGCGCGTCGAGGGTCATCGTCACCGGCTGGCCGACGGCCACGCGGCCGATATCGATCTCGTCCACGCTAATGTCCACGTGGTGCTCGGACAGGTCGGTCAGGATAAAGGCCGGCTGCCCGCCACTCAACTCCCCCGCTTTGACGCCCACCAGCGTGATCGTCCCGTCGTGGGGCGCGCTGAGGGTCGTGCCCTCCAGTTGGCTCTGAGCCTGCTCCAAGGAGAGTTGGGCCTGGTCGGCCGCGATCTGGGCCTGCTCGACCCCCAGTTGGGCCACGAGCAGGTCCTCCTCCGACGCGCCCTCTTGCAGCCGGGCCAGATTCGCCTCGGCCTGGACGATGGCCGACTGGGCCGAGGCCAGCTCGGCCTCGGAGGGCTCGCGCGTGGTCAGTTCGAAATTGGCCTTGGCGACCTCGTAAGCGATGCTCGCCTGCTGGAGTTGCAGGGCCTGGGGCAGCATGGCCACGTCGGGCCGGTCGGCCACCTGGTCGTAGGCCCGCTGCGCCTGTTCGAGGCTCGCTTCGGCCTGATCCAGGTTGGCCCGCGCCACCCGGATCTCCTCCGGGGTGGGGCCGGACACCAGCCGGCGGTAGGAGGTCCGCGCGCTGTCGACGGCGGCCTCGGCGGCGGCGATCTCGTACTCGGCGGGCTGGCGCAGGGCGCGCAGCAACTGGGCCTGGGCCGAGGCGAGGCCGACCTGGGCCTGCCCGGCCGCCAACTCGGCCTGGGCGATGGAATACTCGATGTCCGTCGTCTCCAGCCGGGCCAGGATCGCGTCCTCGCGCACGAACTGTCCCTCTTGGACCAGCACCTCGGCCACGCGGCCCGGCGTCTTGAAACTCAGGGTCATTTGCTCTTCGGGCAGAATGGTACCTGTGGCGTTGACCAGGGCCAACAGGCTGCCCCGCTCCACGACGACTTTTTCCCGGGGTGCCTGGGTATCCTCGGGCTGGGGGGCAAAGGTCTGATAGGCCCAGATCCCGGCCGTTGCGAGGACGGCCAGGACGATGAGCGTGATCAGCGTTCTTCTCATGTACATTTCTCCTGCGTCATCTACATCGAAGGGGAATCATCTGTCAGCAAAAACTTGCGTCACAGCCCCTCTACGTTAAAAGCAGGCCCCGGTTGCGATGACCGGCGCCAGCCTCCCATGCTCAGAATAGTAACATAAGCGTCATCCCTTGTCAAAAAAAGTGGATTTGCTCACTCTGAATTGGAACTCGTGGGGCCTCTGCGTCGTCTATTAGGCGTAGACTTGAGAGAAGGAGAAATCGTGACCGTTTGTCGAAGGCAATCGAATCATTCCACGCGCCCCTCGTGGGATGACGGCAGGGGGGCGTTCTATCAGCCGGACGAGCCGCCGGCCCGCAGCAGGGCGGGCTACGCCGTGGCTTTCCTGCTGCTGCTGGCCGTCGTCGTGCTCTGCGGCGCGGGTTTCCTGATCGCGCGCCTCATCCTGCCCGATTCGTCCCCCATCGCCCTGCCCACCTTCTCGCCGTGGACGGCCACGGTGGCGCCGGGCAGCACCGACCTGCCGACCGTAGCCCTGGGCACGGCGGCGCCGGGCGATGCCTCGGTGAGTATCAACCCCGAGCAGGGTTACATCAACACCCTGGTGACGGTGATGGGCCAGGAATGGTGGCCGGGCGAGCCGGTGTTTATTTTCCTCCGCTCGCCAGCGGAGGGGGACGGCCGGGGCTATTCCTACGCCGCCGCCGTGGCCGACGACCAGGGCAACATGCGTACCGCCTTCACCTTTCCCAACGAGGTGCGCTGGATGGACCAGGAATGGGCCGAGGTCATCGCCCGGGGCAACCGCTCGGGCATGGAGGCCACCACCCGGTTCACCTTGATCGCGCCGACGCCCACCGACACCCTGCCGCCGCCCACGCCGCGCCCCACCCAGGCTGCCACCGACACGCCGCCACCGACCGACACCCCTCTCCCGACGGCCACACCGACGCCGGACGTCGTCATCACCGAGTGGCGGGGCGAGTACTTTGCCGGGCCGACGCCCGCCGGTGAGCCGGCCCTGGTCCGCAACGAGGTTTTCGTCGATTTTGACTGGGGCCAGGGCGCCCCGGCCGAGACGCTGCCTGCGGACCATTTCTCGGCCCGTTGGACTCGGCGGCTCCACTTCCGCGAGGGCGTCTATCTCTTTACGGCTGCCGCCGACGATGGCGTACGAGTCTGGGTCGATGGCCGGTTGGTGCTGGACGAGTGGCACGACGGCCCGCTGACGCCCTACAGCGTCGAGCTGGCTTTGTCGGAGGGCGACCATACCCTGCAAGTCGAATACTACGAGAGCCTGGGCGCTGCCGCCATCCAATTCTCCTGGGAGCGCTACGAGGAGCCGACAGCCACGCCCTCGCCTTCGGCCACGCCGACGCTCACCCCCTCGCCGACGGCTACGCCCTCACCCTCTGCCACAGTCCCACCTTCGGCCACGCCGACGCCTGCCTGGACCCCGACCCCGCAGCCGACGCTGCCCGAGACGTGGCAGGCCGAGTACTATGACAACCCGGCCCTTCGCGGAGCGCCGGTTTTGACCCGGCAAGACGCCGGGGTGAATTTCAACTGGGGCATGGGCTCGCCCGGCCCCGAGGTCCCGGCCGACGGCTTCTCGGCGCGCTGGACCCGCGAGATCTGGACCTCGACCGGCAGCTATCGTTTCGCCTTGCAGGCCGACGATGGTGTGCGTTTCTGGATCGACGGCATTCTCCTCGTGGACGAATGGCACCTGACCACGGGCGAGGTCTACGAAATCGAGATCGACCTGCCCGAGGGCGTCCACCGCCTCAAGATCGAGTATTACGACGAGATCCTCCTGGCCGCGATCCACTATTCGATGCAACAGCTATCGAATTCTTCCTTCCCGCGGCCATAGGCCCTGCGTTCGAGGCTGGGTATTTTTGGCAAGGGACCCAAGCCGTGCTATAATCGGGACCATGAGTGACCAACAGCAAGGAAAAGACAAAACAGCGCGGTTGGAGGCGACCCTCCACGGCCGCGTGCAGGGCGTCAGCTTTCGCTACTACACCCGCAAGCAGGCCAACGAATTGGGGCTGACCGGCTACGTGCAGAACATGCCCGATGGCACCGTGGGCGTGGTTGCCGAGGGCCCGCGCCCCGATCTGGACGAGCTGCTTTCCTTTTTGCGCGTCGGACCTCGGGCCGCCCACGTGACCGACGTGGACGTCCAGTGGCCGGCGCCCACGGGCGAGTTCGACCGATTTACGGTGCGTTACTAGATGAAACGCAAACCGGAGCGGGTGGCCTGGACCGTCCTCTCGCTGGCTTTTGTGGTCTTTTGTGCCCTGGCCGCCGGCATTCCCTTGAGCGGACGGGCCTACGTCCTGAATGCCACCGAAGCCCAGGATGCCCAGATGCAGGTCATCGAGGGCACGGTGCTCGTGCGCAAGCCCAATGGCGCGGAGCCCATCGGCGTCACCCAGTCGGCGTCCTTGTCGCCGGGCGCCGAGGTCATCACCGACGATACGTCGTGGGCCACGTTGGACCTCTTTGACCGCAGCCACGTCATCCTCTATAGCGATACGAACGTCGAATTGCAGCAATCCCACCTCCGCCGCTTCGACCTGAGCGACCGCCCCAACCAGATCACGCTGAATGTGACCGGCGGCCTGGTGCGGGTCGGCGTCGCCCTGCCCCGCGAGCGGGCGACCGATTTCCACGTCGTGACGCCCCACACCGTCGTCTCCCTGGAAGAGGGCAGCTATCGCATCCTGGTCAACAACCAGGGCACCGAGGTGACCGTGGCCCGGGGGCGGGCCATCGTGGGGCGAGGCACTGAACGGCTGGCCGTATCCCAGGGAGAACGCACGCTGACCGGGCTCGACGGCTTGCCGTCGGAGGCCATGCCCGCCGCCCAGAACCTCGTCGAAAACGGCGACTTTCAGGAGCCGCTGGGCACAGCCTGGCTGACCAGGACCGTGGTGCTCAGCCCCTCCGTCACCCCACCCCAGGCCGAGATCGTCGAAGAGGGCGGGCGTCGAGCCGTGCGCCTCTTCCGCCGTGAGGAGGATCAGGGCAATCACACCGAGATCGCCATCGAACAGCGGCTCGACAGGGACGTGCGCGACTTTGTACGGCTCGGGATCTCGCTGGACGTGCGCCTCGACTTTCAGAGCCTGTCCGGCGGGGGGCTGCTGAGCTCCGAGTTCCCCATCATCGTCCGCCTGGACTACAAGGACCGCTGGGGCAGCGACAAATTCTGGACCCACGGCTTTTACTACCAGAACCAGGCCGGCTATCCCGTCGCGCCGGACCCCTGGGGGCAGCCCAGCGGCGAGCAGATCGCCCGGGGGGTGTGGTATCCCTACGAATCGGGCAATTTGCTAGACCTGCTGGGGGATAACAAGCCGGCGCACATCACCGGGCTGACCATCTATGCCTCGGGCTGGAACTATGACGGCCTGGTCTCCGAGGTGCAGCTCGTCGTCGAGTAAGGGCGAGGCATCCCAGAGAACCGGTTTGTGAGCGGAAGGCTCACGAACCGGACGAAATCATTGCTGTGCATCCGTTTTGTTGGGAATGCCTCGCCTCTCGCAGTTGAGCCTTGTAGCGCTCGCGGATCTCGCCGAACATCTGGCAATAGCGCTCGCTGCCATAGTCGGGATAGGTCCAGGGCCAGGGGCGGTAGCGGCCCTGTTGGAAGGTCAGCGTCACCTCGCCGTAGACGCCCTGGGCCAGGTAGAGGCGGTGGCCGTGGTTCTTGGTCGAGGCCAGCACCAGCTTGACCAACGAGACGTAGCCGGGGTCCACGTTCACGCGACGCTTCCCTTCGGCGGCCAGCGACCTTTCCAGTTCGTTGGCCTGGCACTTGATGCCCGGTAGATCGCCCGGGCTCACCAGGCGCTCAAAGGTCACGATCTGGCGCTGGAGCCCCGGCCCGAACTCGGGCGCGTAATAGTCGGTGTGGTCGAAGGGCAGCAGTTCGCTCTCAAAGTCGATAGGGCCAAAGAGGCGCGCCAGCGTGGCCCTGACCGGGGGCAGCAGGTCGAGGTGCCCCGTCAGCAGGCTGGCGATGAGTTTGACCGGCTGTGGTTCGCGTGCGGTTCCCATGGCTCCACTCCTTTCCAGCGCATGATACCCGCAAGGCCCCGTTCTGTCAAACTCTGATTCGAGACCTTTAGAACGATGGGCTCAAAGTCTTGACAATAAGGGTGAATTGGGGTACGATATCTTTACCAGCCAGTTTGGCTGGACACGCTTCCACATAGAGGGAGATTCGGCCATGCGCGTGATAGGTCGAAATGCGGTACTCGTCAGTATTGTCTTTCTCCTGGCTCTGTCCTTCGGAGCGCAGCCGGTGCAGGCCCAGGCCCACGTCGTCCAACGGGGCGAGACGCTGTCGTCCATCGCCGCCCGCTACGGCACCACGCCCCAGGCCCTTGCCAGCGCCAATGGGCTGGCCAACGCCAACTACATCTATGCCGGGCAGCGGCTGGCCATCCCCGGCGGGGGCGGCGGCGGCACCTACACCGTCGGGCCCGGCGACACGCTGGCTGCCATCGCGGCGCGGCACGGCACGACGGTCAACGCCCTGGTGCAGGCCAACGGCCTGGCCAATGCCAACTACATTTACGCCGGCCAGAAGCTGCGCATCCCCGGCGGGGGCAGCAACAGCAGCGGCTCGGTCCACGTGGTGCAGCGAGGCGACACGCTGGCCGCCATCGCCTATCGCTACGGCACGACGGCCTGGGCCATCGCCAACGTCAACGGGCTGGCCAACCCCAATCGGATTTACGCCGGCCAGAAGCTGCGCATCCCGGCCGGCGGCGGGGCGGCGCCCGCCCCGGCATCGCCAGGCGGCGGCGGCAAGCGCATCGTCATCGACCTGTCGGACCAGCGCATGTACGTCTACCAGGGCGGGCAGTTGCTCTGGAACTGGACGGTCTCGACGGGGCGGCCGGGTCAAGAGACGGCCGTGGGCCACTACAAGGTGCTCAACAAGATCCCCAACGCCTACGCCTACACCTGGAGCCTGCAAATGCCCTATTGGCTGGGCATCTATTGGGCCGGCAGTTTGCAGAACGGCATCCACGCCCTGCCCATCCAGGCCAACGGCCAGCGACTGTGGGACGGCTACCTGGGCCAGCGGGTGTCCTACGGCTGCGTGATTCTCGGCACCGAGCAGGCCAAGGCGCTCTACAATTGGGCGCCGGTGGGCACGCCGGTAGACGTCGTTTGGTAAGACGTATTCCGTATAGCGTAAAGCGTAAAGCGTAAAACGTAAAGCGCAAGACCATTACGTTTTACGCTTTACGCTTTTTCAGGGAGATCATCATGTCCATCGAAGTAGACGCGGAAGCAGGAACTGCCCCGGCGGACCCCTTCCAGACCGGCGACGTGACGACCATCAGCGCCGGGCACGCGGTCCACGACACGTACACGGCCTTCCTGTCGCCCCTGTTGCCCGCTTTTATCGAGAACCTATCTTTGTCCAACACCGAGGCCGGGGTGCTGACGGTCTTTAACCAGGCACCGTCGCTGCTCCAGCCCCTCATCGGCCACCTGGCCGACCGGGTGAGCCTGCGCTACGCCGTCATCCTGGCGCCGGGCGTGACGGCCACGGCCATGAGCCTGCTGGGCATCGCGCCGGCCTACGCCGTGCTGGCCCTGCTGCTGACCGTGACCGGTCTCAGCTCGGCCACGCTCCACTCGGTGGCGCCGGTGATGGCCGGGCGGCTCTCGGGCCGCAACCTGGGCCGGGGCATGGGCTTTTGGATGGTCGGCGGCGAGTTGGGGCGCACGCTGGGGCCGCTGGTCATCGCCGCCTATTTCCTGGTCAAGCCCGACAGCCTGGCCAGCCTGCCCCTGCTGATGATCGGTGGTTGGCTGGCCACGGCGCTGCTCTTTGTCCGGCTGCGCGACGTGCGGGTCCGCCCGCCCGGCGCCGGCGAGGGGCTGCCCTGGCGGCAGGCCCTGGGCGTGATGGGCCCCTTCCTGGTGCCGCTGGTGGGCATCATCGTCGTGCGCTCCTTCATGTCGGCGGCGCTGACCACCTATCTGCCCGTCTTTCTCACCGCCGAGGGCGCCGAGCTCTGGTTCGCGGGCATCAGCCTCTCGGTGCTGGAGGCCGCGGGCGTGGTCGGCGCGCTGCTGGGCGGCTCTCTGAGCGACCGGCTGGGCCGGCGGACCATGCTGCTACTCTCGCTGCTCACCACGCCGCCTCTGATGCTGGCCTTTCTGGCCGTAGATGGCTGGGTGCGCTTCCTGCTGTTGCTGGGCCTGGGCCTCTCGGCGCTGTCGGTCACGCCCGTGCTCATGGCCCTGGTACAGGAGAGCTTTCCCCAGAACCGGGCGCTGGCCAACGGCGTCTATATGGCGCTGAGCTTCCTGATCCGCTCCGGCGTGGTCGTGGTGGTCGGCGGCATGGGCGACCTGTGGGGATTGCGGCTGGCCTTTGGCGTCAGCGCCGTGATTCCGCTGCTGGGCTTGCCCTTCCTGCGGCTGCTCCCGGCGCGGCGGCGCTGAGTTAGCGGATGGTGTTTGATGGGTTGGGTGGGGTATGGTATAATGGCTGCGCAGCGCAAAGGAGTCGAAATTTTGGCTTGGACCGGTGGCCCTGGCCCGAAATCTTGGCTTTAGCGCCAAGGAACTGCGCAGGATCGAACGGATATTGGCAGAGCACAAAGAGGAATTGCTGGAGGCATGGTATGCACATTTCGGAGCTTAGACCCGGCGAAAAGGTAAAGCACGTGTTTTTCTCCAAAGACACTTTGGGTGTCGATCTGCTGGACGGCCGCACGATCATAGTTCCACCAGTCTGGTATCCCAGGCTTCTGCACGCCACGCCGGAGCAGCGGACTAACTGGCAGATATGTGGGGGCGGCTATGGCATCCACTGGCCAGACATCGACGAAGACTTGAGCACAGAGGGCTTGCTGCGTGGTGCGCCCGCGTCCCGCCAATCCGTGCCAGTTCCGGCGTGATGCACCGAGATAACTCGTAAGAGGACCGTGTGACAGAAAAGAGTTCTGGCAGCCAACAGGAAACAGTGTACCTGAGCACAGCCCAGGCTGCAAGATGGTTGAGGGGTGGATTACCGAACTGGAAGCACAGCTCTCCGGGCCATAAGGCGCTCTGCCCACGACCCCAGCCTTGACCTTCGCAAGGCTTGACATCTGGGCAATTCGCTGTCTTGGGGGTGAAGATTGGCTCAAAGATACCGCAAACTGCAAACCGCCAAAGACCTGACCCGCCTGATGACGCGCTACTATGCCACGCAAAAGATCGTCAGCAAGGTGCGGCCCCTGGCCTGGGTCACCAGCGGCGCGCCGGTCGAGATCCTGACCGGCATGGGCGTGGCCACGGCCTACCCCGAGAATTACGGCGCCCTGGTCGGCGCCCAGCGGGCGGCCGTGCCCCTGGCCCGGGTGGCCGAAGAGCGGGGCCTGAGCCCCGACGTGTGCTCCTACGCCCGCTGCCACCTCGGCTCGATCCTGGATGCCAGGAACGCGCCCCAGGGCGGCCTGCCCCGGCCCGACCTGCTGGTGGCCTGCAACAACATCTGCGGCACGGTCATCAAGTGGTACCAGGCCCTGGCCCAGGAGCTGGACGTGCCGCTCTTTCTGCTCGACGCGCCCTACCAGCACGAGCCGGGCCTGCCCGAGCACGCCGCCGGGTACGTGGCCGCCCAGCTGGAGGACCTGATCGCCTGGGTGACGGGGCACACGGGCCGCAAGCTCAACGAGCGCAATTTCCGCCAGGCGCTGGACCTCTCCAACCAGGCCGTGACCCTCTGGCGCGAGATCCGCGAGCTGTGCCAGGCGCGGCCCTCGCCCCTGAACGCGCCCGACCTCTTTCTGACCATGGCCCCCATCGTCGTGCTGCGCGGCAGCAAGGACGCGGTCAAGTTCTACCAGAAGCTCAAGGACGAGGTCGAGGGGCGGGTGGCCCGGGGCGAGGGCGCCCTCCTGGAGGAGCGCTACCGGCTGCTGTGGGACAATATCGCCATCTGGTTCCGGCTCTTTCGCCTGTTCCGGCTCTTTATCGACGCCGGGGCCTGCTTCGTGGTGGACACCTACACCAACGCCTGGTCGGCCTCGGTCGATACCGACGAGCCGATCCTGGGCCTGGCCCGAACCTACTCGACGGTGTACATTAACCGTTGCCTCCAGGTCCGCGCCGACGAGATGGGCGACCTGATCGAGCGCTTTGGCGTGGACGGCGTGGTCTTTCACTCCAACCGCTCCTGCAAGCCCTACTCGCTGGGCCAGTACGAGTTGCTGGAGGCGGTGGGCCGCCGCACCGGCGTGCCGGGCCTGGTCCTCGAAGCCGACATGTGCGACACCCGCCTCTACGCCGACGAGCCGATCAAAAACCGCATCCAGGCCTTCCTCGACGTGCTGGAAGCCCGACCTCGCCGGTGACTCGCCAGATACCAGAATTCAGCGCCGACGAAAGCTTGCGCTCTGCAAGACTCCCTGGTAGAATGGGAGCCAGGAGGTAAGAAGCGCGATGTCCCAGACGATCACGATAGATTTGCCGGACAAGTTGTACAAACACCTGCAACGGGCCGCCGAGCTATCAAGCCAGCCGACGGAAACCATCGTCGTGCAGAGCCTGGCGCACAGTTTGCCACCTTTGCTGGAAGAGATTCCGACGCACTATCAACCAGACGTGTTCCCACTCTTGCAGATGAGCGACGCCGAACTCCAGCGGGAAATGAGCCGCGTGTATTCCCAGGACCGGTGGGCCGAGTACCAGGCGCTGCTTGACAAAAAGAAACAAACGACTTTGAGGGCAGAAGAAGAGGCGCGCCTGAAAAGCCTGCGTCGCCAAGCCGACGTGCTCACCTTCCGCCGGGGATACGCCGCCGTTTTGCTAAAAAGGCGGGGCTATCGTCTGCCATCGCTTGAGGAACTGCAACACGCCACAGCATGACCCCGACTGCTCGCGAATTGCGTCGTCGAATTGCAGAGCAGGCAGGCCACCGCTGCGGCTACTGCCTGACACAGGAGGTCGTCAGCGGCGTACCCCTCACCCTGGAGCACATCGTTCCCCGGGCGAAAGGAGGCCAGAATACGGAAGAGAACCTGTGGCTCTCGTGCCGGCTCTGCAACGAAGCCAAAGGCGTGCAAACCGAGGCCCTGGACCCCCAAACTGGCGAGTCCGCCCCACTCTTCAATCCCCGCACCCAGGATTGGACCGAGCATTTCGCCCGGGCGGAGGCAGGCACGCACGTCATCGGCCAGACGCCAACCGGTCGAGCCACGGTGGCTGCCCTCGACTTGAATCACGAATTCCGGGTGCGCGCTCGCGCCATCTGGGTGGAAGCGGGCTGGCATCTGCCCGCCTCTGGCGAACGGGATTGACGCCGTGGAGGCCCCTTGAGCGGCGAACTCGTTGCCCTGCTGAGCGCCCTGCTATGGGCCGCGGCCAGCGTGCTGCTGACCGTTGGCGCCCGGCGGCTGCCCGTCGTGCCCCTGAACTTGATCCGCTGCGTAGTCTCGACGGCCTTTTTCTGGGCGCTGCTGCCCTTCTACGGCGG
>CAYLZO010000003.1:56430-58953 GCA_964387775.1 uncultured Anaerolineaceae bacterium
GTCGAGGCCCTGATAGCCATCCCGCCCGAAGCCTGGCTGTGGCTGGTGGTCTCGGTGCTGGGCCTGTTGGTGGTGGGCGACACCCTCTATTTTCGGGCCATGGACCTGGCCGGCGTGTCGTGGGCTATGCCCGTGGCCAGCGTCAATCCGCTGTGGGCCGTGTTGCTGGCGGCGCTGTTCGTCGACGAGCCGCTGACCTGGACGCTGCTGCTGGGCACCCTGCTGGTCATCGCCGGGGTGGTGGTGCTGAGCCGGCCCGTCGGCCAGTCGAGCGGCGGGCGGGCCATCGAGCCGGCGGCGCGGCGGGCCGGGCTGCTGCTGGCCTTTGCCACCTCGGTCCTGTGGGCCATCGGCCAGGTGGCCCTCAAGCCGGCCACGGCCGGCATCCACTCGGTGGTGGCCAACAGCGTGCGCCAGCCGGTGGGCATGGTCATGCTCCTGGGCCTGACGCTGCTCCGCGGCCAGGGGCGCGCCCTGCGGACCCTCGACCGCCACTCGTGGCTGGTCATCTTCCTGGCCAGTTTCGTCGGCACCGGCTTTGGCACGCTCTTTTTCATCATGGCCATCCAGATGGTGGGCGCCGGCCGCACCGCCGTCCTGACTTCGACGGCGCCGCTGCTGGCCATCCCCTTTTCGCTGCTCTGGCTCCAGGAGCGGCCCACCCGCTGGACCCTGGCCGGCACGGCGCTGACGACGGCCGGCATCGCGCTGGTGGCGTGAAGCGTATTGCGTGATGCGTGATGCGTGATCAGCGTCTATGCAATACGCAATACGCTGTACGTCATACGCAATACGGGATACGAGTCAATTGATGGAACGCTGGACAGAATTCAGGAAAACCTGGCGCGAGGGCCTGGCTAACTACCGCCGCATGCTGGCTTACGTGCGGCCTTATTGGCCCTACCTCGCCGTGGCCGCGGTCAGCCTCATCTTCATCAGCCTGCTGGGGCTGGCGATGCCCTGGGCGGTGCAAAACCTGGTGGACCTGGTCGTCGTCGGCCAGGACTTTGCCCAACTGAACCGCATCGCCCTCATCCTGGCCGGCATTTTTGTCCTGCGCTCGGCTTTTGGTTTCGTCCAGACCTACCTCGTCGCCTGGGTCGGCGAGCGCGTGGTTGCCAACCTCCGCCGCGAGATCTATGAGCACCTCCTGTCGTTATCCCTCGGTTTTTTCGCCGGCCAACGCGTCGGCGAGTTGGTCTCGCGGCTGGGCAACGACGTGCAGGTCATCCAAAACGCGGTGACGAGTAACATCGTCGTCCTGTTGCAGCAGGTCGTCACCGCCGTCGGCGTGCTCGTCGTCGTCGGGGTCATGAACTGGCGGCTGACGCTACTTCTGGGCGTGGCGATCCCGGGCATGGTCCTGGTCACGCGCCTGATGGGCCGGCGCATCCGGCACATCGCCAAGCAGGTCCAGGACACCCTGGCCGAAGCCTCGGCCGTGGTCGAAGAGACCGTCGGCGGCATCCGCATCGTCAAATCCTTCGCCCGCGAGGATCACGAGATGGCCCGCTACGGGCGCAAGGTGGACACCCTATTCGAGGCGGCCATACGCCGGACGCGGATTTACGCAACCCTCGGACCGGCCATCTCGCTCTTGATGTACGGCAGCCTCGTCCTCGTGCTCTGGTTCGGCGGCCAGGAGGTGCTGCGGGGACGGCTGACGCCGGGGCAGCTCATCGCCTTTCTCTTTTACGCCGGGATGCTCACCGGGCCGCTGGGGGGCTTTGCCGGGCTCTACGGCCAGATTCAGTCGGCGTTTGGGGCCACCGAGCGCGTCTTTGAGCTGCTGGACACCCACCCCGAGATCACCGACGCCGACGACGCCCAACCCCTGCCGCCCATCGTCGGCCACGTTGCCTTCCACGACGTCGGCTTCGAATACGATCCCCGCCAGCCGGTGCTCCGCGACGTCACGCTGGACGTGCAGCCGGGCCAGGTGGTGGCCCTGGTGGGGCCGAGCGGCGTGGGCAAGACGACGCTCGTCAACCTGATTCCGCGTTTTTACGACCCGACCGAGGGGTCCATCACCATCGACGGCCAGGACCTCCGCACGGTGACCCTTCGCTCGCTGCGGGACCAGATCGGCATCGTGCCCCAGGAGACGCTGCTCTTCAGCGACACCATCGCCAACAACATCCGCTACGGCAAGCTCGACGCCAGCCAGGCCGAGATCGAGGCCGCGGCCCGGGCGGCCAACGCCCACGAGTTCATCGTCGACGACCTGCCCGACGGCTACGAGACCCAGGTCGGCGAGCGGGGCATCAAGCTCTCGGGCGGCCAGCGGCAGCGGGTGGCCATCGCCCGGGCTATCCTCAAGAATCCCCGCATCCTCATCCTCGACGAGGCCACCTCCTCCCTCGACACCGAGTCGGAGCAACTGGTGCAGGAGGCGCTGGAGCGGCTGATGCACCCTGATGCAGGCGTGGACGGCCAGACCCCGTCTGCGTCCGACACAGGGCAACGGCTCAGGACAAGCCCTTCGACTTCGCTCAGGACAAGCCCTTCGACTTCGCTCAGGAC
>CAYLZO010000003.1:59053-63516 GCA_964387775.1 uncultured Anaerolineaceae bacterium
TCAGGACAAGCCCTTCGACTTCGCTCAGGACAAGCCCTTCGACTTCGCTCAGGACAAGCCCTTCGACTTCGCTCAGGACGAGCTTTGTTATTGCCCACCGCCTGTCGACCATCACCAACGCCGACCAGATCATCGTGCTCCACGACGGGCGCGTGGTCGAGCGGGGCACCCACGAGGCGCTGCTGGCCCAGGAGGACAGCCTCTACCGCTACTACCACGCCCTCCAGTTCCGCTGGGACGACGACGAGGAATCCCAAGCGCCCCAAGCCAGCCCTCCCTCGGAAGTCGAGGAGACCGCTTGGCCGCCCACGACCCTCCCCTTCCCCTTCCCCGGAGAAGGAGGCGAATGAGCTTTGTCACTTGTGCCTTGTGCCTTGATCCATGACCTGGCTGCTGCTGCGCATCGTCGACCTTTTTGACGCCATCGCCCGCTGGTACTACCGCCGCAAGTTTCGCGCGGCGGCCCGCCAACTGGGCCGCACCCCCCACGACGAGGACGGCCGGCGGGGATTCATCATCCTCGAAATCGACGGCCTGGCCTACGACTATTTGCAGCAGGCGATGCGGGAGGGCCACATGCCCTACCTGCGGCGCCTGATCCTGGATCGGAAACTCCGGCTGGCCCGCTGGCGCTGTGGCCTGCCCAGCACCACACCTGCTGCCCAGGCCGGCATCCTCTACGGCAACAACTGGAACATCCCCGGCTTTCGTTGGTACGACAAGGCGACGCAACGCTCGGTGATGTGCAAGCTGCCCGGCTCGGTGCGGGCCATCCAGGAGCGCATCTCGGCGGGGCGGACCGGCCTGCTGCGCGGCGGTTCGAGCTACACCAACATGTTCGACGGCGACGCCCGCCTGGCCCTCTTTACCCTCTCGGCCCTGGGCCGCGACCGCCTCCTCGAAAACGTGCGCGGGCTGGGGTTCCTGATCCTCTTTGGCCTCGACCCCGTGCGCGTCCTGAAGGTCATCGGCCTGTCGCTGTGGACGTGGCTGGTCTACGTCGCCAAGCGCCTGGCCTCCTGGCTTCGAGTCCGGCCTCGCGAATCGCACTTTACCTTCCTCGGCCCCTTGCTGGAGATCTTTAACAACGTCATCTTTCGCGAAGTCACCACCTTTAGCGTCATGCTCGACGTCTACCGGGGGATGCCGGCCCTCTATGCCTCGTACACGGGCTACGACGAGATCGCCCACCACTTTGGCGCCGATAGCTGGGAGGCGTTCCGAGCGCTCCGCGGCCTGGACAAACAGATCCGGCAGATCGACCGCATGCGCCAGGTCTATCAGCGCCGCGAGTACGACCTCTACATCCTGTCGGACCACGGCATGACCCGCTCGGTGCCCTTTGAACGAGCCTACGGCCAGACCTTGCAGGCGTTCATCGCCGCGCGGACCGGCCAGGAGGTCTACACCGGCGAGCACAGCGACGAGAGCGAGGGGATCTCTGAGGCTCGCGTGCGGTTCCTGCTGGACGAGATCCGGGGCCTGGAGGCGGGGCAGCGGGGGGGGCTGCCGGCCCGCGTGCTGCGTGCCACCCGCCATCGGCTGGAGGAGCACCTGTTGGCCGAGGCGCTGGAGGCCGAGTGGGACCTGGAACGCCGGCAGGACATCGTCGTGCGAAGTTCGGGCTCCCTGTCCCACATCTACTTCAACGTCGCTGCCCACCCCATGGACTTGGGCGAAGTGGCCTTGCTCTATCCCGCGCTGCTCGAGTCCCTGGTGCAACACGAGGGCGTCGACATCGTCGCCGGGCGCCAGGGGGAGGAGGCCGTGATCGCGGGGCAGGCTGGCACGCTGTGGCTCGGTCCCCAGGGCTGCCGCCTGGAGGGGGAGAATCCGCTGGGCCACCTGGCCGACCCCGAGTGGGCTGCCGAGCAATTGGCCCGCGTGGTCCACTTTCCCCACGCCGGCGACCTCATTCTCCTCGGTGCCTGGGATGGGGAGCGCGTGGTGAGCTTTGAAGAGCAGATGGCCTCCCACGGCGGCCTGGGCGGTCCCCAGGACTGGCCCTTCCTCGCTTTCCCCACGGGGGATGGGCTGTCGCCCCGGGGCATCGAGAACGCCGAAGACGTCTACGACCGGCTGGTGCAGGTATACGGTGACACCGGCTTTGCGCCCCTCGAGTCCAATACGCGCCAAGGCCAGACTTCTTGACCGTTTCGGCAGAAGGCAGTATAATGGCTTTCGGACTCGCCGGGGCAGCGCCCAGGGGCGGGTCCCCTTTTCACTGGGCTGCTTTCATTCCAACATACAGTACCCCACTGACCTTTTTCAGTGGAATCTAGAATGTGATGGCGATGAACTACTATCTGTGGACCATAGGCTGCCAAATGAACTTTGCCGACTCGCGGCGGGCAGCCGAGGAATTGCAAAAGCTCGGCTACCGGGAGGTGGACCGCCCCCGGGAGGCCGACCTGATTTTACTCAACACCTGCGTCGTGCGCCAGAGCGCCGAAGACAAGGTCACCGGCCGTCTTACGTCGCTGGTCGGCCTCAAGCGCCGCAAGCCCGAGGTCAAGCTGGCCCTCATGGGCTGCTTCGTGGACGAGATCCCGGCCTTGGAGCACACCTACCCGTGGGTGGATGCTTTCATTCGCCCCTCAGACGTTGCCGCCGTCGTCAAGTTAGCTCAACAGCCGTCAGTCGTCAGCCGTCAGCCAGTCTCCCAATCTACCAATCAACCAGATACCAATCTACCCGTCTCGGTCGGCGTCCCGATTAGCCAGGGCTGCGACCACCTCTGCACCTACTGCATCGTCCGCGTGCGGCGCGGCCCCGAAATCAGCCGGCCCGTGGGCGAAATCGTGGCCGAGGTGAGCGAATTGGCCGCACGCGGCGCCAAAGAGGTCACCCTGCTGGGCCAGAACGTGGACTCGTACGGGCGTGACCTTTCGACAGGCTCAAGGCAGGTCGGGCCCGGCCTGGCCGACCTGTTGGAGGCCGTCCACGAGGTCGAGAGCCTGAGCCGCGTCCGCTTTCTTACCTCCCACCCGGCGGACATGGGCCAGCGCCTCGTCGAGACGACGGCCCGCCTGCCCAAGGTCTGCGAGCACATGGAGATCCCGGTCCAGTCAGGCGACGATACGGTGCTGCGGCGCATGGGCCGGGGCTACACCGTCGCCCAGTTCCGCGACCTGGTGGACCGCATCCGACGCGCCATGCCGGGCGCGGGCCTGGCCACCGACGTCATCGTCGGCTTTCCCGGCGAGACCGAGGCCCAGTTCGAGGCCACCTATCGCCTGTTGGAGGAGCTGCGCTTCGACATGGTCCACGTCGCCGCCTACTCGCCGCGGCCCGGCACCCCCGCCGCCCGCCTGCCCGACGACGTACCGCCGGAGGAGAAGGAGCGTCGCCGCAAAGCCGTGGACGACCTCCAGGCGCGCATCGTGGGCGAGATCAACGCCGAGTTGCTGGGCCAGACCGTCGAGGTGCTGGTCGAGACGCGGCACAAGGGCAAGTGGCGGGGCCGGACCCGGACCAACAAGCTCGTCTTTTTCGACACCGGCGAGGCCGATTGGACCGGCCGGCTGGTCCCGGTGCGCATCGTCAAAACCGGGCCGTGGTCGATGCAGGGCGAAATCGAGATTGGACCAGGCTGAGGGGGATCATGAAACGACTCATCATCAACGCCGACGACCTGGGCTTTACCGAGGGCGTGAACCGCGCCGTCGCTGACTTGTACGAAACGGGCTTGGTCACCAGTACTTCGTGTATGACCAACATGCCGGCCTGGCCCCAGGCCGCCGCAATCCTGCGCGAGCACCCGGGCCTGGGGGCCGGCGTGCACCTGGTCATGAACGAGGGCCGCCCGGTGCTGCCCGCCGCCCGGGTGCCGGCCCTGGTCAAGGCCAACGGCCGCTTTCTCGACGACGGCCAGATTCTGCGCAGCCTGCGGCCTGGTACGACACGGCAGCTCCGCGCCGAGTTCCGCACCCAGATCGAGCGCTTCATGGCCGATGTGGGCCGCCGGCCCGACCACTTGGACAACCACTGCGCCATCTCGTACGTGCGGCCCGATCGCTTCCGGGTGACGCTGGAGCTGGCGCAGGAATACGATCTGCCCATCCGCGCCCCCTTTGGCGACGACCTGGCCGAGCAGGCCGAGATCCTGGCCTGCCACAACAACCTGCCGGCCTGGCTGGTCTGCTGGATGGGCGCCCGCTACCGCCGCCGGGTGGACCGCGCCGGCATTCGCCGCCCCAACACCTTCATCCAGCACTTTTCGATGCCCGGCAACCGCACGCCCGAGTACCTGCTGTCGGTGCTCGACGGCCTGCGCGACGGCTGGGTGAGCGAGCTGCTGGCCCACCCCGGCTACGACGGCGATTGGCGCAAAGGCGACCTGCGGGCGCTGCTCGATCCGCGCGTGGGAGAGCGGTTGAGGCGGGACGACGTCGAGTTGGTCAGTTTTGTCGCGTTGAAGGCTTGACTTTTCCATTGGCATCGAGTACAATCGATTAATCAAT
>CAYLZO010000004.1:0-49473 GCA_964387775.1 uncultured Anaerolineaceae bacterium
GATTCGACGCAGAGGAAAGCAGAAGGGACGGCCTGGGGAGGCCGTCCCTTTTTTGGTTTGGATCACCGATTCGCTAAAGAGCGCTGAAAGCACTGAAAAGCCTCAGCGCGATCAGTGGCTTCAGTGGTTCAGTGATTCCGTGGGAACACCGTGGCGGTACGGCGTGCCTTCGGCTCCAGCAGCAGGTCCTGAATCACGGGCGCGCCAAGAGACATCCGCGTTTATCCGTGAAATCCGCGTCCTATTCCAATTGCTACAACTTGCTCACCACATAGTCATAGATCTCGTCGCGCATCGCGCCCTTGCCTTCGAGCAGGGTCTCCAGCTTGGCGCGGCGGTCGGCTTTGAACGCCTCGTCCTTGAGGGCAAAGGAGCCCAGGTTGATGAGCACGTTGAGGGCCGCGCTGCGCAGGGCCGCTTCGGCCATGAGCACCGCCACGCCGGCGTCGCTGACGGCCCACTTGTTGCCCTTTTCGGCGGCCGGCATGCAGAGGTCCATGACCTGGACCGCCGCCTCGGCGATCTTCAATGGCACGTCGGTGGCCGTCTTGAGGGCGGCCTCCATGGCCTCGGCGCGGGCGGCCTTTTCCGCGTCGGTGCCGCGCGGCATCTTGGCCGCCACCGAGTAGCCGGTGTAGGCCTTGACGTCCTCCTCCAGCAGCTCGGTCAGCTCGGCGCGCAGCGCCTCCGACCGGGCCAGCAGGTCCTCGATGTCGCCCTGGACGTCGGCGTAGGCCTTTTTGCCCAGGGTCAGGTTGCAGACCATGCTGACCAGGGCCGCGCCCAGCGCGCCGCCCAGGCTGGCCACGCTGCCGCCGCCGGGTGCCGGGGCGCTGCTGGCCAGTTCGTCGAGAAAGTTGGTTACGGGCTTGTCTACTAGTCTCACGGTCCTTTTTCCTCCTTGTCTTCTGTTGGTAGGATCGATTCTCAGTAGTGATAGCGGGCCTGGAGAAAATCTATGCGATCGTGTTTCACTCGATACACTATGCGGTGTTCCCGAGTCAGTCGGCGAGACCAGGTACCTTCAGCGAGGTATTTCAGTGGTTCGGGTTTCCCGATTCCCCGAAATGGGTCGCGCATGATGTCATCGATGAGTTTGAAGGCGCGTATGGCGACTTTGCGGTCCGTTTCGATCCAGTAACGCAGATCGGCGCGGAATTCCGGGAAAAAGATCGCATCACGTTGAGGGGGATTACGCGATTTCGTCAAAGCCGACCTCGGCCTTTAGTTCTTCAACTGTTTGTGGCGTGCCTTCACCTCGCAAAGATCTCTCCAGTGCCCGTAATAGGCGCTCCGCATTCTTGGGCGATTGCAGCAGATAAGCAGTCTCCATGAGCCCGGCGAGTTCATCCGCGGCAATCAAGGCGACGTCTTCGGCTCCACGCCGCTGGATGACGACCACCTCTCGATCGTCTGTGACCTTGTCCCAAAGTGCCGCCAGATTGGCTCGCGCCTGGGTGTAGGTCGTTTGGATTGTCATAACGCCCCCCCCTTTTTTCGGAAAATTGTACAAGGGTACTGTACAACAAGGTGGCCGCACTGTCAAATGCGCGTGGGGCAGCGGCATCTGTTTGCCAAGAACCCGCGCCCGAGAGCGCGGGTTCTCAACTATCCTCTCTGCTTAGGCTGGCAGCAGTCCCTTCTCCCTCAACAAGCCAATGCCGTCGGCGACGTATTTGTCGTTTCCCATCAACCTTGGTACTCCCCAACCCATTTGACCCAGGGCAGGTGCTCGTGGACGGCGTTGTACAGCCGCTCGTCGCCCGTGATCAGATGTTGGCCGGTCGATTCGGCCAGGGCCAGATAGGCGGCGTCATAGGCCGAGCGGTCGAAACGTTGGGCCAGGGGCAAGATCTGTTGCCAGGCCACCGGGTTGAGCGCGATGCTCAACCCCTCAAACGACGCCAAGATCTCGGCCCCTTGTTTGTCCGTGATGCGCTCCCGGCGTGCGGCCTGCAAGACGGCGTTGGTCACTTCGTAGAGCAGCAGGGTCGGCGCGGCCAACCGCACCCGACCGGCCACGTGGTCGCGGACGACCGCCTGGGCCTGTTCCTGGGCCTCGTCCGGGAAAAAGGCAGCCAGAACGACGCTGGCGTCCACGATCATGGCCGGCTCTCCAACTCGCGGCGCGACGCTTGGGATAGCTCGTCGGCTGTCACGCCGCTATCCCGCAAAGACTGCGACAGATGGATCATCTTCCAGAAGGCTTGCACCTGGCGCATCTGCTCGTACTCTTCGGGGGAAATGATCACGCCCACTGGTTTCCCCCGGCGAGTGATGGTAATGGGTTCGTCAGGAACCTGCTTTAACCAGTACGACAGGCGATTGTGGGCCTCGGCAATAGAAACCTGCATTTGCCGTCTCCTTACCTAGACATCTGGGTAGTGGTAACACGGTAAGTGATAATGTGGGGGATGTCCCCCACATTATCACTTACTACGTAACCACCAGCGACATCTGATGTAGACAAGTATAAGCGACAAGCAGCAGGGTGTCAAATCAAAGCAGGTTCAGGCTCTGCAACACCCCGATGGCGTCGGTAAAGTGCTTGTCCATGCCCAGCGCCTTGGGCTCCTGGCCGTAGGCCACGCCCATGAGCTGGGTAAAGTAGACGATGGGGATGTCGAACTGGCCGCCGTATTCCTCGTTGATCTGCTGCTGGCGCAGGTCGAGATTGGCGTGGCACAGCGGGCAGGCCGTGGCGATGAGGTCGGCGCCGCACTCGATGGCGTTCTCCAGGATCTTTTGGCTGAGGTCCAGCGCGATCTCGAGCGTGCTGAGCGACAGCGAGCCGCCGCAGCAGTCGGTTTTGTAGTCCCAGTCGATGGCCTCGGCGCCCAGGGCTTCCAGCAGCTCGTCCATGTTGGTCGGGTACTCATAGTGCTCTTCGCCGGTCACGTCGGGCGGGCGGGTGAGCAGGCAGCCATAGTAGCAGGCCACGGTGAGCCCCTCCAGCGACCGGACCACCGGCTCGGCGGCGGCCTCGTAGCCCACCCGGTCGGTGATGGTCGTCAGCAGGCTGTCCACCTGGATGCCGCCCGTGTACTCGTAGCCGATGTCGTCGGCCAGTTTGCGCTTCAGGCCCTCGTCGTGCTCGACCTCGTGCATGGCGATGCGGAAGCGGCTAAAGCAGGCGGCGCAGGGCATGGTCATGTACTCGTGGCCCAGCTCGTCGGCGATGGCCAGCGTCTCCATGGGCAGCTTGACGGCCCGGTAGTGGTCGGTGTTGTGGGCCGGCGAGGTGCCACAGCACTTCCAGCCTTCCGGCTCGACCAGGTTGAGGCCCAGTTTCTCCGCCACGGCCTTGGTCGACATGTTGAACTCGATGCCGGTGGCGTGCAGGCTGCAGCCGGGGTAGTAGGAGATGACGTCCTGCTGGGGCGTCGCCTCCTGGCTCCGATGGCCGTTCCTGGGCCGCCGGGCGACGCTGGGCAGAATCTTGAGCTTGCCGGCCCGCAGCATCTTGACCGCCAGCGAGAGGTCGTACTTGAAGAGCTGTTTGAAATCGAGGTTGCCGGTTAAGAATTCGCGCATGTAGAGCTCGGCCATGAGGCCCAGCTCCCACATCCGCCCGAACCAGTCGATGCCCCGGTTGGCCGATTGGTAGAACATGGGCACCGTCGGCGCCTTGGCCTTGATGCCCTGCTCGGCGGCCATGATCTCCAGCACGTCCATGATGCGGGCGATGTCGATGTCCTGCGGGCAGCGCGTCGAGCAGGTCTCGCACGCGGCGCAGATGGAGATTGTCCGCGAGTGGAGCACCAACTCGTCCTGCCCGAACTGGCAGGCGCGCAGCACCTGGTGGGGCGTCAGGTCAAAGTAGGCGGCCACCGGGCAGCCGGCCGTGCACTTTTTGCATTGATAACAGAGAAACACGTTCTCGCCCGAGCGCTCTTGGATCTCGCGGGCGAGGTCGGTTTTGAAGGTAACGGTCATAAACCAGCTCCTTGTAACGCCGTGGGGCAAATTGTCAATTTGCCCTACGCGCCGGGTCGTACTTAGGACCGATCTGGCAGGCCTTGACGATGTCGTCCACGGCCTCTTCCCACTCGATGGCCATGATGTGCACGCCGGCCACGCCCTCGGTTTCTTTGCAGGCGTTGATGACGTCGATGCAGATCTGTTTGCCCTCGGTCTCGGCCGCTTTCTTGCGGGCGGCGCGGGCCGCCTTGGCCTCGGCCGGGTCGTCCATGGCCTTGATCTCGGAGATGGAGGGCAGGCCCTTGTAGGCATTGCGCATCCGCTCGATGTACTCGGGATCGACCTCCATGCCCGGCACCTTGGAGGCCATGTACTTGGCCGCGCCCAGGCTGCGCATCGGCGCCACGCCGGCCAGGATGTAGCACTTTTCGTGGAGGCCCATGTCTACCACGCGGCGCATGTACTCCTGCCACTTGGGCACGTTAAAGATGATCTGCGTCTGGATGAAATCGGCCCCGGCGTTGATCTTTTTTGCCAGGCGGTAGGGCCGAAAGTCAAAGGGATCGGCAAAAGGGTTGGCCGCCGCGCCCAAGAGGAAGCGGGGCTCCTGGCCCTTGACCGCGTCGCCGCACTCAAAAATCTGCTTGTCGCGCAGGTCGCGGCAGACTTGCAGCAGCGAGATCGAGTCCAGGTCGTGTACGTTCTTGGAATTAGGGTGGTTGCCAAAGGTCTGGTGGTCGCCGGTCAGGCACAGCAGGTTGCGGCAGCCCAGGGCGTAGGCGCCCAGCAGGTCGCTCTGGATGGCGATGCGGTTCCGGTCGCGGCACGTCATCTGGATGTTGGGCTCGATGCCCAGCTCCATGAGCATGACGGCCACCGAAATCGACGACATGCGCACCACGGCCGTCTGGTTGTCGGTGATGTTGACCGATTCGACAATGCCCTTCAGGAACCCGGCCTTGTGCTCGATCTCGTGCTTGTCGGCGCTCTGCGGCGGGCCGAGCTCGCCGGTGGCTACGAAATAGCCGGCCTTGAGGGCCTTTTCCAGCTTGCTGCCTACGATGGTTCCGTTATTTCCATTGCTCGCACTCATAGCCGTAGATCCTCCCGCACGATTTTGCGCTGGCCGCCGTGGCGCGCCGGGTGCCAGTTCTTGGCCGGCTCGACTTCCAGCAGCTTGTCCAACTGGCCCAGGTCGTTGAGCCGGTGGTAGATCTGGTCCCAGACGCAGGGCGTCTCCTTGTCGGCGTACACCTCGCAGATGCCCCGCTGCGAGCCGCCGCACGGCCCGTTGAGCAGGCTCTTGGAGCAGCGGGCGATGGGGCACAGGCCGGCGGTCAGGGCCAGCACGCAGTCGCCGCAGGCCTGGCAGCGCTCCTCCCAGACGCCCTGCTCGGTGGGCTGGCTGAGGCCGTTGGTGTTCACGCCCGGCAGCGTCAGCTTGGCCGGGAATTGCTCGTTCATCGTCTGGATGCCGATGCCGCAGGCCAGCGAGACGATGAGGTCCGCGTCGTTGACGTAATCGGCCGCCAGTTCGTTGTACTCGTACTCGCACTGGCGCTGGACGGTGAACTCGCGGATCTCCTTTTCGTTCCCGTCCATCCGCGTGGCCATCCTGAGCTGCGAGGCCAGGATGGAGACTTCTTTTTCGCCCCCGGCGAAACAGACCGTCACGCACGTGCCGCAGCCGAGGATCAATACGTTCTCGGCGTCGGCGATCATGCCCTTGATCTCTTCGAGAGGCTTTTGTTCGGCTACAATCATTCTTCAACCTCCGTGGTTGTTCAGTATTCTTTATTCTTCGCGTAATCGGGCCAATTCTGCCCGCAAACGTTCTACTTCGGCTTCGGCCTGGCGGCGACGCTCGGCCTCTCGTCGCGCCTTTTCCTGTGCTTCGAGCGGCGTCAGCAGCTTTTCTCCGGTCTTGGGATCGTACAGCCGCAGCAGATTTCCTTCCAGGCGAAACTCCAGGCCCAGAATGGCGCTGTCCAGCCGTTCGCCGACCTTTGGCCAATACACCCCGTCCTCCAACCGATAGCGCACCAGGGGCGGATCCAGGTACTCGCCCAGCGGGTCAAAAATGAAATACTCGCGCACGCCCAGCATCTCGTATGTGCCCTTTTTCGGCCCCCGGTCCTGCCGCGAGGTGGACAACGAGGTCAACTCGATGACGACGTCGGGGCCTTTTCCCTCCTCCCACACTTTGTACACCCGTCGATCCCGCTTGGGCACGCCAAATACGACAAACACGTCTGGCGCGACGGACTGAAATGGATCCCCCTCGACGTAGTAGAGCAGCAGGTCCCCGGCCACGTAGACCTGGGGATCGTCCCGATAATAATCTTTGAGTGCTTCGCGCAGGTAGATCAGCGCATTAGCGTGGATGTCTGTTTCGGCCATAGGTTCACCATCCGATTCGGGGTAGTAGTCGGGCTGCTGGACGACTTTGTCCGGCGGCAAATATTCAATTTCGGCTACGGCTTCTGCTCGGGCCATGGGTTTACCTCAGTCCCTTCCTGCCCTTAATCGGGCCAGTTCTGCCCGCAACCGCTCGGCCTCTGCTTCGGCCTGGCGACGGCGCTCGGCCTCTTGACGCCAATGCGCGGTTGCCCGCCGCGCCTTCTCCTGGGCCTCCAGCGGCGTCAGCAGCTTCTCCCCGGTCTTGGGATCGTACAGCCGCAAAGAGTTGCCTTCGGTGCGCAGTTCCAACTCGAGTTGGCGGCTGGTGAATCGCCATTCTCCCTGTTCGTCCTGCTCGGGTTCCATGGGCCGGTACCAGCCCTCCACCAGGCCATAGCTCTGTAAGGGGGGGGTCAAATACTCGTGCAACGGATCGAACAGAATGTACTCGCCTACGCCCAGAAACTCGTACAGCCCCCGTTTCTCCCACAGATCCTCCCGCCGCGTGCTGCGGGAACTGATTTCTATCACAATGTCCGGTCCTTTGCTTTCCTCCCACACCTTGTAGACGCGCCGTTCTTCCTTGGGCACGCCAAACACGACAAAGACATCGGGGGCGACCCGGCTGTGGGGTTGCCCTTCTTCGTAGTAGAGAAACAGGTTGCCGGCCACATAGACCTGGGGATCGTCCCGATAGTAGTCTTTGAGTGCTTCACGCAGGTAGATCAGCACGTTGGCGTGGATATCAGTTTCGGCCATAGGTTCACCATCCGATTCGGAGTAGTAGACGGGCTGCTGGACGACTCGGTCCGGCGGCAAATATTCGATTTCAGCTACGGCTTCTGCTCGGGCCATGGGTTTACCTCAGTCCCTTTTCAGTCCATTTCTCAGCGGATTCGGCCCCAATTGGCGGGCCCGCTCCGTCATCTCGGTCGCAATTTCCGCGAATCGAATCCCCTCTGCCGAGGAGAGAAAGTACATCTCCAGCCGCTCCGGCTCCAGGCCGACTTTGGCCAGTAGTTTCTTGGCATGGTTCACCCTTCGTTCGGCGCCGACATTACCTTCCAGGTAATGGCACGTGCCCTTCAGTCAGCCGGCGACGAACACGGCGTCGGCGCCCCGCTCAAAGGCGCGCAGCAGGTAGAGGACGTCCACCTTGCCGGTGCAGGGCAGGTGCAGTACCTTGACGTTGGGCGGATAACTCAGCCGCATCGACCCCGCCAGGTCCGCCGCCGCGTAGGCGCAGTAGTGGCAGGCAAAGGCCAGGACTTGGGGTTCAAAGTCGGTCATGGTCGGCTCCTCGATACTAGACATACGCCAGATTGGGATCATTGCGGATATGGGCCAACTGCCGTCCCAGATAGGGCAAGGGCGGCAGACCGTGCCAACTGCGCAGCAGATGGTAGGTCGGTGAGGTCAGCAAGCGGCTGGCGTCTACCGCCTCGCGCCATTCTGGCTGCCGGATTTTGGCTACGGTATCGAGATCGGGCAGCCGGCCGAAATCCCAGGCGGCACAGAGACGCGCCAGGAAATCCACCCGTTCGGCCAGGGTATCCACCGTCGTGGGCGGTTCCACGTCGGGGTACAGTGCACTGTCTATCCACCTGTTGCTGTTGCTCTCAGAGCGCATATAACAACTCCTCCACAAACCAACGCCGGACCGTTTCCGCCTCGGCCCGCTGTTGGGGATCGACGATCTGCATCAGCGGGCGATGCTGGGCAATGCGGGCCAGATGTGTCTCTACGGCCAATCTGGCCCGGCCACGGTCTGTATCGCTGCCGGCCAACTCCTGGCGGCGTTGCCATAGGTTCCAGCATTGATGCGGCGTGACCAGGCTGGCCTGAGCCAGGGCGTAAATATCACGAAAATCGCGTGGCGCCCCTCGTTCGACCAGGGCGACCATCTTGCTCGCCACCAGATCTGCAAAGCTATCCAACTGGACATCCGTCCACGGCGCCGGGGCGGATGGCCGCAGTTGAGCAGAACGGCGCGCGATCTGAAAGCTAAACACCGTCCGTTCAGCCAGTGCAAGTTCGATGCTGATGACGTCCCCCCAGGCGCGAGTTTTGACAGAGCCAAAGGATTCGAGTGTGGCTTTGACACGTTGGATTACCCGGCGTTGATCCTCTGTCGTAGCCGATACATCCCACCAGGCGTCTACATCGTGGGTGGGACGGTAATCGAGATAATGCAGCAGGCCCAACCCGCCTCCCACAGAAACCTTGTCGCCCATTCCGCATCTGGCCAGGTCCTGCAAACAAGCCTGCGCGTACTCGGATAGATGCGATGGGCGGCGGGGACAAAGCGCCTCATGGTCGTTCATGAGCAAATCACTTCAACTCTTCCATCGATATACCCCACGTCCACCTTGACGTTGGGCGGATAACTCAGCCGCATCGACCCGGCCAGGTCCGCCGCCGCGTAGGCGCAATAGTGGCAGGCAAAGGCCAGCACTTGGGGCTCAAAGCTTGTCATGGTCGGCTCCTAGTCCATTCTGGGCTTGAAGTTAACGTCGTCTCGCCTGACTCGCAAGAGTGTGGCGTATTCTTCGGGCGGCAGATTACCGTCGCAGGCTCGAGCAAACTCGCTTTGGTGTAGGCGGATCTGCCTGAGCACCGATGCATAGGTCTTGGGCGGAATGTCCCGTCTTTTTGCTGGCAGCATAGTGCGTGTTTTCAAACCATCCAACAAAAAGACAAACCAGCGATGGTTGCCCTTGCCTCGGCGTGGTTCTTCCACGAACCCCAGCCTTCTCAGGCACCTGACCAATTCGCGAGTCGAGTACGATTTGCGGCTCATGCCAGCGATGGCTCCACGTCCGCTTGCTCGAAGAAGAGTGGAAGGAAGATCATCGCCGGCTGCGTTGCTTCGGCAGGTTCCTCCACTCGGAAGTAGCGATAGAGCCTCAAGTGTTCTTGACTGGCCTGATCCAATTGGCCTTCATTCGCGACGAGATACAGGTAGTATTCTTCGACAGCAGACGCCAGATTCTCTCTGGCTTCTTCCCGGGTATCTCCACATGTAACCAGGTCCAACTCCGGACAGTAAACTGTGACGCCAGTTTCTTCTGTTGTCACTTCAAACGTCAAGGGCATGGGCATTTTGTCAACTCCTTCGTGCCAGATCCGCCGCCGCGTAGGCGCAGTAGTGGCAGGCAAAGGCCAGGACTTGGGGTTCAAAGTCATTCATAGTCGGTTCCTCCCACCAATCGCTGGCTAGGTTTCATCCCTCAGCATCTTGATGATGTGTCTCGCCAGATGCTTTTTGATTTCCCTGTGACGAGGAACAGGTTGAGATGCTTTTGTCTTTGGGTTCTGATACCAGTCGTGTTTTGCTCCATGACGAATGAACACGCAGCCCATCTTTTCCAATTCGCGGATCAAGTCCTTGCGTTTCATGCTATGGCCAATTCGGCAACCCTTCGAACATTGGGGATGCTCCC
Organism: uncultured Anaerolineaceae bacterium; assembly: GCA_964387775.1. Classification (GTDB taxonomy): domain Bacteria; phylum Chloroflexota; class Anaerolineae; order JAAYZQ01; family JAAYZQ01; genus CAYLZO01. The sequence goes on from CAYLZO010000004.1 coordinate 9,765, forward strand.
GCTGACAAGTTCCAAGTAGATGTCTCGCAGGTTTTCTTCCAACTCTTCTATCGTTTCACCTTGGGTCCAGTAGTCGGGGTATGTCTCCAGGTAGCCAAGCCACATATCTTTGTCTTGCCAGTAGACATATTTGGTCGTTTCCATAGTCTTTTTTCTCCAAACTATTCCACTGCATCATGCCACCCGCACGCCGGTCCGTTTGATCTCGCTGACGAGCGGATCGTTGGCGTCGAAATCCTCCGGCGTGTACGGATTGGGCTCGATCCGGTCGTCGATCCTGGCTGCCAGGCGCATAAGGTTGAGCCGTGCCTCAAACCGGTTGCCAAAGTCCGGCGAAACGACGGCCAGGTCGATGTCGCTCCATTCGGTGGCCGTACTCCTGGCGTGGGAGCCATAGACGTATGCTGCCTGGACTCGCTGCTGTCGTTGCAGCTCTTCCAGGAACTGCTCGATACTTTGCGCTATAGCACCTGGGAGCACAGCCATCAACGCTTCTTCCTTGGCCAACACCTGCTCGTCGGCAAAATGCTGCAACTGGATGGCCTTGGCCAGGCAGATGCCGCAGCCACGGCAATTGCGTCAACTCGAATGTTGCACACTCTGGACCAACTGAATGTTGACCCTGAGCCATTCGTTCACCAACTCCTGGATGTTGACGCCTTTCTCGTCTGCGAGCTTGGTGAGAAAGTCATCGACGTCTTGCTCAAGGTAGACCGGAAAACTGAATTCCACGTCAGGATGGTAGAACTTGCCACGTTCAGCTTTGGAAAAGTCGTATTTAGGCAAAGACCTTCTCCACTTCCTGAGGTAGGTTGAACTGCGCCTGGATCGGCGTGACGACGCGCTCGGCTGCTCGGAGCGCAAAGTCGAGAATGGTAAAGCCCACCACCTCCCCAGAGTCGGGATCCAGCCGCACCAGCAATCCATCATCCTGCTCGACGCATATGGATGGGGCGAAATCACCCAAAGAGACGTACAAAATGTCTTCTCCTTGGTCGTAGTGACAGATCAGCATTTTGCCCTTGTCCATGCCCGTCAAGCAACTGTGGCAAACTGCCGAACTGGCACTTGGATCTCGCGTTGAATTCCCTCTCGCGATGCGGCAAGCTGCGCCATGCCATCGTACACTTGGCCGTCAAAGTACAACTCGCCGCAGCGCTGGCACACACCAGCCGGAACGTCAAGAAAGATATTCAGTTCCTCACCCCACCAAAACTCGGTCTTGATCTGTTGCTCGATTACTTTTCCACCACAGAAAGAGCATTTGGCATATTCCATAACTTGTCTCCCCTCTTTACTTTGGGGGCGCCACTGTGATGACACGGATCTTGCCATGCACCACAGTACAAACCAATTCCACTGCCTGGTATCCTTTGGCTCGCCCCAATACTGTCACCGTCGGATTGGGCCAAGCGTCCGGATCCTCGTCCACGATTTCGCCGGAATAGATGGCCGATGCGATGTGCTCCAGCATAAGCTTCCGTTTCATACATCGTCGTGCAGCGTGACGGGTTAGCTCGATCTTGCCCACCGTTGCCAGTTCCCGAAGCAACGCAATGCTGATTCCCTCATCCACGAACACGCTCCTTATGCTGCCAGCGCCACCTCAATCGCCTCAAACAGCGCCTCTTCCTTGGCCAACACCTGCTCGTCGGTGAAATGCTGCAATTGGATGGCCTTGGCCGGGCACTCGGCCGGGCAGAGGCCGCAGCCCCGGCAGGCCGCCGCCGTGATCTCGGCCGCGCCCATAATCTCGCCCACGCCGACCAGCGCCGGGTTGATGACCGCCGCGCCAAAGGGACAGATGCGCACGCAGGTCAGGCAGGCCGTGCACTTGGCCGGATCGACCACGGCCACGACGCCGCCCACCTCCAGCTCGTCCTTCGACAGGATGCTGGCCGCTCGTGCCGCCGCCGCGCCCGCCTGGGCGATGGTCTCGTCCAGCAGCTTGGGATAGTGGCAGGCGCCGGCCAGGAACACGCCCTCGGCCGGGAACTCGACCGGCTGGAGCTTGACGTGAGCTTCCAGAAAGAAGCCCTCCAGCGTGCACGAGAACTTGAGCAGCTCGGCCAGCGCCTTGCTGCCCTCGGCCGGGACGACCGCCTCCGACAGCACCAACAGGTCGGGTTGGAGCGTCACCGGCTGGCCCAGCACCTCGTCCTGGACGGTGATGCTCAGGTGGCCGCTTGTCCTGAGCGAAGTCGAAGGACCTGTGCTGACCTCCGGCTGGCTGCCCTCCGCGTACCGCAGAAAGACGACGCCCGCCTCCCGCGCCTGGGTGTAAATCGCCTCCTGAAAGCCGTAGGTGCGGATGTCGCGGTTGTAGAGCACAAAGACCTGCGTCGCCGGATTCAGCTCTTTCAGCCGCAGCGCGTTCTTGGCCGCCACCGAGCAGCAGATGCGGCTGCAATAGAATTCGTCGTCTCGGTCATCCTCGTTCCAGGGGCCGACGCACTGCAACATCACGACGGTGTTTGGGAAATTGGTAGATTGGTGGATTGGTAGATTGGTAGATTGGTGGATTGGTAGATTGGTAGATTGGTAGTTTGGTAAATTGGGGGCTTGCCTCTCGGTTTCCCAATTTCCCAGTTTCCCAGTTTCCCAATCTACCAATTTCCCACGTTCCAAGTCGCCCTGGGTGAGGATGCGCGGATCGCTGCCCAGCCCGAAAGCATTCCCCCGGTACTCCCGCCCACCGGTGGCGACGATGGTCACGCCGTGCTCGATTAGTCGCTGCGTCGGATCGGCGCTCCCGTTGGTCGAGGCCAGCGTGCTCTTGAAATTGCCCACGAACCCTTCCGACTTGACCACCCGCTGGCCGGTCAGCACCTCGATGCGTGGGTGGCCGGTGACGCGGGCGATCAGGTCGGACAGGAAAGCCTTCACGTCGCCGCCGTCGGCGCTGCGCGATAGGATGCGGGCGTAGCCGCCCAACTCACCCTCCCGCTCGACCAGGGTCACGTCGTAGCCCTGCTCGGCCAGGTTGAGGGCCGCCGTCATCCCGGCCACCCCGCCGCCGATGACCAGCGCGCTGTGGAACAGGCCCTGGTCCTGGGTGTAGAGCGGCCGCAAGCGCCGCGAGCGGGCCACGGCCATGCGCGTCAGGTCGCGGGCCTTGGCCGTCGCCAGCTCGGGCCACTGGGCGTGGACCCACGAGTCCTGGTCGCGGATGTTGGCCATCTCGAACAGGTAGGGGTTCAGCCCCGCCTCGCGGATGGTGTCGCGGAAGATCGGCTCGTGGGTGCGCGGCGTGCAGGATGAGACGATGACCCGGTTCAGGTTGTGCTCGGCCACCCGCTCCTGGATCAACTTTAGCGAGTCGGCGGAGCAGGTGTACAGCGTATTCTCGGCGTGGACGACGTCCGGCAGCGTGGCCGCGTACTCGGTCACGTCGGCCACGTCCACCACGCCGGCGATGTTGCTGCCGCAACTGCAAATGAACACACCCACCCGCGGCTCGTCCTCGGGCTTGACCTCGATCTCGGGCGGATAGGCGGCCGGGCTGACCAGCGTGCCCCGCGCCTCGCCAATCGTCGCCAGAGCAGCGGAGGCCGCGCCGCCGGCCTCGATGACGCTGTCGGGGATGTCCTTCGGCTCGGCGAACGCGCCGCAGACATAGACGCCGGGCCGCGTCGTCTCCACCGGGTGGAAGGGCCGGGTGCGGGCGAATCCCCACTGGTCCAGCTCGATGCCCACCGCCTCGGCCAGCGCCGCCGCGCTTTCGGGCCGCTCCATGCCCACGCTGAGCACGGCCAGGTCAAAGCGCTCGCGACCCAGCTTGCCGTCGTCGGTCACGAAATCAATCAAAACCTCGCGGGTCTTGGGGTCCTCTTTCAGCGCCGAAATCTTGCAGCGGTGGTAGTGGATGCCCTGGGCCTTGCCCCGCTCGAAATAGGCGTCGAACCCCTTGCTGAAGGCGCGCATGTCGATCTGGAAGACGTGGACCTCGACGCCGGGCACGTGGTCCATGGCCAGCATCGCTTCCTTGGTGGCGTACATGCAGCAGATGGACGAGCAGTAGTCGTGCTCCTTGTCCCGCGAGCCGACGCACTGCAAGAAGGCGATGCGCTGTGGCTCCGCGTGGTCGGAGAGGCGGCCGATGTGGCCCTCCGTCGGGCCGGAGGCGCTGAGCAGCCGCTCGAATTGCAGCGCGGTGACGACGTTGGGGTAGCGCCCGTAGCCCAGCTCGGCGGCCCGCTCGGCGTCGAACAGGCGGTAGCCGGGGGCCAGCACCACCGCGCCGACCTCCAGCGTCTCCTCGTAGGGCGCTTGCTGGTGGTCGATGGCGTGGGCCTTGCAGGCCAGCACGCACTGGTAACACTCGGAGCACAGGCCGCAGCTCAGGCAGCGCTCGGCCTCGGCCAGGGCCTGGGCCTCGCTCAGCGCCAGCTCGACCTCGCGGAAATCGCCCACGCGGTCGGCCACGGGCGACTTGGGCGTCTCGACGCGGGGTGCCAGGTCCACCTCGCCGCGGGCGACCATCTCGTCGATCTTGCCGTGGCTCAGCTCGGTGGTGGGCAGGGGCAGCAGTTCGCGCGGGGTGAGCAGGTCCACGCCGCGCAGATAGCGGTCGATGGACAGCGCGCCGCGCCGCCCGTGGGCGATGCCCTCGATGAGCGCGCCCGGTCCCGCCGCCGCGTCGCCGCCGGCAAAAACGCCGGGCCGGTTGGTCGCCAGTGTCCCCTCGTCGACTTTGAAGGTGCCCCAGCGGGTGATCTCCAGGCCGTGGTCGGGGTCGAGAAAGCTGATCTCGGGCGCCTGGGCGATGGCGGCCACCAGCCCGTCGCAGGCGATGTCGAACTCGCTGCCCTCGACGGGGATGGGTCGCCGCCGGCCGCTGGCGTCGGGCTCGCCCAGCCTCATGCGCACGCAGCGGATGCCCGATACACGCCCATTGGCGTGCAGCACTTCGATGGGCTGGGTCAGGATCTCCAGCTTGACGCCTTCCTCCAGCGCCTCGTCGATCTCCCACTCGTTGGCCGGCATCTCGGCGCGGGTGCGGCGGTAGACGAGGGTCACTTCCCGGGAGCCCAGGCGCAGCGCCGTGCGGGCGGTGTCGATGGCCGTGTTGCCCCCGCCGACGACGGCAATGCGGTCGCCCAGTCTGACTTTTTCACCCAGGGCCACCTGCCGCAGAAAGGGCACGCCGTGGAACACGCCCTCGGCGTCGTCCTCGCCGGGGATGCGCAGCTTTTGCGGCTCGTGGGCGCCGATGGCCAGGAACACGGCGGCGAACCCCTCGTCGAACAGCCGGTCGATGTTGCGGATGGGGTGGTCGAGCTTCAGGTCCACGCCCAGCTTGAGGATCTCGTCGATCTCGTAGTTCAGCACCTCGCGGGGCAGGCGGTAGGCGGGGATGCCGACGCGGGCCATGCCGCCCGCCACCGGCAGCGCCTCAAAGACGGTCACGGCGTAGCCCATGCGCGCCAAAAAGTGGGCCGCCGACAATCCCGTCGGCCCGGCGCCCACGATCGCCACCTGGCGTTTGTCCTCCGGCGGCAGCTCCCTCGGCGCCTCAGGAAAGGCCCGCAGTTCCCGCTCCCCCATCTCCCCAATTCCCAATTTACCAGTTTCCCGGTTCTCATAGACCGTATCCGCCACAAACCGCTTCAGGGCACAGATCGCCACCGGGCTGTCCAGCCGGCCGCGGTTGCACTCGGTCTCGCAGGGGTGGTGGCAGACGCGGCCCACCGTCGCCGGGAAGGGGTTGTACTGCTTGATGACCTCCAGCGCCTCCTCGTAGCGCTGCTGGGCGATGAGGGCGATGTAGCCCTGGGCGCTGGTGTCGGCCGGGCAGGTGGCCTTGCAGGGGCTGGTGCCCTTTTTGGAGATGGCGTAGGCGCTGGGCACGGCCTGGGGATAGGGCTTGTAGGCAGCGGTGCGGGTGTTCAGCCCCTCGTTGAACTCGTTGGGCACGGTGACGGGGCAGACCTCGACGCAGTCGTTGCAGGCGGTGCAGGCGTCCAGGCTAATGTAGCGCGGGCGGCGGCGGACCGTGGCCGTGAAGCGGCCCGGCTCGCCGTCCAGGCGGAGCAGGTCGGTGGTGGGCAGGATCTCGATGTTGCGGTGGCGGCCGGCCTCGACCAGCTTGGGTGACAGGATACACATGGCGCAGTCGTTGGTCGGAAAGGTCTTGTCGAGCTGGGCCATCTTGCCGCCGATGGCCGGCTCTCGCTCGACCAGGTAGACCTTGACGCCCGAATCGGCCAAGTCGAGGGCCGACTGGACGCCGGCGATCCCCCCGCCGACGACCAGGGCGGCGCCTATCGGTTGTGCTTGCGTCGCTTCCGTCATGGGTCGCCCCCCTGTAGGGCAAATTGCTAATTTGCCCTACCAGACCACGTCAACCAGGTCGCTCTCGGCGATGATGGGATCTGCGGTGATGAGCGGTACGTCCAGTGCCCGGGCCGTTGCGGCGATGATGCGATCCGGCATGTCTGGGATGGCCGCCGGGCCAAAGTCGCCCACTGCTTCGGCAACAGCCATATCCAAGGGTACAACGCGGATGCTGGCTTGTTGGTCTTCAGACAACGCAAACAACGCTGTAATCGCCCTTTCCGGCACGCGTTGTCTCTGTACTAGAAAAACCGCTTCCACCAGCGCGATGCTGGGTACCAACACCTGATCATAGCCCTTATCTGCCGAGTCCAGGATCTTGCGAGCTCGTCTTGACAACCGGCGATCCTGAGTCAGATGCCAGATCATGCTGTGTGTATCAGCGACGTACTGCTTCATGGTGTTTCTTCGGTCGGTCCATCGAACTCGATGTCCCTTGGGAAGTTGCCCCACATCTCCCTCCGCGCCTCAGCGATAAACTCGGGCGAAAAATCGTAGCCCTCTAGCAATCCTCCCAGTTTGATTTTGGGCGGGCGAAAAGGCGGCTCGTCCTTCACCTCAGGTTTGGTGTCCCGCACCTTGAAGCGCACGAACTCGACGTATTTCGCCACGTCTCTTAGCGTGTCCTGGGGCAATTCCAGGATTTGCTGGTAGATTTCCTCTGCTGTCACTGCCGCTTCGCTCATCGCTCTCACCTGCTTCTCATTCTCATCTCGGACCAATCGAGTCCGAAATAGGACCAAATCTGTCCTAATTATACTTTAGCTTGAGGTTGGTGTCAAGCGACCTTTCAATACCCAATACCCAATATCCAATCCCTACTTGCGCAGCGGGCTCGGTCCCAGCCGCCGGATGCGCTCGGTCATCTGGTTGGCGGCGTTGGCAAAGGCGTGGGCCTGGCTGCCCGACATGTAGTAGATGCCCAGGCGCTCGCCCTCCAGCCCGACCTCTTCCAGGAGCTCGCGGGCGTAGTCGAGCCGCCGCGTGGCGCGCACGTTGCCGTGCACGTGGTGGCAGTTGCCGATGGGGCAGGCGACGATGTATACGCCGTCGGCCCCTTCCTCGAATGCCTTCAAGATGTATTCGACGTCCACCTTGCCGGTGCATGGAAAACGGAACATCTTGACGTTGGCCGGATAGGTCAGTCGCAGTGCGCCGGCCGTATCGGCGGCCATGCTGCCGCAGTAGATGCAGGTAAAGGCCGTCAGTTCGGGTTCGAATCCATTGTCGTTCATCTTTGTCTCCTCGGTTCGGGTATCGGGGAATCGGGGAATCAGGTATCCGGGAATCAGGGAATCAGGCTCCCTGCTACCCGATGCCGGATACCCGATACCCGATACCCGATACCTGATACCTAGATTTGCCACTGGCCCAGGATAGGCGCCTCGGCCAGCACCAACTGGTCGTCGCGGTAGTGGCGCAACTGGATGGCGTCGGCCGGGCACTCGCTGGTGCAGGTGCCGCAGCCGGTGCACAGCGACGGCTCGATGTAGGCCGCGCCGATGATGGCCCCCACACCCACTGCCTTCGCGTCGATCTTGGGGATCTCGAAGGGGCAGACGCGCACGCAGGTCAGGCAGCCGACGCATTTGACCTGGTCCACGATGGCGACGGTACCGCCTACTTCCAGGTGATCCTTGCTCAGGTAGGTCATGGCCCGCGCCGCCGTCGCCAGCGATTGGGAGATGGTCTCTTCGATGAACTTGGGATAGTGGGCCAGGCCGGCCAAAAAGATGCCCTCCCGCGTAAAGTCCATGGGCCGCAGCTTCAGGTTGTTCTCCATGAAAAAGCCCTCGCTGGAGAGGGGCACTTCCAGGATGTGGGCCAACTCGCGGTTGGTCTCGGCGGGCATAATGGCCATAGACAGCGCCAGCAGATCGGGCTCAAAGCTGAGCGGCTGGTCCAGCACGACGTCCTGGATCTGGACCTGGAGCTTGCCGTCGTCCGTGATCTGCGTCTTGGGTGGATCGCCCTCTTCGTAGCGCAGGAAAATCACGCCGCGCTCGCGGGCCTCGGTGTAGTATTCCTCGCGGAAACCGTAGGTGATCAGGTCTTTGTAGAGCACGTACACCTGGCAGTCAGGGTTGATCTGCTTGATGCGGATGGCGTTCTTCATCGTGTTGGTGCAGCAGGTCCGGCTGCAATAGGGCACCTCCTGGCCCGATCCGGTGACGCACTGGATCATGACCACCTGGCGCAGCTTCCGTGCCTCGTCGATGTTCTCCGACAAGCGCTTCTCCAGCTCCAGCTGGGTGATGACCCGGGGGTCCTCGCCGTAGAGAAAGACGTCCCCCTTGTACTCGTAGCCGCCGGTGGCCACCACGGCTACGCCGTGCTCGATCTCCCAGCAGCGGGCGGGCTCGCCATCGCCGGCGTAGCTGAGGCGCGAGCGGAAATTGCCCACGTGGCCGTCAAAGCCGATAACCTCGGTGTTGTAGTAGAGGGCGATGCGCTCGTGGCTGTGCACCCGCTTGACCAGCGAGTGGAGCAGCCGCTGGGGGTTCGGCCCCTCGGCCGTCTGGTAGAGGTGGCGCAGGTTGCCGCCCAGCTTGTCCGTCTTTTCCACCAGGAACACGTCATAGCCCTCGTCGGCGATGGCCAGGGCCGACGTCATCCCCGCCAGGCCGCCGCCGATGACGAGCGCCGAGCGTTCGTGCGAGCGCTGCTCCTTGTGGAAGGGCTCAAAGTGACGCGCCCGGGCGACGCCGACGCGCATTTCTTCCTTGCCCTTGCGCGTCGCGCCGACGGGATCGTCGGCGTGGACCCAGGCGCAGTTGTCGCGCAGGCTGACGAATTCGAGCAGGTTGGGATTCAGCCCTTCCTGCTGGATGGTGTGCTGGAAGAGGGCCAGGTGGGTGCGGGCCGTGCAGGCGCCGATGACCACCCGGTTCAGGTCGTGCTCGCGGATGGCCTGGCGGATGGCTTCGGGGCCGCCAGGCAGGCAGCCGTAGGCCAGCGCCTCGGTGTGGACCACGCCCGGCTCGCGTGCCATCGCCGCCAACACGTCGTCCACGTCCACCACCTCGTCGATGGTGGGGTGGCAGGTGCAGGCAAAGACGCCGATGCGCGGCGCCTCGTTGCTCACGTCCTTCTCGGGCGGATACTCGGGCTTGGTGATCTCGGTGCCCGACTTGCCCGAAAGCAGGGCCATGCAGCGCGCCGCCGCGCCGCTGGCGTCCATGACCGTCTCGGCGATCTCTTTGGGCGTGGCAAAGGCGCCCGCTACAAAGACGCCGGGCCGGCTGGTATCCACCGGCTCAAACTTGTCGGTTTTGCAAAAGCCGTACTCGTTCAGCTCGATCTGCATGTCCTCGGCCAGGGCCACGGCCTTGGGCGGCGGCTCGCTGCCCACCGAGAGGACGACCATGTCGAAGGTCTTGCGCCGCAGCACGCCCTTTTCGTCGGGGTAGTGCAGGATCAGGTTGTTGGTGTTGGGGTCCTCTTTGATCTCCGAGATGCGGCTGCGGGTATATTCCACGCCCCACAGGTCCTTCGACTGCTCAAAGTAGGCCGTGTACTCCTTGCTAAAGGCCCGCTCGTCCATGATAAAGACTTTGCAATCGACGCCGGGCAGGCGCTCTTTGGCCAGCACGGCCTCCTTGGTGGCGTACATGCAACAGATCGACGAGCAGTAGGGGTGCTCCTGGTCGCGCGAGCCGATGCACTGCAACCAGGCGATGCGCTCCGGGATCTTGCCGTCGGACGGCCGCTCGATGACGCCCTCGGTGGGGCCGGAGCGGCTGGAGAGGCGCTCGAACTGGAGCCCGGTCACAACGTTGGGGTAGCGCCCGTAGCCCAATTCCTCGGCCGGCGTGGGATCGTAGAGCTTGTAGCCCACGGCCAGGATGATGGCGCCGACCTCGATCTCTTCGTACCAGTCTTCCTGGTCCAGGTCGATGGCCTTGGTGGGGCAGATCTCCTCGCACTTGCGGCAGGGATCGCAGTAGGGGCCGCGCTCGATGACGTAGGCGTTGGGCGCGGCGCGGACGGACGGCTTGTAGGCGGCCTTGCGCGTTACCAGGCTGGCCTGGTACTCGCTGGTCAGGTCCACGGGGCAGATCTCGGCGCACTCGTCGCAGTTGATACACAGGTCAATGTCCACGTAGCGGGGGCGGTGGTGCACTTTGACCGTAAAATCGCCGGGCAGCCCCTTGGCCCCGACGACGGTGCTGTTGGTCATAATTTCGATGTTTGAATGCTGGCTGTGATCGAGCAGGAAAGGCGAGATCGAGGGGCGTGAGCAGCCGTAGCCGTGATCCGAGGTGCCCCGGCACAGCACGCAGTCGTGGGTGGGAAACATGAATCCCAACTGGGCCACGATCCCGCCGATGCTGGGCGCCGAGTCCAGCAAATAGACCTTGTACCCCGAGTCGGCCAGGTCCACGGCGGCGCGCATGCCGCCCACGCCGGCGCCGACGACCATCACCGAACCAAGCATCTTGCGTTGAACCACGATGTTCCTCCTAAACAGGCGCCGCGAGCTCGGCGCGAAAGAATAAAGCCCCCTGCACTTGGCAGTGGGCTCGAAAGGGGATCTATGACTCCGATATATTGCAGATATACCGGTGGTGGGGGAGGAACTACTTACTTCCAGTACCCCACACGTCTGCACGATACCGGGCAACTCCCCTTCGAGTTGTAGCTTCCATCCAAATCGGACGCATTATACCCGATTTCAACACAGAATGCAAAAGGGCTGTCAGCTAAGGGCAGTACTTCACACGGCAGCGCTTCACTTGCCCTGGTGCCCGATCTGTGGTACCCTGAGTTTCGCGCTGCTTCCGTCCCGGCTCGATGCGGGTGGGAGGAGCCAATGTCGTGTTTTCTGGGCATGGCCTGAAACTTTTGAGGAGGGGGGACTGTGGACCGAGTCGACCAACTTTATCAAGTGATCCGCCAAAAGATTTTGGACCTGGAGCTAGACCCGACCCAGCCCATCAATGAGAAGGCGCTCGTGCGTGAAACGCGGGGGAGCCTCACGTTGGTCCAGCAGGTGCTGGAGCGTCTGGCCGAGGAGGGGATCGTCGTCAAGCAACGACGCCGCTGGCACGTAGCCCGCGCAGCCACTGCCTCCATCATGCGCGAGATTTTCGAAGTGCGCACCACGCTGGAGGGGATGTGCGCCCGGCTGGCGGCCAACCGCATCACGCAGGACGAGATCGAGCGAGGGGAGCAGCTGCTCCGCGACTATGAAAAGGTCATCCATGAGGGCGACAACAAGGCGCTGCTGGCCGTGGATCAAAAGTTTCACCAGTTGCTCTACGAGGCGTCGGGCAACCGCTTCCTGGCCAAGGCGCTGGATGACATGTACACGTTGATCTATCGCCTGTCCTACTTTGCCCTGGATCGGATGGGCAGCGTGCGGCCCAACGTGGAGGAGCACCGCGACATCCTGGAGGCGGTCAAGTCTGGCGACGGCCGCAGCGCCGAGCGGCTCATCCAATTCCACATCACAGAGTTCCAGAGGCAGGTCGAGGAACTGGTTTGATCCTTTCGCATCCATCGAATCTGGCTACTTTGGTCATCGATCCGGCCACTCGTAGCGCAATTTGCCAAATTGCGCCTGGGCAAGTTACCAACTTGCCCTACATTCGGTCCAAACGATGATCGGAGCCAACCTGGCGGATCGTTCGTGAGTTTCGGATTTTCGCTGCGTCGGACCGACGCCGGGAGCCGCGCCCGCCTGGGGGAGATGCGCACGCCCCACGGCCAGATCGACACGCCGGCCTTTGCGCCGGTGGGCACCCAGGCCACGGTCAAGGCCCTCGCCCCCCGCGATCTGCACGCGCTGGGTGCAGAGCTGATCCTGAGCAACACCTACCACCTCTACCTGCGGCCCGGCGCCGACGTCGTGGCCGACTTGGGCGGCCTGCACCGCTTTATGGGCTGGGACGGCCCGATTTTGACCGATTCGGGCGGCTTTCAGGTATTCAGCCTGGCCGAGAATCGTAAAATCACCGACGACGGCGTCGAGTTCCAGTCGCACGTCGACGGCTCGCGGCACCTGTTTACGCCCGAGATGGTGGTCCGCGTCCAGGAGCAATTGGGTGCCGACGTCATCATGTGCTTCGACGAGTGCGCCGAGCCCTACGACCGGGCCTACAACGAGCAAGCGCTGGCCCGCACCCACTCCTGGGCCGAGCGCTGCCGCGCCGCCCAGACCCGCGATGACCAGGCGCTGTTCGGCATCGTCCAGGGCGGTGTCTTTCCCGACCTGCGCCGCCAGAGCGCCGAGTTCCTGGCCGGCCTCGACTTTCCGGGCTATGCCATCGGCGGCTTGAGCGTCGGCGAGTCCAAGGCCGAGATGTACGAGATGCTCGACGTAATCGCGCCGCTGCTGCCCGAGGGCAAGCCCCGATACCTGATGGGCGTCGGCGCGCCGGAAGACCTGCTGGAGGGGGTGGCGCGCGGCGTGGACTTTTTCGACTGTGTGCTGCCCACGCGCCTGGCCCGCAACGCGGCGCTCTATACCCGGCAGGGGCGGCTCAACATCCGCAACGCCCAGTTCGAGCGCGACCCGGCCCCCATCGAGGCCGGCTGCGGCTGCTACACCTGCCGGCACTTTTCGCGGGCCTACCTACGCCATCTCTTCAAGGCCCGGGAGTTGCTGGCCTACCGCCTGGCGACGATCCACAACGTCCACTTTTTGCTGCAATTGATGCGCGACGTGCGCGCTGCCCTCGCCGAGGGGCGGTTCCCGGCGTTCAAGGCCGAGTTCCTGGCCGAGTATCCGGTTATTCCCCACGCGGTGCGCGCAGCCAACCGAGCGCGAAGGAAGCAGGCGTGATCGAGCGAGATTTTGACGTACCCTTTGTGGCGCGGCTGGCGCAACGGGAGAAGCAGATCCAGCAGCACTACCGGCCCATCATCGGCGTGCACAAGTGGTTCGCCCGGCGGCCGGGCTCCCTCTTTCGCGCCCTGCTGCTGGCCGAGTTTGAGGCCGATAGGCCGTTGTCCGAGTCCTACTTCCGGGGACACGATTTGGGGCCGCTCGTCGTCGGCGATCCCTTCATGGGCGGCGGTACGCCGCTCCTGGAAGCCAACCGCCTGGGCTGTCACGTCGTCGGCGTGGACGTCAATCCGATGGCCTATTGGATCGTGCGCCAGGAGATCGCTGACCTGGACCGGCAGGCGTTTCGAGCGGCTGCCCGACAGGTAGTCACGGCGGTCGAGGCGGAAACCAGCGGGTTGTATCAGACTCAGTGCAAGCACTGTGGCAACCCGCACGCACCTGTCAAGTACTTCCTGTGGGTGAAACACCAACCTTGCGTTGTTTGCGCCAAGTCCATCGATCTCTTTTCCAGCTACGTGGTCGCCAAGAATCAGCGCCATCCCAACTATGTGCTCTTTTGTCCACACTGCAATCGCTTGAGTGAGGTTGAGAAGCTGGACCGTGCGTCGGGCGCCATGCGTTGTTCAACCTGCGATGCTCACTTGAAGGTAGATGGTCCGGCTCATCGCAATCGATGCGCCTGTCCCCATTGTGGCCACGAGAATCCCTATCCACAGTCGAATGGAGAGCCGCTGAGCCACCGTCTTGTTGCCCTGGAGTATCATTGTCCGCATTGCAAGCCGAGTCATCAAGGTCGCTTCTTCAAAGCGCCAGATCCGGTTGATCTTGACCGATTTGTCAAGGCAGAACAACGACTGGCTTTGTCATCGCAGGAATACGTCCCCAACGAACGGATCCCCGCCGGGGACGAGACGGATCGACTGCATCGCTGGGGCTATTCAGCCTATCGACAACTCTTCAACGCCCGCCAGCTCCTGGGCCTTCAGGCGCTGGCGTCCAGGATCGCGGCTGTTGAGGACGAGGCGATCCGCCACGCGTTGCTGACCGTTTTCTCTGACACGCTCCGCTATCAGAACATGTTGTGCCGCTACGATTCCTACGCGCTCAAGATCTCGGACATCTTTTCGGTGCACGGTTTCCCGGTAAGCCTGGTCCAATGTGAGAATTCGCTGCTTGGGATTCCGGGGGTGGGCAGCGGCGGATTCCGCCACTTTGTGAAAAAGTACGATCGTGCCAAGGCGTATTGTGACAAGCCGTTTGAAAAGTATCCCGACAAGTCCAGGCGCAAGGTTTTCATCCCCGGGGAGCAGATCGGTGCCCGCTTTATATCGGCTTTTCCGGCGCCGGAGGACGCCAAGTCCGCCTACCTGCTGGCCGGTCCGGCTGAAACTGCGGTTTTGCCATCGAGTGCCTTGGATGCCGTCTTGACCGATCCACCCTATTTTGCCAACGTGCAGTACGCTGAACTGATCGACTTTTGCTACGTCTGGCTCAGGAAGCACTTGCAGGATGAATCTGCTGCATTCCAGCCTCTTTCTACCCGTAGTGATGAGGAACTGACCGTCAACGAGACCGAGGGCCGTGATGCCGCCCACTTCACCGAGGGTCTGAGCCGGGTGTTCGCGACGTTTGTGCGTGCCCTCAAGCCGGGCCATCCCTTTGCCTTCACCTATCACCACAACGACGTGGAAGCCTATCTACCCATCGCCGTGGTGCTGCTCGACGCCGGGCTGGTCTGTACCGCGACGCTGCCCTGCCCGGCCGAGATGAGCGCCTCGATCCACATCAACGGCACCGGCTCGTCGGTAGTTGACACCATCTTTATCTGTCGCACCACGGGCACGATTCAGGCCAGTGAGTTCGAAGCCACTCCAGCGACCTTGAAGGCGATGCTGAAATCGGACCTGGAGGATTTGCAGCAGGCAGGCTTGGAGCCATCGCCGGGGGATGCCCGCTGTTTGGCCTTCGGGCACCTGGTTCGTTTGGTGGTCTGGCAACTCCGCAAAGGGTGGAGGTGTGACGCGGCTACCCAAAACAAGCTCGGCCGAGTTCAAAAAGCTCTGCACAATGTCTATCCTGTGGACCTGATCGACAAGTTGGCTGCCCACGTGTTGTCCTCGTTGTCGGACGTGGATCTTCTGGCGTCGATGCGCGTCCAGGAGGAGAGCGTTGACTATGACCTCCAAGACCAACTACCCTTTTGAAGTTTCCTACCCCAAGATCGAGTCGGACGTCGATGCGTACATAGACGCGGTCTTTGACACCTTGGAGTCGTCGTTCCTGCTCTTGCCGCGAGGGCCGGGATTCGTCGCGTATCCAGCGTTTCAGGCTGCCTACGAAGTGCTGAAACGTCATACTGACGGCTTTCACGTTGTCGAGCCCGACGATGTGATGGAGGCGCTGCGCGATGACGCCTTGGTCTTCATCGTTTTGAGAACAATGCTGGGCTTTACTCCACCTGAACTGGCCTATCTGGCCAGCCAAAGGTCGAGCGTGGACATTCCCCAGAACTATGCCCGGACCTTTGACCGCCGGGTTCGAGACAATCCGCAGGCGCTTGAGTCGATCTCGCCTGTTGGTTACGAGCGAGTGGCAGCCATGGTTGCCACGGCTTGCCATTTGCTCCAGGCCGAGCTAAAAGAAACGCCGCCTGACATGATCCATCGGCTGGATAAGGCCGATACGCGTGGCGGCCTCGCCAGCGTCAGGCATCTGGCCTCTGAAGGCGTGCCCTATGCGATGCTGCTGTACGAGCGTTTCTTGGGGTGTCCTTTTGCCGGGCATCGCGACTCTGTTTCAGGACTGGTAGGCAAAGTCATGGAGTCTGCCATCGAAGAACGGCTGAGGCAGGCAGGTATCAGTTTTCGCGAGATGAGCCGTGCGGAGCGGATCGAGGGCTTTGACCAGGTCCCCGATTTCGTCATTCCTGACGAGTGGTCCCCCCAGGTCATCATCGAAGCCAAGATCACCGAAGATGACGGGACAGCGAGGGACAAGGTGACGCGCATCCAGCACCTGGCCGAACTTGGCCAGCGGCGCCAGCGCAAAGGGGCCGCTGGTTTTCAGGTCATTGCCTGCATCGACGGCCGGGGCTTTGGGGTGCGGCGGGAGGATATGCGCAAGTTGCTGGAGGCGACGAAGGGAAAGGTTTTTACCCTGGAGACCATCGGCGGACTGGTTGAAAACACGGCCCTGCGGGCCTTCAAGAGTAGATGACGATGGAGATCTTTGAGGAGGTGTCGAAAATTTAATCGGCGAGAACCTCGCCGACCACCACCTCAAATCCGGCCAGCACCCGCGAGCTGGCGGTCTCTGCTCCACTGAACTTGCCCCTCAGCGTGTAGGCTCCCTCTTCGAGGACAAAAACCTCGATAGACCCGCCTCGCGGGTCCACGATCCAGTATTCGGCTACGCCGGCTTCCTGGTAGGCCAGGAACTTTTCGCGACGATCGTACAGCCAATTGCCCGGCGAAAGGACCTCCACCACCAGATCCGGGGCGCCTTCTGCGTATTCCTGGCCCAGGAGATGCAATCGCTCGGTGGCGACGAACAGGACGTCGGGTTGAACCGGCACTGGCTGACCCGGCAGCAGCACGCCACAGGGCGCGACCAGCACCTCTCCAAGCTGTCGCTCGGTGCTGAAATTGCCCAGATGACGCGCCAGCTCGGTCACGATTCTCTGGTGTTTGATCGTCGGGGGTGGGGTCATGTACAACTCTCCATCGAGCACTTCGTAACGAAAGCCGTCGTCGGGCAGGCGCAGCCAATCCTCGTAGGTCCACCGCTCCGGCAGGGGCGACCAGTCACGGGCTTCTTGCTGATTTTTGAGCCGTTCAATCGTCGGAGTCTCTTGCATTCTGGGTCTCCTCACTTCCCAACGCCAACTGCCGCCATTATATCTGCCGTGAGCCGTTTTGTCAATTGGTCCGTTCGCGGGTATAATGGGCGGCGGTACACACTACACAGCGCGTGGAGGGACTGTGAATCTCATTCAAGCCATCATCCTCGGCCTCGTCCAGGGGGCCACCGAATTCATCCCCGTCTCCAGCTCGGGCCACCTGGTGCTGGTGCCCTGGCTGCTGGGCTGGCCCGAGCCGGGCCTGGTTTTTGACACCGTGGTCCACTGGGGCACGCTCCTGGCCGTGCTGGCCTACTTTTGGCGCGACTGGTGGGCGCTGATCACCGCGTGGCTGCGCGGCCTGGTCCGCTGGGACTGGCGCGACCCCGACGGCCCCCAGTCCGAACAACGGGACCGGGACAGGCGGCTCGCCTGGCTGCTCATCCTGGGCAGCGTCCCGGCAGCCGTCATCGGCTTTCTGCTGGAGGATTTCTTCGAGTCGCTCTTTGGCCAGCCGGCCTGGGTGAGCGTCTTTTTGCTGGTGACGGCCGGCCTGCTGGCTCTCAGCGAGCGGCTGGGCGCCCGAACCCGCGAGATCCGCGACCTGGGCTGGCTCGACGCGCTGGTGGTCGGCCTGGGCCAGGCGGCGGCCATCGCGCCGGGCATCTCCCGCTCCGGAGCGACGATGGCTGCTGGACTCTTTCGCGGCGTCGAGCGGGCGGCCGCGGCCCGTTTCAGTTTCCTCCTGGCGACGCCCATTATTTTCGGGGCGGGCCTCTTCAAGCTGCTCGACCTGTTCGCCGCCCCCGATCCGCTGGCCCAGGTCCCGGCGCTGGCGGCCGGCTTCCTGGCGGCGGCCCTCAGCGGCTACGTGTGCATCTGGGGCTTGCTGCGCTACCTGAAGCGGGGCAAACTCTACGTCTTTGCCGCCTACTGTGCGCTGGCAGGAACGCTGTGCCTCGTCGTGGCCTGGCTGCGCTAGCGCTGCTGGCGCTGTTCGTCGCCGCCTGCGGTCAGCCGGTGCTGACCACGCCCGAGCCGGTCTTTCTCCAGTCAACCGGCTCGATGGCCATGGCGCCTCTGGTCCAGGATCTGGCGGCGGCCTTCCACGAGCAGAATCCCCTCGTCACCCTCGACGCGAGCGGCCTGGGCACGGCCTACGGCCTGGAGGCGCTGCGCAGCGGCGCCGCTGACATCGCCCTCGTCTCCTGGCTGCCGCCCGACCTGCCCGCCGAGTGGCAAGCCACGGCCATCGCCCGCGACGGGATCGCCGTCGTCGTCCACCCCGACAACCCGCTGAATGGCCTGGGCCTGTTGCAGTTGCAAGACCTCTTTGGCGGGCGGCTCCACGGCTGGGGGGCGCTGGGCGGCCGTGCCGACTGGGACGTGCAGCCCGTCAGCCGCGAGGCCAGTTCTGGGACACGGGCGGCGTTCGAAGCGCTGGTCATGGGCGACCAGGCCGTGACGCCGCTGGCTGTGGTGGCGCCGTCGCCGGAGGCCGTGGTCGAGTACGTGGCCGGGCATCCGCAGGCCATCGGCTATGTGAGCATGGGCGCGGTGACGCCCGAGGTCCGAGTGCTCAAGGTGGAAGGGGAGACGCCCACGCCCGAGACGGCGGGGCAGGGCAGCTATCCGATTACGCGCGAGTTGTGGCTGGTCACAGCCGATCCACCGCCGGAGGCCGTGCAGCGCGTTCTCGACTTTGCGCGGGGGCCCGCCGGCCAGCAGATCGTCGGGCAGCGCTGGGGACGGATCAAATAAAAACTGGCCAGGTCGAGAAGCTGCCTGGCCGCGCCACGAATTTTGCTTCATTGCCCGACACGGGAGCCGAAGGCATTCCCTCGGAATCACTGAACCACTGAGACCGCTGACCACGCTGAGAGTTCTCAGTGCTGTCAGTGTTTTTTCAGTGAGTCAGTGATCCAGGGAATTGGGCGACGAGACTGTTCCTGGGTCACGCTGTCGGGCAGTGCATTCCCGCGCTCTCAGCCGAACGAATATTCCAGCAGCCGCCGCAGATCCGACACCTCGCGGCGAAAGGCCAGCACGTCCACGTGGAGCAGTAGCCAGGTCGTCAGCAGCATCCCCGCCGCCTCGAGGCCAAAGATGGCGGCGTAGGCCACGTGGCTGGCCCCGCCAAAGCCGAGTACCAGGTCGTGCAGACCGCCGCTCAACACCGACGAGCCGAACTTGGCCAACGCCTGGGCCAGCGTCCAGGCGCCGACAAAGAGCCCCGCCTGACCCTCCACCGTCAGGTCCATCATCAGCGACACGCCGCCGACGGTGAACGCCCCGGTGCCGAGGCCCATCAGCAGGATGGCGAACGGCACCGGCCCGGCGTCGCGGCGCAGGGCGATGGCGGCCAGCAGCCCAAAGGCGAGCACGCCGATGAGGTTGCCCACGGCCGTCACCCGTTTTTTGCCCAGGCGCGGGATGACGAACGCGCCGCCCAACAGCAGCCCGGCGATGACGCCCACCATGTTGTAGGCGTTGAACAACGTCGTCTGCCGGACGCTGAAGCCCAGCACCTCGCCCCCAAATGGCTCCAGGATCACGTCCTGGAGAAAGTGGAAAAAGAGCCCCAGCAGCAAAAAGACGAAAAAGCGGCGCGTCTGCCGGCTGCGGCGCAGGATGACCAGCGAGGCGCGGAGCGGCGGCGCGCCCTCGGGCCGGGGGGCGCTGCGGCGGCGGTCCAGACGCCAGAGGGCCACGGCGCTGAGCGCGACCACGGCGACGGCAGCCAGGGCAAAGAGGCTCACCAGGCGGCTGAAGTTGTAGTCGCGCAGATAGCTGGCCCCGCCCAGCGCTCCGGCCAGGATGCCGACCATCATCATCGTCCAGATGAGGCTCACCACCCGGCCCCGCTCCGCCTCGGCCGTGCGATCGGTGACGAGGGCCAGATAGACCGTGGCGCCCACGTTGACGCCCAGGCCCTCGACGAAAAAGAAGGCAAAGGCCAGTGCCAGGCGCGGGAGACTCGGCTCCTGGGCGACGAACACCGCCACGAAGGGCGCGGCGACCACGGTCAGCACGGCCAGCGCCGTGCCGGCGACGATGTAGGGCAGGCGGTGGTAGCCAAAGTAGGCGCGCACGTCGGAGCGGTGGCCGATAGGAATCGCGACCAGGGCGGCCAGGTAGTGGGCTCCGCCCAGCACCAGGCCGACCAGGGCCAGGTCGAGGCCCATTTCGACGCGCAGCACGCGGTTGAGGGTGCCCAGCATCAGCACCGACACGGCGCCGAGCCAGAATTGGTACAGGGACAATCGCAGGATGTGGGGCAGTTTCATGCGTGATTCGCGCTCTGCGGCGCAATCTCCTTCTGGAATTTAGGATTTCTCGCCTTGGGGAGCTATAGCTAAGGCGTCGAACGTGGTCAGGTCCAACAGCGAGGTGAGTTCCTCCTGAGCCTGGACCCACACGTCGTGTACGGGACAGTGCCCGTTCTCGGGGCAGGCTTCCGGCTGGATCACGCAGCGGTTCAGGCGGATGGGGCCTTCCAACGCTTCGATGACGTGCAGCAGGCTGATCTCGGCCGGCGAGCGGGCGAGGGTTACGCCGCCGCCGGCGCCCCGGTAGGTGGTCACCAGGCCGGCCAGCGAGAGTTGGGATACGATCTTGGCCAGAAACGGGCTGGGGATGTTCTGCCGCTCGGCGATCTCCTGGGTGGATATGCGATGGTCTTTGGGAAGCGTAGCCAAATCGAGAATGACCCGGACGCCATAATCGGTCCGCCTGCTGATCTCCATGGATTTCTGGTCCTTTCGTTGACCTGCGGGTAGTGGTAGGTGTTGACTGATGGGGGCGGGCCAACCCGTTCCCATCAGTCAACGCCTTACCACTACCGACCTACGAATCAGGCTAATCGGACAGCATTGGCCCACTTTCGGCCATTATATCCCTCGCCCCGAATTTTGTCAAACCGGGCCTTCATGGGTATAATCGTAGTCCGTATTTCGTATTCCGTAATCTGTCACGCAATACGCAACACGAAACACGAAACACGCGTTAGGAGGTTCATCGATCATGAAAAGACAAGCCATCGGCCGGCGACTGCTCCGGCCCGATGCAGTGGACAAAGTGACAGGGCGGGCGCGGTTTCCCGGCGATCTGGTGATGGAAGACATGCTCTTCATGCAGGTCCTCTTTAGCGACCGGCCCCACGCCCGCATTTTGGATATCGATACGTCGGAGGCGGAGCAGGTGCCAGGCGTCGTGGCGGTCCTGACTCACGCCGACGTGCCCGTCAACGAGTACGGCTTGATCTACAAGGACCAGCCGGCGCTCAGCGCCGACAAGGTGCGCTCGATTTTCGACCGGGTGGCCCTCGTCATCGCCGAGACGCAGCGGGCCGCCCGCCGGGCGCGGGACCTGATCCGCGTCGAGTACGAGGATCTGCCGATGGTGACGGACCCGCGCGAGGCGATGCAACGTCCTGAGCCAGGCGAAGGGAAGCCCGGCGCGCCCGCCATCCACGAGCGCTGGCCCGACAACGTCCAGAGCCATCAGCGCATCCGCAAGGGCGACGTAGACGCGATTTTTGCCCGGGACGACGTGGTCATCGTCGAGTCGGACTACCAGACGCCGCACCAGGAGCACGCCTATCTCCAGCCGGAGGCCGGAATCGGCTTTATCGACGACGAGGGCCGGGTGGTCGTCCACTCGGCGGGGCAGTGGAACCACGACGACCAGCATCAGATCGCCCATATGCTCGACCTGCCGCCGGAGGAGGTGCGCGTCATCTATGCGCCGGCCGGCGGCGCCTTTGGCGGGCGCGAGGACATGTCGGTCCAGCACCTGCTGGCCCTGGCGGCCTACAACCTCGACCGGCGCGGCATCCGGCGCCCGGTCAAGGTCGTCTGGGACCGCAAGGAGTCGTTTCGCGGGCACCACAAGCGCCACCCCTACTACATGCACTTCAAACACGCCGCCGACCGCGAGGGCAACCTGCTGGCCGTCGAGGCGACCCTCATCGCCGACATTGGCGCCTACAGCTCGTCGAGCTCGGCGGTGCTGAACAACGCGGTGAGCATCGCCCCTGGCGTCTACGAGGTGCCCAACGTCAAGATCGACGGCTACAACGTGTTCACGAACAACATCGTCTGCGGCGCGTTCCGGGGCTTTGGTTCGCTGCAGGCCACGTTCGGGGCCGAGATGCAGATGTCGCGGCTGGCCGACGCCCTGGGCCTCGACCCCGTGGTCTTTCGGCTCAAGAACGCGCTGGGCGAGGGCTCGGTGCTGGCCACGCAGAGCATCGCGCCGCCGGCCGTGTCGATCCGCGAGACGCTGATGCACGCCGCCGAGGCCGCCGGCTGGACCGACCAGGGCAAGCCGAATCCCGGCGGCGAGCCGGCGGACGGCAAGCTGCGCGGGATCGGCGTGGCCGCCGGCTACAAGAACGTGTGCTACAGCTTTGGCTTCCCCGAAAAGGCGTCGGCCCGCTGCGAGCTCTACGGCGAGGACGACGTCGAGCGGGCCGTGGTCAAGATCGGCCTCTCGGAGGTGGGCCAGGGGGCCATCGGCGTCATGGGCCAGGTGGCCGCCGAGACACTGGGCATCGCCTACGACCGGGTCCGGGTGCTGACCGAGGATACGGCCGAGGTGCCCGAGGCGGGCAGTTGCAGCGCCTCGCGGGGCTCGTTCATGGGCGGCAACGCCGTCAAGCTGGCCTGCGAGTCGGCACTGGAGGCGTGGCAGGCCGGCGAGCGGCCGGCCGTGGCCGAGCGCACCTACCGCCCCCGCCCGACGACGATGTTCGACCCCGAGACCGGCGTCTGCGACCCCCACGTGACCTACGGCTATGGCACCCAGATCGTCGAGGTTGCGGTCGATTCCGAGACCGGCGAGGTGCGACTGAAGGACGTGTGGGCGGCGCACGACGTGGGCCAGGCCCTCAACCCGCTTCACGTCGAGGGCCAGATCCAGGGTGCCATCGTCCAGGCCCAGGGCTGGACGATGCTGGAGGATTTCATCGTTCAAGACGGCCGGCTGCGGACCCAGAGCTACGCCGACTACCTCATCCCGACCGTCCACGACGTGCCCGACATCCATCCCCTGGTGCTGGAGGTGCCCGATCCGCAGGGGCCGTACGGCGTGCGCGGCCTGGGCGAGATGCCGATGCTGCTGCTGGCGCCGGCCATCCTCGACGCCATCCACGACGCGACCGGCATCTGGTTCGACCGGCTGCCGGTCAAGGCCGAGGACGTGTTGCTGGCGCTCAAGGCGCGGTCCGGGGAGCCGGCGTAGGCGGGGCACAGCTGGGGTGATGTCAGCATGAGGGTTTCTTCCCAAGGCCGCAATTGGGCCAGGACGCTCGGGGGTGGGCTCTTCCTAACGTTGGGTCTGGTCTGTGTGGCCCTCCTCCTTTACAGTTTGGGCCGGGATCTGTCGCTGTGGGTGCTGAGTCGCGAGACCACGGCCGAGGTGACCGAGTTGTGGGTGGAGCAGATCGGCGATCGGCAGGAGGGGGAGCTCAACTTCCACTACTTTGCCCGCTACCGGTTTATCACGCCCAGTGGAACGGTGATCGTGGACAGCACCCGTCTGGACGTCCGGAGCTGGGGAGCGTTGCGCGAGGGGGGTCCAATTGAGGTTGTCTACTTTCCACCCTACCCGGCCTACAACCGGCTTGAAGAATCCCGCTTTGTGCCAATCTTGGCCTGCGCCTACGTGCCTTTTTTTATTGTTGCCTGGGCGGCTCTCGGGGTGGGCTGGTACCTCGTTCGCCCTGAGGCTAGCCGGCCCTCGTGGTTCGCGCCGGGAGAGGCAGCGGACGGTTCTGCACGGAGCCGCACTTGAATCCAATCCAGTCTGGTCTGGGTCCAAGCCCCCTGGCCTTTCGGGTATTTCCCGAGTTTTTCAAATAAATTCGACAAAAAGGATGCTTCGTGGTATGCTGTGAATCGAACTAGTGCTATTTCAGGATGGTTTTCATGCACTGTCATTCTGAAGAGCGAGCGTCGTTTGCGAGCGACGCGCCGTCCCGGCATCGGGGAAGAATCTCTCTTGTTTCACCACACAGCAACTACAGAGGAGGTTTTTGAATGGATTCGTTGAAGGAAATGAAGTGTGAACCCTGCCGCGGAGACGAACCCCCGGCGACTGAAGAGGAGATCAAGGAGTACAAGCCAGAGGTCCCCAAGTGGGAGATCTATGAGAAGGACGGCGAAAAGCGGTTGGAACGGGCCTTCGAGTTTGAGGACTTTGCCGAGGCCCTGGAATTCACCAACGCCGTCGGCGAGATCGCCGAAGAAGAGGGCCACCACCCCGCGCTCCTGACCGAATGGGGCAGGGTGACCGTCACCTGGTGGACCCACAAGATCGGCGGTTTGCATCAAAACGACTTTATCATGGCCGCCAAGACCGACGAGCTCTACGAGGGATAGAACTCAAAGTTGTGCTCGCCATCCCCGGCCGAAGCCTCTGCGCTTCGGCCGGGGATTTATCTTTGCTCGTTTCTGGCTCCTTCCCACAAGTTTCCGACACTTGACACCAGCCGAAAAACGGGTATAATAGTTGCGTGATGTGCAACATTGTTGCACAATTCGCGACGGTTTTGGGTCGGAGAGATCTACATTTGGCACGCCGTCGTGGAGGAGGCAGGAGTTGCCAGAGCAGGGCAGTTCTGGAGTGCAATCTGTGGCACGGGCCATCACGATCCTGAAATCGTTCAGCGTGGAAAAGCCTGAGCGCGGGGTCGGGGAATTGAGCCGCGCGCTGGACCTGCACAAGAGCACTGTCTCTCGATTGATGAGTACCCTGGAGCGGGGTGGCTTGCTCGCCCGCAATCCAGAAACCAAGCGCTACCGACTGGGCATCGACCTGATCGGGCTGGCCGCGCAGGTGGTCAGCTACATGGATGTCCGGGAGGTGGCGCGTCCTCTTTTGCGGGAACTCGCCGGGGATTGCCAGGAGTCGGTCAACCTGGTGGTCCTCGACCGGGGCCAGGTGGTCAACCTGGAGCAGTTCGTGCCGCCGGCCCGCCAGGTCAAGAACATCGGCCGCGTGGGGCGACGCATGTGCGCCCATTGCACAGCGGCGGGTAAGGTCCTCTTGGCCCAACTCCCCCCGGACAAGCTCGAACGGGCGTTGCCCGTCCACCTGGAGCGGTACGCACCCCGGACCATCACCGATCGAGACGAACTCTTGCAGGAGCTGGAGCAGGTTCGGCGCCAGGGCTATGCCACTGTGGAAGAAGAGCTGGAAGCCGGGCTGAACGCCCTCGCCGCGCCGATCCGCGACCATACCGGGGCGGTGATCGCGGCCGCCAGCATCGCCGGCCCGGCCTACCGGATCACACCCGAGCTATTTTCCCACCTGGCCGGGCAGCTACAGGCCGTCACCGCCGAGATTTCCCGGCGGATGGGGTACGTGAATGGATAGTGGGTAGTGGGCAGTGGGCAGTGGGCAGTGATCAGTGGTAAGTGGGTGAACTGATCACTATCCGCTGATCACTGACCACTGATCACTAATCAAAAAACGAGGAGGAAGAGAAATGGCAGACATCCTACAGCAGATCGCATCGAATCTCTACGATGGCGAGGACGAAGAGGTGGCCGAACTGGTCCAGAAGGCCCTGGACCAGGGCATGGCGCCCAACGAGGTCCTGCAAGGCGGCCTCATCGCCGGCATGGACGAGGTGGGCCGTGACTTTAAGGCCGGCGACCTCTTTGTGCCCGAGGTGCTCATCGCCGCGCGGGCCATGCACGCCGGCATGGGTGTGCTGCGCCCCCTGCTGGCCGAGGGCGAGTCGACCAGCGTGGGCAAGTACCTCATCGGCACCGTCAAGGGCGACTTGCACGACATCGGCAAGAACCTGGTCAAGATGATGCTCGAGGGCGCCGGGTTCGAGACCATCGACCTGGGCACCGACGTCGAGCCGCAAGTGTTCGTCGACGCCGTGCGCGAGCACCAGCCCACCCTGGTCGGCATGAGCGCCCTGCTGACGACGACCATGACCCAGATGAAGGCCACCGTCGAGGCCCTGCAAGAGGCCGGCGTGCGCGAGTCGGTCAAGATCATGGTCGGCGGCGCGCCCGTGACCGAAGCCTTTGCCACGGACATCGGCGCCGACGCCTACGCCCCCGACGCTGCCACCGCCGTGGACAAGGCGCGGGAACTGGCGGCGTAGATGCGTGATGCGTGGTGTGTGAGGACGTTCTGCCAAGGGCTCACGCATCACGCCTCCACTCTCACGCCCAGGAGAAAACCTATCGTGACTGAACAAATCCCAATTCCGACGCTCCACCCACGCATCCAGGCGCTCTCCCAGGAGCAGATCGAGGCGATCCACTACACCAGCCTGGACATCCTGTCGCAGACCGGCATCGTCATGAAGAGTGAGGCCGGCCGCCAATTGTTACTGGAAGCGGGCGCCTGGGAGTCGCGCCCTTCGACCGGCTCAGGGGAACCTCGCCTCAAGATCCCCGAGCATCTCGTCATGAGCGCCATCGCCACGGCCCCGTCGCGCATCCCCATGCACAACCGCCTGGGCGAGTTGACCATGCCGCTAGAAGGCGACAACGTCTTTTTCGGGCCGGGCTCGGACTGCATCTACACCCTGGATCTGGAGACCGGCGCGCGCCGCCTGTGCACGGCCGACGACGTCGAGGCCATCGCCCGTCTGTGTGACGGGCTGGGGAGCATCGACTTTATCATGTCCATGGCCACGCCCTCCGACGTGCCGACCCAGGACCACTACCTGCACAGCTTCATCCGCATGATCCGGGGCTCGACCAAGCCGAATCTTTACACGGCCAAGGACCGGGGCGACATGGAGGCCATCTATCGCATCTCGGCCGCTGTGGCCGGCGGCGAGCAGGCGCTGCGCGAAAAGCCGTTCTTGTTGCTCTACGCCGAGCCGATCTCGCCCTTGCTCTTTAACGACGAGTCGGTGGACAAGCTGCTCTTCTGCGCCGAGAAGGGCATCCCCGTGACCTATCCGCCCTCGCCCAATACCGGCGGCGGCGGGCCGATCACGCTGGCCGGGGCGCTGGCCCTGGGCAACGCCGAGACGCTGGTCGGCCTGTTGCTGACCCAGTTGGTGCGGCCCGGCACGCCGTTCCTGTACGGCATGAACACCGCTGCCCTGGACATGAAGTCGGCCATCGTCAGCTACGGCGCGCCCGAGTGGCCGCTGGGCATGGCTGCCTGGACCGACCTGTGCCGCTACTACGGCCTGCCCGTCTGGGGCGCGGCCGGGGCGACCGACAGCAAAGTCGTCGACGCCCAGGCCGGCATCGAGGCCGCCATCAGCATCTACACCGCCTTTCTCTGCCGCTGCAACCTGAACCACGACGTGGGCTACATCGAGTACGGCTCGACCTCGTCCATGGAGATGCTGGTCATCGCCGACGAAATTATACGCGACGTGCGCTTCATCCTGGGCGGCGTGGAGGTCAGCGAGCGGACGCTGGCCCGCGAGGCGATCCATCGCGCCAAGCCGGGCGGCGGCTTTTTGGCCGACGACCACACGCTGGACAACTGGAAGTGGGCCCAGTGGCGGCCGGCGGTCCTCGACCGGATGCGCTACGACCGCTGGGACAAAAAGGGGCGCAAGGACATGGCAACCCGCGCCAACGAGCGCGCCAGAGAGATCCTGGCCGAGCGCGAGGTGCCGCCCCTGCCGCTCGAAGCGGAAGAAATCATCGCCGAGGTGCTGAGCCGACGCGAACCAGCATGACAAGAGGCGCCTCCATCCCTGCCGCAGGTCACGAAACCTATGGCAGGGATGGAGGCCGAGCCTGAGGAGAGTGAAGGAGTGGCACGACCGGGCGTAAGCGGCGGGCAATATCGCCCCTTGAGCGAAGGGCAGATCGAGCAGATTCATCAGGCCTCGCTGCGAGTGCTGGAACACACCGGCATCCACGTCGAGAATGAGGAGGCGCTGGCCCTCTACCGGCAGGGGGGCGCGCGGCTGGACGGCCAGCGGGTGTACGTCTCGGAGGCCATGATCGCCGAGGCGCTGGAAACCGTGCCATCGCGCGTGCTCTTGGCCGGCCGCGACCCAGCGCGGGACATGGAGCTGGAGGGCAAACGGGTATACGCCGGCACCGGCGGCTCGCCGACGACGATGCTCGATCTGGGCACAGACACGGTCCGCCCGGCCACACTCCGCGATCTGGCAGACCTGACCCGCCTGGCCGACACCCTGGCCCACTGCGATTTTGTGGTCATCCCCGTAACCCCGACCGACGTGCCCGACGATGACCTGCCGGTCAATCGGTTCTACGCCTCCCTGGCAAACACGGGCAAGCACGTCATGGGCGGCGTGTACTCGCTGGCGGGGGCGCGACAGGTCATCGAACTGGGCTCCCGGCTCGCCGGGAGCCTCGACGCCCTGCAAGCGCGTCCCTTCCTCTCCTGCATCACCAGTTGGATGGTCAGCCCCCTGCTCCTGGACACCGGCGTCACCGACATTCTCATCGAGTGGTGCAAGCACGGCCTGCCGGTGGCCCTCTCGTCCGCGCCCATGGCCGGCTCCACGTCACCGGTGACGCTGTCCGGGACGCTCGTGCAGCTCAACGCCGAGCAGTTGAGCGGCATCGTGCTCACCCAGTTGGTGCAGCCCGGCACGCCGGTCCTGGCCGGCTACATCCCCGGCGTGGCCGACATGCGCAGTGGCGGCTACCTGGGCGGCGCCGTCGAATTCGGCATCATGCAGGCCGCGGCGGCGCAACTGGCCCACTTTTACCAGGTGCCCATCTATGGCTCCGGCGGCATGACCGATAGCAAAGTGCCCGACGCGCAGGCCGGCTACGAAAAGATGGCAACCTTCTTGCTGGCGGCCATGGGTGGCTGCCACTACATCCACCACGCCTTGGGCATGGTGACCAACATGAACACCGCCTCGCTGGAGCAGATGGTCATCGACGACGAGATCGTGGGCATGGCCCTGCGCACCCTGCGCGGCGTCGAGGTCAGCGATGCGTCGCTGGCCGTGCAAGTCATCGACCGCGTCGGCCCCGGCGGCCACTACTTGATGGACGCCCACACCGTGCAATTCATGCGCTCCGAGCTGTTCCAGCCGGCGCTGGCCGACCGCCAGAACCGGCCCATGTGGGAGGCGGCTGGCAAACTAGACACCCGCGCCCGAGCCACGGCCCGCGTGGAGTGGCTGTTGGACGGACACGAACCGCCCGGGCTGCCGCCAGAGGCAGATGCAGCGATCCGAGATACGCTCAACATTTTGTTGTAGAGACTCGCCTGGTGTACTCGTTATGTCATTTGCTCAGCGCATCGCGCACTTGAGAGAAGAGGGCGCCTACGCCGTGCTGGCCTGCGCCCAGGCGCTGGAGGCCCAGGGCTGCCACGTCATCCACCTGGAGATCGGCCAGCCCGATTTTGAGACCTATCCCCACGTCGCCCTGGCCGGCGTCCGGGCCATTACCGCCGGGGAGACGCGCTATAACCCCCCCTCGGGCGTGGCCGCCCTGCGCCGGGCCATCGCCGAGCACGCCGGGCAGCAGCGCGGCGTCGAGTTGGCGCCGGAGCAGGTCGTCGTCGCGCCGGGCACCAAGCCCCTCATCCTGCTGCCGATGCTGGCCCTGCTGGAGCCGGGCGACGAGGTGATTTATCCCGACCCCGGCTTTCCCAGCTACGCGGCCGCCATCAGCCTGGTCGGCGCGGCGCCGGTGCCGGTGCCCCTGGTCGAGGCGACCGGCTACGACCTGGACCTGGACGCCTTTGACGCGGCGCTCAGCCCCCGGACGCGGCTGGTGCTCCTCAACTCGCCCAGCAACCCCACGGGCGGCATCCACCGCCCCGAGACGCTGGCCCACGTGGCCCAGGCCGCCCGCGAGCGGGACCTGTGGGTCCTGTCCGACGAGATCTATACCCGGCTAGTCTACGACGCACCGGCGCCCAGCATCGTCACCCTGCCGGGCATGGCCGGGCGCACGGTCATCGCCGATGGCTTTTCCAAGACCTACGCCATGACCGGCTGGCGCCTGGGCTATGGGATCGCGCCCGCGAGCCTGGCCCAGAAGCTGGACCTGCTGCTCACCCACTCGGTGGGCTGCACGGCGACGTTCACCCAGTACGCCGGGCTGGAGGCGCTGGCCGGCCCCCAGGACGCCGTGGACAGGGTGGTAGAGATCTTTCGCCGGCGCCGCGACCGCATCGTCGCGGGGCTGAACGCCATCCCCGGCGTGCGCTGCCCGCTGCCCCAGGGCGCCTTCTATGTCTTTCCCAACGTCGAAGCCTTTGGCAAGTCCTCGGCCGAGCTGGCCGACTATTTGCTGGCGGAGGCCGGCGTGGCCGTGCTGCCCGGTACCTCCTTCGGCCGCAACGGCGAGGGCTACCTGCGGCTGTCCTACGCCAACTCGCTGGAGAACATCGAGACGGCGCTGGGGCGGATGGGGGAGGCGTTGGGGCGCCTGGGAATCGGGGAGGAGGAGGTCGCATAAAGACGGTGAATTCGGTGTTGTTCGGCGGGCCGCAGTTTGCGGTATTGTCGGAGAGCCAGATGCGGGACCTGCACCTGGCGGCGCTGGAGGTGCTGCGGCGGACGGGCATCCGCTTCCACCACGCCGGGGCGCTGGAGATGCTCAAGGCGGCAGGGGCTTTTGTCCACGACGGCAGCCTCGTCAAGTTCCCGGCGGCACTGGTGGAGGAGGCCATCGCCTCGGCGCCGGAGCGCATCGTGATGTGCGACCGGGACGGCGAGCCGGCGGTGTTCCTGGAGGACACCAAGGTCTGGTTCGGCACCGGCTCGGACTGCCTGAACTTTCTCGACCCGGAGACGGGCGAGCACCGCCGGTTCACCCAGGCCGACCTCGTCGACGGCTATCACCTGTGCGACGCCCTGCCCAACATCCACTTTGTCATGTCCATCGGCATCCCGGCTGACCCTTCGAGTCTCTCAGGGCAAGGCGTCGAGCCCGAGATAGCCTACGACGTGCAGATGGCCCTCATGCTGGAGCACACGACCAAGCCGCTGGTGTTCGTCACCGACGACGGGGCCACCTGCCAGCGGGCCATCGACATGGCGGCCGCCGTCGCTGGGGGCTACGAGGCGCTGGCGGAGCAGCAGCACATCCTGCTCTACTCCGAGCCCAGCTCGCCGCTGCAACAGTCCGAGTCGGCGGTGGACAAGCTGCTGCTGATGGCCGAGCACCGCCTGCCCATCGTCCACTCGCCGGCGCCGTTGATGGGCGGCACCGGGCCGATTACGATGGCCAGCGGCCTGGCCCTGGCCCTGGCCGAGATCCTGAGCAGCCTGGTGGTCCACCAGCTCAAGAATCCCGGCGCGCCGTTCGTCTTTGGCTGCGGCCTGCACCACATGGACATGAAATCGGCCCAGATCTGCTACGGCTCGCCCGAATTCCAGCTCACCAAGGCGGCTATCGCCCAGATCGGCCGCTGGTACGGCCTGCCGACGTGGGGCTACGCCGGTTGCAGCGACGCCAAGGTGCTGGACGAGCAGGCGGCCGTCGAGGCGATGCTGTCGGTGCTGATGGCCAAGCTCAGCGGCGCCAATCTCATCCACGACGTGGGCTACCTGGAGAGCGGGCTGACCACGTCCTTCGAGATGATCGCCCTCACCGACGAGCTGGTGGCCCTGGCCGACCACTTGATGAAGGGCATCGAGGTCAGCGACGAGACGCTGATGCTGGACGAGATCCACGACGTCGGCCCCGGCGGGCATTTCATGGACACCGAGCAGACGCTGGCCCGCTTTCGCGACTTTTGGTACCCGAGCTTGCTGGACCGGGGGCGGCGGGAGCAGTGGCTGGCCGAGGGGGGCACGACGCTGGGCCGGCGGCTCAACGCCCGGGTCAAAGAGATCATTTGTGAGCACCGGCCTGAGCCGCTCGCGCCAGAGGTCAAGGGGCGGATCCAGGAGATCCTGGCCGGGGCAAGGACGGACCGCTAGTTGACCGATTATTCAGCCCGAAAAGGCTACTTGCTTTCGTATCGGGGCTATGGTATAATCAGTGCATCGAGTTCGTAGCCAATGGATGGTCAATCGTGTCGTTCCATTCTGAGCCAGATCCTGCTGGACAACTTCAGACTGCCATTTATTCGCGTTAGCTTCTTCAAAGAGGGGAAGGAGGTGGTACAAAAGGAATAGAGAGAAAGCGGGGTCGGGAGTGAGCAGTGGAGACGCTACCTGGTTGTCTGCCCCCTCCTGACTTGAGGAAAAGATTATACGTAAGGAGGAGTAAAAGAATGGAATTCTTTAGCAAGAAAGAAAACGACGAGGCGCACCCCTACATCCCAGAACTGAAAGACCTCTACCAGAAGGGGCGCGTTACCCGCCGCGAGTTCCTGCGCAACGCCACCCTGTTGGGCATGTCCTTCGCCGGCGCCAGCGCCTTCCTGGCGGCCTGTGGGCCGACAGAGGAACCCACCCAGCCTCCGGTCGAAGAGCCTGAGGAGCCGGCTGCCACCGAGGCCCCCGAGCCCACAGAGGCGACTGGCCCCCAGCGAGGCGGTACTTACACCGCTTCCATGCAGCTCCAGCTTCTCGATCACCCCGCTCGCCTCTCCTGGGTTGAGGGGGCCAACATCGTGCGCCAGTTTGGGGAGTACCTGACCGAGACCGGCCCCGACAACATTACCCGCCCCTATCTGTTGGAAAAGTGGGAGGCCAGCGAGGACGTCAAGACCTGGGACCTCTACCTGAGAAAAGGCGTCACCTGGAACAATGGCGACGACTTTACGGCCGAAGACGTGATGTTCACCTTTGGCGAGTGGCTGAACGAGGACGTGGGGTCCTCGATGCTCGGGCTCCTGGCCTACCTGGACGGTATGCAGTCGGTGGAAAAGGTGGACGACTATCACATCCGCCTGCACCTGAGCTACGGCGACATCGGCGTGCCGGAGCACATGTTCCACTATCCGGCCATCGTCCTGCACCGGGACTTTGAGGGGGACATCATCAAGCAGCCCGTGGGCACCGGCGCCTTCCTGCTGGAAGAGTACGCCGAGGGCGAGCGGGCCGTGTTCAAACGCCGTGAAGACTACTGGCGCAACGGCGCGGATGGCAAACCGCTGCCCTACCTGGACGAGTTGATCTACATCTCCACCGACAAGGACGCCGGCGTCGCGGCGTTGCAGGGTGGTCAGGTGGACAACCTGTACGATCCTCGCCCCACCGACTTTTTGGCCCTGAAGGACAATCCCAACCTGGCCGTTCGTGCCGTCAGCACGTCGCAGTGCCTGCTGGGACGCATGCGCGTAGACCTGGAGCCCTGGGACGACGTGCGTGTGCGCAACGCCATGAAGATGTGCCAGGACCGGGCCAAGATCTTGCAGCTCGCCTACTTTGGCGAGGGAGAGCTGTCCATCGACGCCCACATGGCGCCCGTACACCCCGCCTACTGCGAAAAGCCGATCCCCGAGTACGACCCGGAGGGCGCCAAGGCGCTGTTGCAAGAGTACGCGGATGAAAAGGGTCTCGAGCTGCCGCTCAAAGTCACGCTGGCCACCAAGAACGACCAGGCCGAGCCCGAGATCGCCCAGGCGTTGAAGGAGCTGGCCAAACCGGCCGGCTTTGACATCATCCTGGACATCACCGAGCCGGCCGGCTATTGGGACCGCTGGACCGAGGTGGACCTGGGCATTACCTCCTGGACGCACCGACCCCTGGCGGTGATGGTCCTGCCCCTGGCCTACACCGAGGAAGCGATCGGCAACTGGAACGAGACGCGCTGGACCGACGACGAGTTCGAGACACTGTTGCGCGAGGCGCAAGCTACCCTGGACGTTGAAGCCCGGCGTGCCATCATGTGTGACATGGAAGACATCATGCAGGAGCGCGGCCCGGTTTTCAACAGCTACTGGAAGAGCGTTTGGAACATCACCAACAAAAAGTTCCAGAACGTCAAAGCCCACCCCACGGCCTACGACCTGCTCTACGACGTCTGGATCAAGAGCTAGTGCGATCATGACAGTGCCGGCTTGCCATCCCCGGCAAGCCGGCACTGGTCTCTGAGAGGGACCCTTCCGTTCCTGGCGCCAACGGAGTCTCGCTCTGCTGGTGGCTAGGTGATTCTGTGTTTTCCTGGCCTGGACAGAGCGCCCAGGTCAGGGGGAATGGGACATCCTGTCCTTTTATGTCCCCAATAAACGAAGGAGTGAACCTATGGCTCGGTTCATCATACGTAGTATCATCTCGACGATTGTCACCATGCTGCTGGTCTCCTTTTTGCTCTTTGTGCTCATCGACGTGGGCAGTGGTGACATCACGGTCAAGATCCTGGGCATCGAGTCCACCGCCGAGCAGCGAGCCTCCTACCGCGCCCAGTTGGGCCTGGATGCACCGTTGCTGCAAAGGTATCTCGATTGGCTGATCGGCAACGACTGGCGGGTCAGCCGCAAGGTGGGCCAGCCGCTGGTAACGGCCAAGAACCCCCAAACCGGTGAGCAGGAGTGGTGGGCGGATGTGGATGGCCAGTTGACCCGCTGGAAGATGGAAGAGGGGCGGCTGCTGGCTTTGAAACGGCAAGAGGATGGTTCGACCACGTCTCACCTGGTGAGCGGCGCCTGGCAAACCGACGAGAGCGGCCAGGAATACTTCTGGGGGCTCGATAGCCAGAACCGTGCCGTCAAGTGGGTACGCGGCGAGGGAGCGGAGGTCTGGGTGCGGACCAAGGCCGGGTTCCGCAAAGAGGGCGATGGCCCGAAGGAATACACCCCGCTGCTCAAGGGGATGTTGCGCGGCGATCCCGGCAAGTCGCTCGAATTCGGCCGACCTGTGGCCGTGACGTTGGTCCCCCGCATCCGCAACACCCTCATCCTGGCCGGGGTCGCGTTCGCCGTGGTGATGCCCCTGGCCCTGGTGCTGGGCATCATCGCCGGCATCAACGAGGGCAAGATCCTGGACCGTATCATCTCTATCGGCGGCTTGGGGGCTACGGCCACGCCCGAGTTTGTCATCGGCGTCCTCTTGATCCTCATCTTTGTCATCTGGCTGAAAAAGCCAGGCGATCCGAACCAGCCTTTTTTCCCCATGCCCCTCTTTTTCAGCACCGATGCCATCTTTGAAACACCCAT
The DNA here is from genome assembly GCA_964387775.1 of uncultured Anaerolineaceae bacterium. GTDB lineage: Bacteria > Chloroflexota > Anaerolineae > JAAYZQ01 > JAAYZQ01 > CAYLZO01. Next base: position 44,729 of record CAYLZO010000004.1, read on the forward strand.
CATGCTCGTATTGCCCGTGCTAACGCTGACCCTGATCGAATTGGGGTACGTGGCCCGCATGACGCGGGCCAGCATGGTCGAGGTGATGGACTCGCCCTACATCCGCACGGCCATCATCAAGGGCATGCCCTACCGGCGCGTAGTCATGCGCCACGCCATCCGTAATGCCCTGATGGCGCCTATCACGATTATCATGTTGCACGTCAACTGGCTGGTGGGCGGCGTCGTCGTCACCGAGGTGATCTTTGGTTATCCCGGGCTGGGCAACTATATCTATCGGGCCGCGATCTTTGGCGATTTCTATGCCATCGAGGCGGCAGCGATGGTGACGGTCCTTATTGCCGTGATTACGCGGCTCGTGGGCGACTTTGCCTATACGCTGCTCAATCCGCGTATCCGGTACGCATAGTTGACAAGGAGGTTTCTATGACTGTCGCAACAGCGGCCAAGCCCGCGAAACAGCCCTCCCGTCTACAAAAGATGTGGAAGAGCTTGTCGATCGTTTTTGAATCCCGAGTCGCCACCGTCGGCCTGATCATGGTGCTCTTTTGGCTCATCGCGGCGCTCCTCTCACTCTTCTGGACGCCCCACGACCCCAATGCGTCGGACTTTGTCCAGAACCTACCGCCCAACGCCACCAACTGGCTGGGCACCGATCACCTGGGCCGGGACATCCTTTCGCGCTTGATGCAGGGCACGCAGGTGATCCTGCTCAAGACCCGTCTGCCCGGCGACACGAACGTCTCCATCCCCGGGGGTGTGGCCATCTGGGGCGTGTTGGGCTCGCTGTCCCTGGGATCCGTGCTGGGCCTCAACGCCGGCTATCGCGGCGGCTGGTGGGACCAGGTCATCATGCAGGTGCTCGACGCGCTGATCGCCTTCCCCCGCATCGTGCTCTACCTGGTGGTCATCGCCGCCCTGGGCCAGGGCGACCTGGTCGTGATCCTGGCCATCACCATCACGGGGGCGCCGGGCGTCGCCCGGCTGGCCCGCAGCCTGGCCCTGGACATCAAGACCCGCGATTACATCCGCGCCGCCGAGACGCGGGGCGAGAGCGTGTGGTTTGTCATGTTCCGCGAGATCCTGCCCAACGCCCGCGGCCCTCTGCTGGTGGATGCCATGCTGCGGGTGGGATACGCCATCTTTGCCATCGGCACCCTGGGATTCTTGGGCATCGGCCTGCCGCCCCCAGACCCCGATTGGGGCAATATGGTAAATGAGGCCCGCCGGAACATCTTTTCCAATCCCTTGGCCGTACTGTGGCCCGCTTTGGCCATCTCGACCCTCGTCATCGGTCTCAATCTTTTTGCCGACGGCTTGCGCGAAGAGATGACCCGCTACCAGAAGTAGAGGAGGCGAAATGACTGACTACAAACCAACAGGACCTGGGGGACCACCGGTCTTGAGACTCGAAGAGGTGGCAGTCGCCTACAAGGTGCGGGGGGGCGAGATCGAGGCCGTTCAGGACGTATCCTTTGACATCAACCGTGGCGAATCCCACGGCATCGTGGGCGAGTCAGGTTGTGGAAAAAGCACCGTCGCCTGGGCCATCGTCAACTTTTTGGGGGCGAACGGCTACGTAAAACGGGGCAGCATCAAGTTCCAGGGACGAGAGCTGGTGGGCGTCACTGGCGAGGAACTGCGCCGGCTGCGCGGCGACCAGATCGCCATGGTCTACCAGGACCCCATGCAAGCCCTCAACCCCTCCATGCGCCTCGGCGACCAGATGAAAGAGGTTCTCACCGTCCACCGGGGCATGAGCGACAAAGAAGCCGAAAAGAAGTGCATCGAGATGCTGGAGCGGGTCTACATGCCCGATCCGGCCAACGTCATGCGCCGCTACCCCCACCAGATCTCGGGCGGCCAACAGCAGCGCGTGGTCATCGGCATGGCTTTGTTGAACAACCCGGCGCTGCTGATCATGGACGAGCCGACCACGGCCCTGGACGTGACCGTCGAGGCGGCCGTGTTGGACCTGATCGCCGAATTGCGGCGGGATTTCGACACGGCCATCATGTACATCACCCACAATCTGGGCGTGGTGGCCCGCGTTTCGACGCGCATCGGCGTGATGTATGCCGGCGAGATGGTGGAACGCGCCACGGTCGAAAACATCTTTTTGCGCCCCCAGCACCCCTACACCCAGGGGCTGATGCGCTGCGTGCCCAAGCTGGGCGCCGACAAGGCGGAAAGCATCCTCTATCCGATTCGGGGCCGGGTGCCGCCGCCGAACGCCCGTCCCGCCGGGTGCATCTTTTCGCCCCGGTGCGACTATGTCCGGGAACGCTGCCGGGAGGAGCATCCCGAACTGCGCAAGATACCGGGCACCGAGAACTGGGCGCGCTGCCACTTTTCCGAAGAGATCGACGCCGGCCAGTGGGAGCCTACAGAGGACGTCGAAGTGCCAACCCTCGCCGCCGAGGAGCGGGAACGAGAGCCGATCCTCGAGGTGGATGACCTGACCAAGTACTATGAGGTTCAGGGCGGTTCACTCAAGGACGTCCTGGGATTTGGCGAGAAGCGCTACGTAAAAGCCGTGGAACAGGCGTCCTTTGAGGTGCTCAAAGGAAAAACGTTGGGCATTGTGGGCGAATCGGGTTGTGGCAAGAGTACCCTGATCAAGACGATCATCGGTCTCGAAGAAGCCACCAGTGGCAAGGGCCAATTCCTGAGCTTTGACGTCACGAGCGATATCTCGGAACGTGACGAGGGGCTCATCCAGGAATTGCAGATGGTCTTCCAAAACCCCGACTCGACCATGAACCCATCGTACACGGTGGGCCAGCAGATCGGTCGGCCCATGATCCGCTTCAAGACCGTGCCCAAGAATCAGGTGCGAGACGAGGTCATCAAGATCTTGAAATCGATGCGCCTCGGGGAAAACTACTACGACCGGCTGCCCCGGCAGCTCAGTGGTGGTGAGAAACAGCGCGTGGGCATCGCCCGCGCCCTGGCCAGCCGTCCGGAACTGGTGCTCTGCGACGAGCCGGTGAGCGCCTTGGACGTATCGGTCCAGGCTGCGATCCTCAACCTGCTGTTGCAGGTCCAGGATGAGCTTGACACGACGTTGCTCTTTATCGCCCACGACCTCAGCGTGGTGCGTTTCTTCTCGGACTATGTGGCGGTGATGTATCTGGGCCAGATCATGGAGATCGGGCCGGCGGACGCCATCTATGCCCCGCCCTACCACCCCTACACCGAGGCCCTGCTCTCGGCCGTGCCTGTCCCCGACCCCCGGGCGACGCAGAAGCATATCCGCCTGAAGGGCTCGGTGCCCAGCGCCATCAGCCCGCCCAGTGGCTGCCGCTTCCACACCCGCTGTCCCCGGCGCAACCTGCTACCCAACGACGGCCAGATCTGTGAGGAAGAAACGCCGCCCTGGCGCCAGGTTACGGAAGAGCACCGCATCTTTTGCCACATTCCCGTGGAAACGCTGCAAACGTTCGATCCGGTAGTCACAACAGGCGACTAGGCGAATTCTCAGGGCAATCGCATTTGTCATTGCGAGGAGCGCCAGCGACGAAGCAATCCCCTGAATCAAGTAGAGATTGCTTCGCTTCGCTCGCAATGACGGGTGTCAGAGGTCTAAACGCGATTGCCCTGGGCGAAATCCAAAGCATTCTAGACGTCTTTGAACCAACGGAGGGAAACTCACGATGTTAGTAAAAGACTATATGACCCGCCATCCGATCATGATTTCGCCCTCGACGCCTGCTGCCGAGGCGCAAAAGATCATGGTCGAGAACGAAATTCGACATCTGCCCGTCGTCGGCGATGGCAAGCGACCGTTGGGCCTTGTCACCCGGGAAAGGCTGCGCATTCCCCCGTCTGACCTGGGCAGCCTGAACGTATGGGAGATCACCCGGCTCCTTTCCCACCTCACCGCCAAGGATGTGATGGTGCGGAGCGCCGATCTTTGTACCATCGGACAAAATGCTACCATTGAGGATGCCGCCCAGCTCATGGCCGAGCACAAGATCGGTTGCCTGCCGGTCGTGGACGAGGACGTGGTGGTGGGCATCATCACCGAGATCGACATGATGGAGCAGTTGGCCGTCTTGCTGGGCGGCGGCGTGCGTGGCGTGCGGGCCATGGTGCGCGTGCCAGACCGAGTGGGAGAGTTTGCCAAGGTGACCAATGCCATTGCCTCACGAGGCTGGGGCATTTATGCCAGCGGAAGCGTGCCTGCGCCCAAGAAGCCGGGCTATTGGGATGTGGTGATCAAGTTGCGCAATGTCTCCAGAGACGAAATCGTCGCGGTGTTGGAAGAGATCAAAGATCACGAGATCATCGACGTGCGCGAGACATAAAATCTGTTCGTAGTTGATGCTTGGTTGTGTCGTCAATGGCACAAGAGGGCATGGGACTCTTGCCATGCCCTCTTGTGCTTGGCGGCCAAGCCCATCGTTTGGTGACTCGCGACCCAGCACGCTTCTCTTCCACTCAGCCTGGCTTGGGACCTGTCCATCAGTAACTTTGTACTCACGAGACTAGCAAAAGTCATCCTGAGCCACGTCGAAGGAAGACTTTTGCGGTCTCTGAGGCAGAAGCCGCCTGAAATCATCCTGAGCTCCGTCGAAGGATGATTTCAGGCTAGTTGCAAAAGTACGAAGTTGTTTTCGGACAACCCCTTGGAGGATGCTTCGCTTGATGGTGGATCCAGGTCAGAACGAACCAACCGTGCGCGTGCAACGCAAAGCGCGTTACCTGCCCTACTTGGTGGGATTGATGCTTTTGTGAACACT
>CAYLZO010000004.1:49573-58778 GCA_964387775.1 uncultured Anaerolineaceae bacterium
GAATTGCTGATTGATGGGTAGAAGCTGTGACCAAACTCGTGCATCCTGAACTCAGTTACGAGGTCTGCTTGAACTCAAAGTTGTGCCTGCCATCGAGCCAGTTCACAAGGCACAGGCCATCTCGTACTTGAAAGTCACCGATGCCGACCTGGCGATTGTCGTCAACTATGGCGACGCTTCCCTCGTGGATGAGCGGCTGCCTAACTTTTTGCGCGACAGACACCCCGAGTTTTCGTGGCAGCCTCGGCCTGTGGCTCAAGGCATACCTACGTCGCCTGAACCTAAAACTTGGCTTGCTGGCGAATTTCTATGGCACCAGGCTGTCCATGACGCCGGTTCGGATACGATAGGCAAAGGACCATAACAATGGGACGTGGAAAGAAAACATATGGAAACTCACAAATTCGTTTCATTCCGAGTTCGCTGTAGTATTCCAAGAGAGAGACAAGGAGGCAAGCGTGATCCAATCTTCTTTCAGCGAAAACCGCTCGGTTTTGTTTCGGGTGCTGAGCGACGATCAGATATGGGAGATCCGCCAGGCGGCGTTCGACGTCCTGGAAAAGACCGGCTGCCAGATGCTGCACGACGGCGCGCGTGACCTGCTCAAGCGGGCCGGGGCTGTCGTCAAGGGCGAGCGGGCGTGGGTGCCACGCCACATCGTCGAGGCGTGCATCCGCACGGCACCCAAGGGCTTCACCATCTACGACCGGGATGGGCGGCGGGCGATGGAGGTCGAGGGGCGCAAGAGCTACTACGGCACCTCCACGGCCAGCCCCAACACCCGCGACGTTTTCAGCGGCGAGATCCGCGAGACGCGCGTGGCCGACATCGCCCTGGGCGCCCAGGTGGCCGACGCGCTGCCCAACATCGACTGGGTGATGCCCATGGGCTCGTCGCAGGACGTCCACCCCCTGGCCGCCGACGTCTACGAATTCGAGGCGGTGGTCACCAACACGAGCAAGCCGCTGGCCTTCATCGGCTACTCGCCCCGGGGCGTGGAGCTGATCTACGAGATGGCCGCCGAGGTCGCCGGCGGGCTGGACGCGCTCCGCCGGCGACCCTTCCTGCTGGCCTACCCCGAGCCCATCTCGCCCTTTGTCTTTCCCGCCGACGTCGTGGACCGCATGTTCATCGCCGCCGACCTCTTCCTGCCCCAGATTCCCGGCCCGACGGTCCAGCCCGGCGCCACGGGGCCGGTGACGATGGCCGGGGCCGTGGCCCAACTGATCGCTGAGGGGCTGATGGGCCTGGTCCTGGTCCAACTGCGCCGGCCCGGCGCGCCCTGCTGCCTGAGCGGCAACATGGGTATCATGGACATGCGCTCGGCGCTGATGACCATGGCCGCGCCGGAGATGAGCCTGGGGCTGGCCGCCCAGGCCGAGGTGGCCCAGTCCTTCGGGCTGCCCACCTGGGGCCTGGCCGGCGCCACCGACGCCAAGGTGCTCGACGCTCAGGCCGGCATCGAGAGCGCCTTCTCCATCCTGGCCCAGGGGCTGGCCGGCCTGAACCTGATCCACGACGTGGGCTACATGGACAGCGGCATGGCCTGCTCGGCCGAGATGCTGGTTTTGGGCGACGAGGTGATCGGCATGGCCAAGCGCTTCATCCGAGGCATGGACGTCAACGCCGAGACGCTGGCCCGGGGGCTGGTCGAGAAGGTCGGCCCCGGCGGCCACTTTTTGCAGGAGAAACACACCGTCCGCCACTTCCGCGACGAGCTGTGGGTGCCCGGCCTGCTGGCCCGCGAGCACCGCGACATCTGGCGGCTGGCCGGCGGCAAGGACATGGCCCAGCGCGTCCAGGAAAAGGTCCACGACCTCGTCGAAAGCCACCGGCCCAAGCCCCTGCCGGACAGGGTCGTTGGGGCCCTGGCCGGTCTCAGAGAGAGAGGGGCTGCTGAACTGCGTGATGCGTGATACGTGATACGTCACGAATCACGCAAAAGTCAAAAGGAGTCAGAAACATGCACTACCAAAACCGTGACATGGGCATCAACTACATCAAGGCCCGCAAGGACCATTGCTGCTACGGGATGGGCCTGGGCATCATCATCCTGGACGACGTCTACCCCGGCTTTCCGGGCGACGTGCGCAACGCCAGCGCCTTCCCCTTCCCCATCCAGTACGAAATCGCCGAGGGGGTGGACATCTGGGCGCTGGTCCACGAGGACGACAAGTCGCCCTGCCGCGCGCCGATCCTGCGCGCCGCCAAAAAGCTGGAGTCGATGGGCTGCCGGGCCATCGCCGCCGAGTGCGGCTACTTTGCCTACTTTCAGCGCGACGTCGCCGCCCACGTGGACGTGCCCGTCTTTATGTCCAGCCTGCTCCAAGTGCCGTGGGCGCAGCAGCTCATCGGCCCGGACCAGGTGGTCGGTATCCTGGTCGCCCGCGAGGCGCAGTTGACCGACGCCCACCTGGAGGCCGTCGGCGTGCACCTGGGCAGCAATTACGTCGTCACCGGCGCCGAGGGCGACGGCCGTTGTCCCGAGTTCGAGCACCTGTGGTACGCGCCCAAACGCACCGACCCGCCGGGCGCCCATTACGACAAGGCCGAGAAGGACTTTGTGGCCGTGGCCGTCGAGTTCTACCAGGCCCACCCCAACATGGGAGCCATGATGCTCGAATGCACCGGCATGCAACCCTTTGCCCGCGCCATCCAGCGCGAGATCGACGTCCCCATCTTTAGCTGGGGCACGCTGCTGGACTTTGCCTACTCGGTGGCCGTCCACCGCGACTATTACGGGCACGTGTGATGCCGGCCTATCCCTACGTCCCCAACTCGGAGCCGGGCGTCAAGGCCGAGATGCTGCGCGCTGTCGGCGCCGCGTCGGTGGACGAGTTCTACGAGGACGTGCCCGAGGCCCTGCGCCTGCGCGAGCCGCTGGACCTGCCGCCGCCGCTGCGCTCCGAGCACGAGCTCAAGCGCCACGTCGAGGGCCTGCTGGCCCGCAATACGCCCTGCACCAAAGCCCTCAGCTTCCTGGGCGGCGGCTGCTATCAGCACCACGTGCCCGCCGTCTGCGACGAGGTCAACCGCCGCGGCGAATTCCTGACCGCCTACGCCGGCGAGCCCTACGACGACCACGGCCGCTTCCAGGCCCTCTTCGAGTACGCCAGCATGATGGGCGAGCTGCTGGACATGGACGTGGTCAACGTGCCGACCTACGACGGCTTCCAGGCGGCGGCCACGGCGCTGCGCATGGCCGGGCGGCTGACACAGCGCCGGGGTGCGCTGCTGTGCGGGACCATCGGCCGGGCCAAGCTCTCCAAGATCCGCGACTACAACCGGTGGGCGATGGACGTCGCGTTGCTGCCCTATGACCCGGCCACCGGCCTGCTGGACCTCGACGCGCTGCGGGCCGCCATCTCGGACGAGACCGCGGCCGTCTATTTCGAGAACCCGTCCTACCTGGGCTTCCTCGAAACGCAGGGCGCCGAGATCGCGCGCATCGCCCACGCCCACGGCGCCGAGTGCATCGTCGGCGTCAATCCCCTCTCCCTGGGCGTGCTGGCCCCGCCCGCCGAGTACGGCGCCGACCTCGTCTGCGGCGACATCCAGCCGCTGGGCGTGCACATGCAGTACGGCGGCGGCCACGGCGGGTTCATCGCCAGCCGCGACGAGCCGCGCTACGTGATGGAGTACCCCTCGCGGCTGTTCGGCATCGCGCCGACGCGGGTGCCGGGCGAGTACGGCTTTGGCGACGTGGCCTACGAGCGCACGTCCTTCGCCGTCCGCGAGGAGGGCAAAGAGTGGGTCGGCACGGCGGCGGCGCTGTGGGGCATCACGGCCGGCGTCTACCTGGCGCTGCTGGGGCCGCAAGGCATCTTTGAATTGGGCGAGGGCATCATGGCCCGGGCGCGGTACGCGATGACGCGGTTGGATCGGGTATCGGGTATCCGGGCGCCGGGGATCGGGGGCGTGCATTTCGGCGAGTTTGTGGTGAATTTCGACGGCATGGGCCGGACGGTGGCCGAGGTCAACGGGGCGCTGCGGGCGCGGGGCATTTTCGGCGGCGCCGACCTGAGCGCCGAGTTCCCCGATCTGGGCCAGAGCGCGCTCTACAGCGTGACCGAGGTCCACAGCCAGGCCGACATCGACCGGCTGGCGGACGAGTTGGCGGAGGTGGTGCGATGAGGGACATCACGAACGAACGGCCCAAGCTGCGCCGTTTTCACCAGGCCCGCTGGGACGAGCCCATCATCTTTGAGCTGAGCCGACGGGGCCAGCGCGGCGTCCTCGTGCCCGAGGTCGAGCCGGGCATCCGCGAGCAGGTGGGGGACGTGGCGGATGCCACGCATCCGTTGGACGCCCTGCCCGAGACGCTGCGCCGCAAGGCGCCGCCGGCCCTGCCCGAGCTGGCCCAGCCGCAGGTGCTGCGCCACTACGTCCGGCTGTCGCAGGAGAACCTGGGCGCCGACCTGAACGTCGACGTCGGCCAGGGCACGTGCACGATGAAGTACAGCCCCAAGGTCCACGACCAACTGGCTGCCTCGCCCCGGATGGCCGCCCTGCACCCGCTCCAGGACGCGGACACCGTGCAGGGCATCCTGGCGGTGATGTGGCGCTTTGAGCAGATGCTGAAGGAAATCTCGGGCCTGGACCGCTTTTCGCTGCAACCGGCGTCCGGCTCGGCGGCGATTTACGCCAACGCGGCCATCATCCGCGCCTACCACGAGTCGCGGGGCGAGGCCGGGCAGCGTGACGAGGTTTTAACCACGATTTTCTCCCACCCGTCCAACGCCGCCTGCGCCCAAACCGCCGGCTTCCGTGTCGTCACCCTCTACCCCGACGCCGACGGCTACCCCGACCTGGAGGCCCTCAAGGCCGCCGTCTCGGCGCGGACCGCCGGGCTGATGATCACCAATCCCGAGGACACGGGCATTTTCAACCCCCGGATCGCCGAGTTTGTGCGGGTGGTCCACGAGGCGGGCGGGCTGTGCGCCTACGACCAGGCCAATGCCAACGGCATCCTGGGCATCACGCGCGCCCGCGAGGCGGGGTTCGACCTCTGCCACTTTAACCTGCACAAGACCTTTTCCACGCCCCACGGCTGCGGCGGGCCGGGGGCCGGCGTCGTCGGCGCATCTGCGGCGCTGGCGCGTTTCCTGCCGGTGCCGCTGGTCGCCTTTGACGGCGAGCGCTACACCCTCGATTGGGACCGGCCGGACAGCATCGGCAAGGTGAGCCCCTGGTACGGCAACGCCTCGGTGATCCTCAAGGCCTACGCCTGGGTGATGAGCCTCGGCGCCGAGGGGCTGCGCCAGGTGGCCGAGGTCGCCGTGCTGAACAACAACTACCTGCTGGAAAAAGTGCGGGCCATCCCCGGCGCGAGCGCGCCCTACGCCGAGGGTAAACGCCGCATCGAGCAGGTGCGCTATAGCTGGCAGAAACTGGCCGAGGAGACCGGCGTCCACTCGGAGGAGCTCGGGCTGCGCGCCGCCGACTTTGGCGTGCATTACTGGACCAGCCACCACCCTTTCGTCGTGCCCGAGCCTTGCACTCTGGAGCCGACCGAGTCCTACTCGAAGCAGGAGCTGGACGAGTACGCGGCCATCCTGGCCCACGTCGCCGAGGAGGCGCGGACCGACCCGGGGCGGGTCAAGACCGCGCCGCATTGCAGCACGATCCACAGCATCGACCACGAGCCGCTGGACGATCCGGACCGGTGGGCGATGACGTGGCGGGCGTACCGGAGGAAAATGGGCAAATGAGCAAATCGGCAAATGGCTAGACTGGGCTTGATCGTCAACCCCGTCGCCGGCCTCGGCGGGCGGGTGGGCCTCAAGGGCAGCGACGGGGCCGAGATCCAGCGGCGGGCGCGCGAGCTGGGCGCCGAGCCCCACGCCCACGACCGCGCCGTCGAGGCGCTGGCCCGGCTGCGCCAGGTGGACGAGCTGGAGATCGTCACCTATCCCGACGAGATGGGTGAGAATGCCGCCCGCGCCGTTGGGTTTGAGCCGACGGTGCTTGGCCTCATCACGCCCGGCGCGACGACGGCAGAAGACACGCGAGAAGCCGCCCGCGAGATGCAGCAGCACGGCGTCGACCTGCTGCTCTTTGCCGGCGGCGACGGCACGGCCCGCGACGTTTACGAGGCCATCGGCAGCAGCGGATTGCCGGCGCTGGGCATCCCGGCCGGGGTGAAAATCCACTCGGCAGTCTATGCCACGCATCCGCGCAGCGCCGGCGAGTTGGCGGCCCTCTACCTCCAGGGCCGCGTCGCCGAGCTGCGCGAGGCGGAGGTGATGGACATCGACGAGGTGGCCTTCCGGCAGGGCTCCCTCTCGGCGCGGCTGTACGGCTATCTGCGGGTGCCCTTCCGCTCGCGCCTGGTGCAGAGCCAGAAGGTGCCCAGCAGCGGCGAGGCGGCCTCCCTGGCGGCCATCGCCGAGGACGTGGCGGCCAAGATGGAGCCGGGCGTGCTCTACATCCTCGCGCCGGGGACGACGACGCGGGCGATTGCGGAGGCGTTGGGCGTGGAAAAGACGTTGCTGGGGGTGGATGTGGTGGAGAGTGGGCAGTGGTCGGTGGATAGTGGCCAGCGGGAGGTCAGGTTGGTGGCGGCGGACGTGAACGAGGCGGAGTTGCTGGCCTTGATCGAGGGACGGGAGGCTCGGATCGTGGTCACGCCCATCGGTGGGCAGGGCTATCTCTTTGGGCGGGGCAACCAGCAGATCAGCCCCCGGGTGATCGAGCGGGTGGGGCCGGAGAACGTGGTCGTCGTCAGCACGCCGGACAAGCTGCACGCGCTGGGCACGGCGCCGCTGCTGGTGGACACCGGCGACCGGGCTGTGGACGAGACGTTGAGCGGCTACGTGATGGTGGTGACGGGTTACAACGAGCGGGCGGTGCGGCGGGTGGCAGTGGGTGGGTACAGCTAGATTGATGATTTGGATCTCCTGCTGGTATGACTGGACAGATGTCCCAATGCGTGGTAGGATCAATCCGAATTTCAGGGCTTGGAGGTGAGTCATCTTGGAGGAAATCGCATCTGTTCGCAAAGTTACCGTTTCGCTGCCGGAGAACCTGGTGGAGTTTGCAGACCAGGAAGCTGCCCGTCTTGAGCTAAGCCGAAGTGCGCTCATCGCCCGTGTTTTGGCCGAGAGCAAGGCCAAGTACGAGGCGGATTTGGCTGCCGAAGGGTACCGCTTCTATGCTCAAGAAGCCAGCGAGTTCGCTGAGGCGAGCGCCCGCGCTGTGGCGGAGGCTTGGGGCGATGATGGTTAAGCGAGGTGAGATCTACTGGGTCCAGTTCGATCCGGTCAAGGGCAGTGAGCAGGGCGGACTGCGCCCTGCTCTCGTGGTTCAGAACGACGTAGGCAATCGTTATAGCCCGACTACGGTGGTCGTGGCCATTACAACACGGGCGATACCGCCCAAACCCTACCCCTTCTTGGTGGTTGTCGAGCCTGGGGAAAGCGGCCTGCCGCAGCGGAGTGCAGTCAATTGCGCCCAGATAGCCACGATCCAGCAAGCTGGCCCAGCTTCACGATTGCGACCGGCGCGGGGGGAATTGGAAGTTCATCCCATCGGACAGTTGAGCGCGGAAAAGATGGTCGAGGTGGATGCGGCACTCAAGTTCAACCTGGCGCTCCGCTGACCGGTGGCCGGGCCGTGGACGAGATGCTGAGCGGTTACGTGATGGTGGTGAGGGGCTACAATGAGTGGGCAGCGCGGAAGCTGACAGCGGATGGATGAGCATTGGAGTAGGTAAATATGCAGCGAGACCACTATAAACTCTTTTCTGAAGGCCGAATTGGCCCCTTGACACTGCCCAACCGCCTGGTCCGCTCGGCGACCTGGGACCCGGCGATCCTGCAAGCGCGGCGGATGACGGACGAGGTGCTGGACATCTACCGCCGGGTGGCCGCCGGCGGCGTCGGCCTGATCATCACCGGCGATTCTTCGGTCATACCGGACGGCCTGCTGGACAAGGATCTGCCCCGGCCCGAAGCCTTCGCCTACGAGAAGGTCCGCATCGAGGGCTACGACCGGCTGGCCCGGACGGTCCACGCCACGGCGCCCGGCTGCAAGATCGTGGCCCAACTGAGCGTCGATTACCCGGGCGTCGCGCCGTCGGACGTGCCTTCGCCCTTTCCTATCGAGCGGCCCCGGCTGCTCTCAACGGAGCAGGTCCGGCTGCTGGTCCACTGCCTGGTGGAAAGCATCGCCGGCATCCAAGGCGAAGGATTCGACGGCGTGCAGCTCCACGCGGCGCACGGTGGGCTGCTGGGCCGCTTTCTGTCACCCTACACCAATTGCCGCCAGGACGAGTACGGCGGCTCGACGGCGAATCGGGTGCGGCTCGCCCGGGAAGTGGTCGCCGGGGCCAGGCAGAAGGTCGGCGATTTCCCGATCCTGATCAAGCTCAACGGCACCGACTATCTGCCCGGTGGCCTCGACCTGGACACCTTTCCCGAGCTGGCCCGCGAGATCGCCGATGCCGGGTTCGATGCCATCGAGGTCAGCGGTGGGACGTGGGAGTGCCTGGTCCGCCCGGAGGCCGAGCTGGGCTTCCGGCCGGTGCCCGCGCCCGAGTCCCACACGCGCCTCAAGGACCCGGCCAAGCAGAGCTACTTCTTGCCCTACGCCGAGCGGCTGGACCTGGACATTCCGCTCATCCTGGTCGGCGGCAATCGGGACGTGGAGCGGCTTGAGGCGATCCTCCAGCGCGGCGCCGTGGAGTTTGTGGCGCTCTGCCGCCCGCTCATCAGCGAGCCGGACCTGCCGCAGCGCTGGCTGGAGGGCCGGGGCGGCAGCGGCACCGACTGCATCTCGTGCAATTCTTGCCTGTACGACATGTACACCAGCCTGGAGAAAGGGCAACCGGGGCCGGTCACCTGCCTGTTCAAGCAGGACCGGCAGCGGGTGGGAGAGGCGCAGCGCTGGCTCGCCTCGTGGGTGCGGGACAATGCCGCGTCGTAACCGGAGGGTCGGATGCGATTGACAGGCAAAGTGGCGCTGATCAGCGGTGGCGCCTCGGGCATCGGGCGGGCGACGGCCCAACTCTTGGCTCGCGAGGGGGCAGCGATCGCCGTCGCCGATCTCGACGAAGCCGGCGCCCAGGCTGTGGCCCGGCAGATCGAGGCGGAGGGCGGGCGGGCCTTCGCCCTGGGCTGCGACGTGAGCCGGGCCGCCGACTGCCGGCGCGCCGTACAGGCCACCGTGGACGCCTTTGGCGGCCTGGACGTCTTGTTCAATAACG